>CALCYP010000032.1 GCA_937906635.1 uncultured bacterium | reverse complement strand
CACATGAAAGTATCTCACATTTCTCATTCAACTTCAGCTTTTGGAACCAAAGCGGCTACTGAATCGATTACGATAATTTTCACAGCTCAAGTCTTTGCTAATTCTTCAGCTATTTGAAGAGCTTGTTCTCAATGATCTGGTTGCGATAACAATAAATTATCTATATCAACTCAAAGTTTTTTTGCATAGTGAGGATCTAAAGCATGTTCAGCATCGATAAAAGCAGCAACTCCACCTCTTTTTTGTACTTCAGCGATAGCATGCAAAGCAATTGTAGTTTTTCAGCTTGATTCAGGTCAGTAGATTTCTACAATCCTTCATTCTGGATATCATCATCCGAGAATCAAATCCAAAACATAGCTTCAACTATGAATAGTGTTTACAAGTCAGACATTTGAATTGTCTCACATTCTCATGATTGCTCATTTACCAAATTGTTTTTCAATGCTTTTGAAAGCTTCCTTTAAATTGTCATCCATTTTTACTGTCGTCATTTTTATATATAGTATAGTTATAAAACTTATTAACAAACATCAAAGCCTGGAATGTATTTAAATCACCCCTAACCCCTCTTTGAAAAAGAGGGGAATACTTTTAGTATTCCTCCCCTTCGTTTTCAAAGAAGGGGCCGGGGAATGATTTTATTCGGCGGTCTCAACGGCCACTTCGTTTCTTTTTTTGATTTTGGATACCAAGCTGTAAACCATCTTGTTTAAATCTATACATTCTCATAGTATATGATTTGCGGTTTCTGGAGATAAGTATCAAAGATCTTTGCAAAGGCTCATCATATTGATTACTTTTGTATTGTATCATAGAGCTTCTAAGTATAACTTGATTTTCGCATCATCATATCGTTTTTCGTATCATTGAGCTATGCAGTCCATGACTGATATAGATGCTCTTTGGACTTGTGATTTAAATCACCAGTCATCATCTGTTTTTAATTTTTTTTGAATATCAAGTGTAATTTCTTTTGACTTTTGTCGTACTAATAATTTTTCGAATTTTAAATCCATTTTCGTTTAATATAATATATGTAAAAGAGCATTCCATATTCTGTCAATCTTTTTTGGCAGAGTGGCTTCGTCGATGTTTGTTCGCCAATAGTAATATTAAAAAAAAATAAAAAATCAAGACTTTTTTTATTAGTTAAAAACTAATAAATCTAAAAAGTCAAAAAAAATTTCATTTTTGTCAAAAAGGGGTTGACTTTGTCAATGAAAAAATTATTATGAAGTTAGCTGATGGCGAATAGCCAATAGCTAATGGCGGTTTTATATGGACAATCAGATCTTTGCTATTAGCTATCTGCTATTGGCTATAGGCTAAAAAATTTTATTTCATAAAATTTTTATCATGGCAGTCAGAAAAAGAGTAGATTTAGATGATGTACAAAAAGCATTGATAGCTTTTTTCAAAAAAAACACATGAGATGAATGAGTTACTTTGAGAGAAATTGCAGCCGCAATTTGAGTAAATCATCCTCAGACAGTTTTAAACAAACTTAATCAACTTATCCTAAAAGGTTATTTTGTGAAAGATAATCATTGATATAGGTTGATTAGAGAATCTGTGACGGATAGGATGGATGACATCGTCCAAATTCCTGTTTTTGGTTTCGCTCAATGCGGACACAATGGAAAGAGAGTGATTGATGAATATACCCAAGAAAATATTCCAGTCACTATGGCATTTATTGGTACGAGTGATGTCCAAAATTGCTTCTTTGTTAGAGCAAAATGAGACAGCATGGAGCCAAAAATTCAAGATTGAGATTTAGTCCTCATTCGTCAGCAACAGAATTACGATCCAAACGATTTTGTGTTTATCGTACACAACAATCTCCCAAAATTGAAAAAAATCGTAAAACACGACAACAAATTTTACTTAGAATCTGTAAATAGATTCTTTGAAGATGTAGAATTGTCGGAGTACGACGAGAGCAAAGTAGTTTGAGTAGTAAAGAAAATTATCAAGAGTGTATAATTTTTATCAGCACAATAAAAAAGACAGTCTATTGAAATATGGGCTGTTTTTTTAATTTCAGAAATTATTTGATTTTCTGGAAAATATTGATATAAGGTAAGAGCCAACAAAATTTTTGCCTAAGAAACTTTTTAGTGAGTTTTTTAGTGGATATATGAAGACGATTGGTATTATCGTTTTCTTCATTATCCGCTGAAAAGCTTAGGTAATCCAGAAAATTTTGTTTGGCGACTCGGTAATATCAGTCGTCTTTTTTATTAAATTTTTTCTCCTTTTTAAAGGAGATGTCACGAAGTGACAGAGGATTTAAAAAATAGTTCGGCTGATTAAACTTTTAGTCGCTAAACTATTTTTACTATGCCAAAAACAAATGTAAATTTACATTCAGCAAATAGAGGTAAAAACGATGAATTTTATACACAATTACCAGACATTGAAAAAGAATTAATGCATTATAAAGAACATTTTAAATGAAAAACTGTACTTTGTAATTGTGATGACCCAAGAGTAAGTAATTTCTTTCATTATTTTGCTTATAATTTTGAGCAATTATGACTAAAAAGATTAATAACAACTTGTTATAAAAATCAGAATCCAAACTTATTTTCAGAAAACAAATCAGAAAAAGCAGTTTATCTAATTTATGATTGAGATAAAAATTGAAACCATATTCCAGACCCAAACGAAATTTGAACACACGACTTAAAATGAGATTGAGATTTTAGGAGTGAAGAATGTATAGAACTTTTAAAACAAGCTGATATTATAGTTACGAATCCACCATTTTCTCTTTTCCGTGAATACATATCACAACTGATAAAATATGATAAAAAATTTTTGATTTTGTGAAATATGAATGCTATAACTTATAAAGAAGTTTTTCCGTTAATAAGAGATAACAAATTATGGACTTGATATTGATTTAATATGTCTATGGTTTACAAGACAACTTATCCTAATTTATTGGAAGCTAATCGTAAATTTGTAATTTGAAAATGATATAATCCAGATGATTGATATGTAAAAGTTCCAGCTATCTGTTGGTATACAAATTTAGATATAAAGAAAAGGCATGAAGATTTGGTTTCGGAATTATTTAAAAAATATAATGAAACCGATTATCCAAAATATGATAATTATGATGCAATTAATGTTAATAAAGTATCAGAAATTCCAGGTGATTATTTTTGAATAATATGAGTTCCTATTACATTTTTAGATAAATATAATCCAGAGCAATTTGAAATTTTATGAAGAGCTGATGCAAATATAGCATGAGAAGAACACCCATATTATATTAAATGATTTAAAGATAAATGATGAGCACCACTTGTTCGTTGAGAATTTGTATATAAAAGAATTTTAATTCGTCGCAAAAAATAATCAGTCATTCTGTACGAAAAAAATATTATACATAAAATATGTTCCCCTTTACCGAAAGGGGATACCCCGATTTATCGGGGAGGGGATTTTTACAGGTTATGTCTAAAAATCCTCACCCCAATAAATCGTGGAACTTCAAAAATCCCCAGTCCTCAGCATAGCTGAGCAAGCTTCGGACAGCCCCTTTATAAAGGGGCAAAGAAAGGAAAAAAAAAATTTTTATTTCTTCTCTATTACAAAATGAAAATTGAATTAAAAGAAATTCCTATTCGTGATTTGGTCAAATGATACAAAGATGATGCTGAAAATTGAGTGAGAGGTTATGACTGAAAACTTGATATTCGTCCACCATATCAGAGAGAATTCATTTAC
This sequence comes from uncultured bacterium, assembly GCA_937906635.1. GTDB lineage: Bacteria > Patescibacteriota > Gracilibacteria > Absconditabacterales > Absconditicoccaceae > JALOAF01. Next base: position 12,743 of record CALCYP010000032.1, on the reverse strand, counting down.
AATGATACTCAAAGACAAGCCGTGATTGATACGATTACCAAAAATTTCCCATTGAATGTGATGTATTGGGCTGTCCGTGAAGATGGAACTTTTGAAGTGATTGACTGACAGCAGAGGACGATTTCGATTTGTCAGTATATCAACGGAGATTTTGCGTACATGATGAAATATTTTCATAATCTTCAACCAGATGAACAGGAAGAAATTCTGAATTATAAACTAATGATTTATTTCTGTAGTGGAAAAGATAGTGAAAAATTGGAACGATTTAAAACTATCAATATTGCTTGAGAAAAATTGACCGACCAAGAACTCAGAAATGCAGTTTATGCAGGAAGTTGGGTTAGCGATGCAAAAAGATATTTCAGCAAAACTGGTTGTCCTGCTTATTGAATGGCGAAAGATTACTTGAATGGTAGTCCAATTCGTCAGGATTATTTAGAAACGGCGATAGATTGGATTTCAAAGTGAAATATTGATGTTTATATGGCAAATCACCAGCATGATCCAAATGCGAGTGTGTTATGGAGATATTTTCAAGATGTGATAACTTGGCTTGAATCTGTATTCACTCATAAGCGTAGTAAATTTATGAAATGAGTGGATTGGTGAGCTTTGTACAATAAATTTAAAGACCAAATTTACGATGCAGAAAAGATTGAAAAAGAAACAGCGAAATTGATTTTGGACGATTCAGTTGGAAATAAAAAAGGAATTTATCCATATATTCTCACTCGTGACGAGAAATATCTAAATATTCGTGCATTTACTGAATCTGAAAGACAAGCAACTTACTTGAAACAGGATTGAATTTGTGCAAAATGTGGAAAACATTTTCAGATTGAGGAAATGGAAGCAGACCATATCACTCCACGAAGTCAGTGATGAGCCACCACTGCCGAAAATTGCCAAATGCTTTGTAGAGATTGTAATAGAAGGAAAAGTGATAAGTAGTATTAAAGATTTCTGGCATAATGTAAAAAAATGTGTGGCTTGTACAGATAAAAAAATGTGTGGCTAAAGTGATAGGTAATCGTCTATCACTTTTTCTCTTCTTTCTGGAGTCAATCATCTATGTATTCTTACTTTCTCTTTTAGGTGTGAAAATGTTCATTCTAAACTATTTGTAGTAGTTGGAATTGGAATCTTTCACTTATAGTGTTGATATGTAAATAGATAATCCCAGTGATGAATAATACTTTTATATGCCCTAACTGTTCTAATATGTATCAATTTATTATCCTCGTTTCTTTCTTTTAAAAAATCTTTATATCTTTCATACCAATCTTCTATCCATGCTTTCATTGTTGTTTCTCTACATTTTCATAACATTGATACAAAATCCTTTAATTCTTTATTCGCTTCTAATTTAGGATGTGATGTTATTTGTGTCCTCACTATCTTCATTTGATGAAATACACACATCTGAATCGGTATATCTTTAAATCATTCTAGTACTCATTTCCTTCAATCACATACTATCGCTTCTATTGTCCATCCTTGTTCCTTTAGCTCCATTATTCATTGGATATACAGTTCTTTCGTCTCGTATCTCACCTCCTTCCATGATAAATTTTTATGGAGTGATGGACTCCTAAACACCATTATTCAATATCTTCTTCAAAAATAAGTCGTATCCATAACTATAACTGTCCTTTTTGTGACTTGCAATGATCATTCTATATTGATTTTTGAAATCGTATCTCAACTATCACTTATTACCTTATTATTGTTTATCCCTTGTAATTTGTAACTATCTAATAATTTACGGACCTTATAAATACTCATATTGTGTCTTTCTGATAGTTGATTATACGATTGTTTTCACTTTGAATATTCATTCCATAAAGATTCTCAATTCATAAGCTCTCTTCTCGCATTCTGAAATACATATCAACAGTTGGTACATTTATACCTCTGTTTATTCCTCATTTTACCATCTTTTTTTATTGAATAACTTCAGCACTTTTTACATTGTTTTTCCATCTTTTATAAAAAATTAGCAGATAAATAGGTTATCTACTATAATAATGTGCTGTTTTAACCACACATTTTTTTTAATTTTTATTTTGTACTTTAAACTAAAATTAAAATTAGTTAATAATGCTATTTATATACTGGAATCTCTTGCTGTTTTAGCCACACATTTTCACATCATTTTTTTATTTCTTAAAATAAAAATGTGTGGATTATTATAGTTATAAACTACTATTTACCCCTATTTTAGCCACACATTTTCGCAATTAACTCAGATTTCTTTCTTTCTCAATTAATCACTCAATAGCTCTTCATCTATGCGAAACTGAATTTTTTTCTTCATCTGTAGCTTCTCAAAAAGATTTTCACAAATCATCTGAAAAGAAAAGACAGTCGTAACCAAATGATTTATCTCAAATTTCTTCAGTCAAGATTTTTCAGAAAGTCTTTCATTCACTGTAGATATAACTTCAATCGGGGAACATTTTTACTATACAACACAAAAAATAAGCAGATCTATCTTCTTTTCATTTCAATTCCTTCAAAAGTTTCGCCCTATTGGCTACCACATCGTGTTCAATAGCATATCTGGCACTATAAACTCCAGGAGCTCCATTCAGAGCATTTACACAAAGTCAGCTATCATCGGCTATAATATTTGCTTCAATTCATTTTTCTTTCAAAAATTTATGTACAGCTTTGCATTTGATTAGTGCATTTTCCAAAAAAGTTTCTCAGTTTTCAATAATATCATCAAAAAATCAGATATCATTCAAAGATAAAATTTCATAATCTGAAAAAATCTCTCTAAATTCTTTGATTTTATGCTCATTATTTGAAGCGAGGATTAGTCTTTTCATTTTTTTAGATTTGATAAAACAAAAGTCATAGTAAAAAATTAAGCACTTAATTCAATATAAAGATTATTTTTTACAAAAGGCTTGACATTTTTTATATAAAAAATAATAAATATGCTACTATAAAACAAAAAAAGAAAGGATAAAAATGAAAAATCAATTTAAAATCGGAGATGAGGCAATTTTTCTCAAAGATTATTACGAATATGCCAAGGGAGAAATTGCTTATGTTGTCAAAATAATTGACACATCCAATGTAGTAGTTAGTAAAAAGCCTGATGAGTTTGCACAAGATAGTTGCATACCATTTTGCTACTGTGAGGTCCCAATCTCAGTGTTGGAACTTAAAAAATGAATTATAACAAGATAAAAAAGAGTCAGTATTTTACATGACTCTCTTTTTTGTACCTATAATTTTTTTTCAAATTTATTCATTACCAATTAATTGCTTAATGATTTCTGGTTCGATATTATCGTTTATATATCTCTCAATTGGCCTTGCTCCATATTGTGGGTCATAAATTTCATCAATAATACTTGCTATTTTCTTTTTGCTAAATTCTGGCAATTTGACTTGTGAATTTACTTTTCGTGAGCACAAGAATTCATTCAAATTCTTTTCAAATATATTTGCCAATACTTCCTTTGAAAGTGGCTTGAATATTATTTTGTAGTCAATCCTATTCAATAATTCTGGAGTCATATAATCCTTTAATTCGTCCATAATTTTTCATTCAATTTTCTCAAATGAATATTGACTAAATTCTTCTTTGTCTTGTTTACTTGCATCAAATCAGATTACTCAACTATTTTTGCTAAAGTTTTCACTTCCAATATTTGAAGTCATTACTACTATACAGCTCTTGAAGTCAATCCATCTTCATTTGCTATCTTTTAGTTTTCATTCATCCAAAATCTGCAATAGGATATTCAATACATCTGGAGATGCTTTTTCAATTTCATCCAAAAGTAGTACAGAATATGGTTTCCTCCTGATTGATTCTGTCAGCTGTCATCATTCATCATATCCTACATATCCAGCAGGACTTCCAATCAATTTACTTACAGAGAATTTCTCCATGTATTCTGACATATCCAATCTTACGATAGCATTTTCATCTCAGAAATAATTTTTTGCAATTTGTTTTGCCAAAAATGTCTTTCCGACTCCACTTGGTCATAGGAATAAAAATGATCAAATTGGCTTATTTTTTTCAATCACAGACAATCTATTTCTTGTAAGTGTCTTTACCACCGCATTTACAGCATCTTCTTGGCCAAATACATTTCATTTTAAATTTTTATCCAAATTCCTCAATTTCTCAATTTCACTCTGATTTACTATATTCGCTGGTACTCAAGTCTTGTCAGCCAAAACTTCACCAATATCTTTTTTATCAATCAAAGGTCTCAAATTCATTGGGATATTTTTCTTTCCTCTTACTTTTATCAAGTCATTTTTTAATCCATCTTCTTGTTCTTTTAATTCAGCAGCTTGAAAATAATCTTGATTTTCTATAGCAGCTTCAATTTGCTCTTTTACTTTTTTAATTTTTTTCTCAATTTTTTTGTACTCATCATCATTCTCCAATTTTGCTTGCATTGTAGATTTTCTGGCACAAGCTTCATCAATAATATCCAATGCTTTATCAGGCAGGTGTTTGTTTAAAATATATCTCTGAGTCAATTTTACACTAGCTTTGATTGCTTCATCTGTAATTTGTACTCCGTGGAAATCTTCATATGTCTGCCTCAATCATTCAATGATTTGTCTGGTAGTATCGTAATCAGGCTCGTTTACTATTACTTCTTGAAATCTCCTTTTCAAAGCTGCATCTTTTTCTATGTGTTTTTGATATTCATCAAAAGTTGTTGCTCAAATTAATTTGATTTTCCCTCTGGCTAAAAGTGGCTTCAACATCTGAGCAGCATCATTATTGTCTTGTCATCATGCACCAATTATTGTGTGTAATTCATCGATAAACAAGATAATATTGTTCAAAGGATCTTGAGCTTCTTCCAAAATTGATTTCATCCTGGCTTCAAATTCTCATCTATACTTTGTTCAAGCCAAAAGAGTACCCATATCCAAAAGATATATTTTTTTGTTTTTCAATTTTTCTGGTACTTGTCATGCTACGATTTTTTGAGCCAATCATTCCACTATAGCGGTCTTTCCTACTCAGGCTTCTCAAATCAATAGAGGATTATTTTTAGTTTTTCTCAAAAGAGTATATATTACTTGATTAATTTCGTTTTCCCTTCAAATCACAGGATCTGTAAATCCATCTTTTGCTTCGTTTGTCAGATTAGTTCAGAAATAATCTACTGACATCTTTTTTTCCTCTTTTTTACCTGGCTTTTGAGTCGTTCAAACTTCGCTGACAGATTCATTTTCTCACTCTTCAGCTATCTCCGATCACATAGAATTTAAAACATCATCCATTTCGCCCACATTATTAACATTTTGAATATCCATTATTGTTACATTTTTAGGATCTAAATTTAACTTACTAAAAAGTTTATCCAATATTTCTAAAAATGCAAATATTCCAGATTTGAGTACTACAGGATTGTCAAGCAATTTTTTACAGTTCTTGACTACAATCTCATATTTTACACCCAATTTTTTTTCACTTAATCTTTTTTTAAATTGAGTGGACAAATCAAAAAATGATATATAAAATAGAACGACGAGATCTAATTGATATATTCAATTTTTCAAAATTTCTTCAATTTTATTACTCAAATTCTTATTTAAAGGCAAATCATGATCGCTTTGTGAAAAATTATTTACTGTAACATTTTCTTCATAATATTTTTCCAATACTTCAATATTTTTTATTCACATTACATTACAAAACAAATCAAAGTATTGATGATTTCTGATATATTGGAAAATTCATCGGAATAACGAATCTCAGTCAATAGCTTTTTGATCCAAATTTAATGCAATATTACTGGCATATTTTAGACTTTCAGTAGCATATGGATTAAATAATTTTATATTTTTCCTCATATTTTCAATTTCAAATAAATAGAAACAATGTTTACTTGTATTGTTTTTCAAATGTTTTTCAAATGTTTTTCTCATTTTTTATCCTCTCATCTTGCAAAAATTATATTTTTTTCTATTATATGATGTAGAGAATATATTTTATTCTGTGTCCTTTTGAGATGAAAAACTACAAAAAAATTTGGTTATCTTTTGCGACTTTACCATTTATTATATGACTTTCTTTTGCAAGTAATGTCAGTCAATCCGACAAAGAGAAGGTGGACAAAGTTATGCTGGTGGTAGATAGACAGTGGAAAAATGAAAGTGCTTTCAGTCAAATTTCCAGATATGAAAAGATAATAAATTCGTTTTCCAAAATTAAATTAAAAGATAAAGATCAAAAAGAAATAATTTCTTATATGTTAGAGTGTTTCCAAGATAGAGTAGATAAACTAAAATCACAAATAAAAACTCAAAATCAAGTAATTTCAAATGTTGATCGAGATAAGGTTAAAGATGAACGGTTGGCTTGGCATAATTATGAGAGAGAACAAGCATGATTATCACCATATACATACAATGAATCTCTGAATTACACATCTTTGATTCGAGCACAACAAATTGCCAGCGAACAGAGAAAAACTTGAAGTACTCACGCTAGGAAATCTGGTGATTGATACTGGAATACCGAGAGTATAAGAGCATGGTTCAGTGATTTGTGAGTTGATGTATCGTATTTCTCTGAGAGTAATGCCTATTGATATTACAACTGCAAAAAGTCAGACTGCACAAATGAAATGATTGAGGCACTTAGAACATGCTTTAATAGGACATTCTTGGATAGGACACACCGTCCAGCAGTGGTAAGTAGCATGTACAACGAAATATGACTGTGAGTAGCTACAAATTGAACTTACATTTGGTTAACTACGCACTATTGAAAAGATGTAAAATAACTCTTTATTTTTTATCAATATTAGATGAATATTTTTGAAATTATATGAGTTTTTGCTTGAATACTTGTAGCTGTACCTACTATACCACAGATTATTCAAACAATTAGGACAAAAAATGTGAAATGACTCTCAATGATAATGTATATAATCCGAGCATTAGGATGATTTTGCTGGATAATTTACGGTGGTCGATACCTGTGATCTTGGCAAATGCAAATTTTCAATGCAATAAGTACACTACTGTCTCTCACAATGGTATTCTTGATCCTAAAATATAGGAAAAGTTAGTATTTAATATTTTTCACTTTTTCTTTCCATTCATCAAAAACTTTTTTAGCTTCATCAAACATAATCTGTTCTTCTGGGACAGATCTTTTTCATATTGGTAAAGCTAATTCCTTGTAGAAATTTCCATCATCAAAACCAATTTCATCGGCTTCTTTTTGTGTGTTTCCATAGTATATTTTCCCGATTCTGGCCCAATAAATAGCACCCAAGCACATTGGACAAGGTTCGCACGAAGTATAAATTTCACATCCAGATAAATCAAAAGTTCAAAGATTCATACAAGCATCACGGATAGCCATCACTTCTCCGTGTGCGGTCGGATCATTGTTTTTAACTACATGATTATATCATCTTCAAACTATTTCCCCATTTTTCACAATCACAGCTCAAAAAGGTCATCCACATTGTTCATCAATGTTTTTCCTAGATAATTTAATTGCTTCTTGCATAAATTCATTCATTTTGATATTATAAATGTTAAAACAAGATTTCTCCCTTTTTAAAGGGAGTGCCCGAAGATTGCTCAGCTAAGCTGAGGGCGAGGGATTTTTAGATTTTTCATTTCATTCGTTTCACTCATTACATTCAGAATGACATTTAATTCTTCATTTTTAATTCTCCATTTCTTTTGAATTCTTGAAACTCGGTTCGCTTTTCATTCAATTTATTTCTCGTACTTGGTCACATCCATCATCTGGCTGCACTTTTTGTATCATTTTTATCCAAAATTCACATAGCGACTTGAAAATTGTGTACAGAATTTACCGTTTGTTTGTCATATGTGTTAGTCAATTCTCATTCATAAAATCAATAATGTCTTAACATATCCTGTAAATCTCAAATTTTGCTATTCTGCGTCCCATTATTGTATGGCTCAGTGAAATAGTTAATTATTTTTGGTTGCGATACTACTTGAGCATTAGAATTCAATCATTCTTCATCCTTAATTATTAATTCTTCATTAAATTTATAGTTTTTTGAATAATAAATTAAATCTTCAATTGTAGTAGTTTCGCTGAAATCTGGTAAAAATCATCTTAGTTTGGCTTCATTTTTCATGAAATATCTTGTCTTGCTTCAAAAAGTTCCACAGTATTTCCAAGTAGAAAGTCATCTTTTTACTTGATATTTACACAGAGCATTTTTTGTTTCTCATCAAAAATATCCAGTTTTTTTGTCCATATAACCAAATTTCATCAAATATTCCTGTAATTTGTATACTCGTACATCTGTCCTTCAGTATTTCAATTCTTGTATAAACAGAGTTGAATCAAAAAAATATTTTTGTATCGGAATTAAATCTAAATCAAATCAAATTTTACTCTTTATTCATTTTGTCCTTACAGTGGTAGCATCACAATAATATCAAGTAATTGTCTGCTTTCAAAAAACTAATGCCTTTACGAGTCATAATTCTCATGTTCACATCCACACATCGATACGATCGTAGCTTTGTCATTGTTCTCCTGCTTGGACTATTGCTCATCACCTATCTGCAATTTCTCAGACTCATCACAAAGCTGGAAAATAGATGAGTCCACCAAAATCATAAGAACTTGGAGCAGCAAGCATTCCGTTAAAAACTCATTTCCCACTAGCTCAAAAAAGTCATTCTCAATTTAATTTTTTTTCTGCTTCAAAAGTATCTTTGTAATAAAAAGCTTGTCATGATTTGGGAGAGTAATAAGCAGTCACCACAAAAACTTTTTCTTCGCAATTTGCTTGGAAGTCAAAACAACATCACAATCCTCTAAACAAAAAAATAGCCAAAACTATTACAAAAATTTTACTTATTTCAACCATGTTTTTAAAACTATATAGCATATATTTTCACAAAAGATTAAAAAAACCATATTCACTTTGAAAAATGCACAAAAAAAAGTATAAAAAAATATCTGTTTAATTCAAGAAAATTAAGTATGGCAGATATATATAGGAAAAATAAGCTAAAATTATTAAAAAATAAACACATTCTCAAAAAAGAGATAAAGCATGCATTTACATATCTTATATTATCTTCTCTCGGAGGTTTTGTGGAATGCGGAATTTTTTTCCTTTTATCAAAATGTTGATTTGGTGTAGTTGTGGCAAATATAATAGGTTTTTTGTTTTGATTGGTCACATCATTTACTCTAAATATTAGAAAAAATTTTGAAAAGCAAGATTTTATAAAAATAAGATTTGCTATATATCTCATGATATCTGTGGTGGGTCTAGTTTCTTCTACATTATTGGTATACTTATTTATACAAGTTTTGTGATATTCTGTAATCGTATCCAAATTCCTTCAAATAATTATCATGGCTATACCATTATATATGGCAAATAGATTGATTACATTTGGAAATTTTTCCAAAATATTTGAACCAAACAAAAATACGATATCTACTACCGAATAATTTTGCTTTATTAATAAAAGAATCATGGCACTATCTAACCACAAAAATTATATCGAATGATTTGACAGAGATTGGCCTTTGTTGGTAAAAAATCAGATAATTCCAAATGAAAAAGAAATATTTGATCTATTTAGCCAAAAATTTCATGGAGATGCTTTGAAGGACAACGAAAAATGAAGAGAAAATTTACGAAATTATTGAGAAATTTGTGCAGAATGTTGCAAAAATATTCATATAGCATTGCAATGAATAGACAATATAAATCCAGATTTAAGAGATTTGGTAAAAAATATATTAAATTTGGACTATGAAAGTCTATTAGAGGTGTTTCAGAGGATTAAACTTGAATATTTCAATATATGATGAGATGAATCTATAATAGATGACTTGGATATTATTTGTAATTCACTCACGAAGATGTGAGAGCTTTCCAAAAAACGCACAAATGTCATCTCAAAATCAGAATAATTACTTGAAATTTTACAATGATTTTGTATTTTTGCATCTATAGTTGCTGTTTTACCTAAAATAGACTTAATGAAATTCTCTACATTGCTATTAAAGTTTATGATGTCGTGACGACCTTTCAAAGAGGACGATTATCCAAAAAAAGAGAAAAAATCAAATTCAGTAGAATCTCCAAAATGATGAGTTTATGAGACAAAAACTGATTATATAGGCAAAGTCACATGATTTCTGGAAGATGGAATCAAACAAATGAAAAAAGATCTTTCGATATAATTTTTGCACTCATTACAAATGAAAAAGTATCCGTAGATAGCATTCGAGAAAACTCAAATTCCGGATACTTTTTTAGTTTTTCTTTTAATTGGCTTATACTTTCTAAATACTACATATTTATTCAGAAAGTACATTAGAATACCATTTTCGGCCACAGTAGCTAATTTTGCCATATTTAAGTCCCAACTCATCTTGAGCAAAGTACTCAATAATAATTCTTGAACAATTAAACCAGCAAAATGCACACCGATAGTCGATAAGGTTCGTTGTAATAATTTGTCTTTTACTTTGAATACAAACTTCCTGCACAGAAAGAATGAAATCATGACTCCAATAGCATAAGAAATGATATTAGCGATGCTTTCATCCATGATCATAGAAAGTATATTCAAAGCTCCGATGTCTGCTAAAGTACCGACAGCAGAGTACATAAAAAACAAAATATTCTCTTTAACAAGATTTTTAAGTTTCTCCATAAATTTTTTGTTTTATGTATATCTAAGTTTACGATAAAAAAATTAAAAGTCAAGTTTTTCTGTTGATTTTTTAACCAATAAGTGTATATACAATAATATGTCTAAAACCACAAAACAAAAATAAAAAAATGAAAAACGAAAAAAACAATCCCATGCCTCCATTTTATGCTATCACACCGGATTCGCAGACATTAATCATTGATTTAGGAGTTAATCGAAAGTTTCCATTTTCTGAGCTTATCAAAGGACAACACGAGTCCAAGGTTGTGCTCAAAATCTGTGATGTCGATAATGCAGAAATTTGCTTGTCTATCGCATTTGGCTATGCCTTTTTGTATAGGAAAGGACAAGAAGAGAAAGAGAGGTCAGTTTTACTTGATGTAAGACCACCACTTCTCTTGGATAGCGGCAAATATGGAGTATCCGGACAGCCTGATAATTGAAGTCAGGCTTTTTTTAATAAAAATTTATTTCTTTTCATAAATTTCAAAAGTAAATGGATATTCATTATTTTCATTCTGTTCAAAAACTTTTGATTCAGATATTTTTCTCCGTTTATCCTCTCTGATTTCTGGGAAAAATACATCAGCATTTCCAAAAATATGGTGAATGCGAGTGATATAAAGTTTGTCTGCAATATCAAAAAAAGCCTTGTATATCGATGCTCATCAAATTACAAAAACCTCTCCTCAATTTTTTAATTCTTCTAAATCTAAACACTCATTCATAGATCAGCAATTTATACAGTTTTCAAATTGATCATTTGATTGACTCAAAACTATATTTTTACGATTTGGCAAAGCTCCATTTGGTAGTGACAAAAATGTGTTTCTTCACATTATCACCGTGTGTCAATCTGTCACTTTTTTGAAATATTTTAAATCATCTCAAAGATGGCAGAGTAGTTGATTCTTTGCTCAAATTCCATTATTTTCATCTATAGCAACGATTATCGATATTCACATGAAAAATTTTATAAAATAAAAATTTTTAGTCTACAGTCGACGGTCATCAGTTTTATATATTTATGATCTGTTGACTGTAGACTGGAGACAGCAGACTTTTAAACTGATATTTCTCATTTTATTGCTGGATGGCATTCGTAATTTTCCAAAGTGAAATCTTCATATTGGAAATCAAAAATTGATTTTACATTTGGATTTATTTTTATCGTTGGTAAGTGATATGGTGTACGAGAAAGTTGCTCGTGTATTTGATCTAAATGATTCAAATAAATATGGGCATCTCATAAAGTGTGGACAAATTCACCAAGTTGTAAATCACAGACTTGAGCCATCATCATTGTAAGTAGAGCATACGAAGCAATATTAAAAGGCACTCCCAAAAAAGAATCGGCACTACGTTGGTATAGTTGACAGGATAACTTACCATCAGCCACATAAAATTGAAACATTGCATGACAAGGTGGAAGTGCAGCTTTACCATTGGCTACATTTGTAGCAAAATTTTTCTCATGTTCATCAGGTAAGACGCTTGGATTCCATGCTGAGACAATGTGGCGACGACTATTTGGATTTTCTTTGATACTTTTTACTACTTGTGAAATCTGGTCGATACCTTCATTATTCCAGTTACGCCATTGGGCACCATAAACTGGTCAAAGATTTCAATTTTCATCAGCTCGTTCATTCCGAATTCTGACTCCATGATCTTGTAAATACTTTACATTAGTATCTCAATTTAAAAACCACAATAATTCGTAAATGATTGATTTCAAATGCATTTTCTTCGTTGTTAGCAGTGGGAATCATTCAGCTAAATTAAATCTCATTTGGTATCCAAAATAACTGATTGTCCCAGTCCCTGTACGATCTCATTTTTTCACACCTTTGTCCAAGATTGTCTGTAAAAGATCTAAGTACTGTCTCATTGTAATTAAGAATTAATAATTAAAAATTAATAATTTGATAATTGTTGATAACTTGTTTTCCTCCTTTTTAAAGTAGGAGGTGGCTCCGACTTGTCGGAGACGAAAAATTTTTTAAAAATCCCCTGGCCGATTTATCGGCCAGCCCCTTTCAATAAAGGGG
>CALCYP010000031.1 GCA_937906635.1 uncultured bacterium | reverse complement strand
ATAATCAAACAAATTGATATTGACTTTTAGTAAAAAATCACTATATAATAAAATGCTAAGTTTTTTGCCGAAGCTTTGTAAAACTGCCGTGACCACCATTAACTTGCCACACTGTCGTGAAGACAAGCAATAAAAAGTTAATCAGACATCCTTAGAATTAAAGGTTTCGTCCTTAAGATTTGAGGGATCAGGAGCCAATATTCAGCAAGGCTCAGAGGTGCTCACATTGTCATTTTTCTTGGGTCGTCGACTCTTTGCTACCATTTAGCCGACGACCCTTTTTTCATATAGCAAAATTATTCTATTTTCTCTAATAACTTTCTATGTTCTTCAGAAAGAAATAAACTTCCAAGAGAAGAAATTAATTCTAGACAAGACAAATAAAAATAACGATTCACATGCAGAGCATCCGAAAGTATTGTCTGATCAATATCTTTTCATCACAAATATCATGTAAATTCTGATACAAAATCTTCATCAGTAATTTTTATTGTTTCCATGAGTGTTATTATTCTTTCTAACAAATCACTATCGTCTTCACCATCTATCACAAGAGAAATATCCTTGTACAACTGTTCTAATTTTTGTCTATAATCATAATATTTCGAAGAAATCCGTTTATTTTGACTATATTGCATATTCATAATTCATTTTGAGACATCTTTCATATATTTAGCAGCTGAAATCATTTTTCATAATGCTAAAGCATACAAAAATAATTCATCATGATCTTGTGTAGACAAAGACTCATTTTTCAATTGTGCTTGGAAAACTACCAACTTTTGCTCAATTTCTTTAATTATATTATATTGAGTTTCCATGCGATACCTATTATAAAACACCTCAGTGGGCACATAATTTTTTGCTGTTGTGTCGGTTTTTAAAACTTCTTTTTCATCGATACTCCATATATTCAAAATATATTTAAATATTTTTTTTAACAAAAATATCTGATCTTTACGAATTGCCAACATCGATGCATCCACTATATTAGTAGAGATATTTTCAATAGATAATCATAAATGACTATGCTTTTTGGGAAATAATTTTATAATAAATGATATAAAATATTTCAAAAATGGCAAAATCAGCAAAACAGTAACAACTTTAAACGACACAGCAAAGATTGATAATCACAGCACTCTATCAACTCACATTTTAGTTAATGCTCGATCAAATAAAGTATATGTCATAAACCCGAATACTGTAGAAAAAAGATTGAAAAAGAAATGACTATATGCTACTTGTTTCTTCAAATAATTTCAATCCAATGCTCACAAAATTGTTGTAAATGTCGTTCACAAAAACGATCACAAAATAAACATGATTCACATTGAATAATTTACCAGCCCATTATTTGCGGCGGTCAAAATTAAGACGATTGGTATTGAACTTGAATGTGTTATTACAGTCAAAAGCAATCATATTACAAAAAATAAAATCACAGGATAAGATGCTAATTTATCAAAACAAACATATCATGAAAAAAATACCATACTATCATTTACATATCATAATCACAAAAACAACAAAGCAAGTCATACCACAATTTTGAATACATTTTTTAATTTTTCATTCCCTGAAAAAACAAACAACAGCAATGAAAAAACTCAAATTACTGGCATAGCAATCGATGAAAGAGAGATTCTCAATCATAGATTTCAAAGTATTACACTTACAATTGGTGTACCTAAATTTGCTCATAATATAACTCAGACAGCACTATTAAAATCAATAATTCATGCCGACACAAAAGAGACAGCAATCAGAGCCACAGCTGTACTTCACTGTAATATTATAGTCGCTATTGTTCATGTTCATATTGATTTAAATAATGTATTTGTTGTCCTTTGAATCAGCATCTTAAATGAATTTGTAGTTAATTTTTTTATTGCTTCATCAAAAAGAAATATTCACAAAATAAACAATCACAATCACCCTATAAATTCAAATATATTTTCTAACATAAAATTTTTTCAAAAATATAAAACACATTAAATTATAAATAAAAATTTTTTTAAAAACAAATTTTGAAATAAAACATGCTACTTTCGCCATTGACATATAAACAAAAAGTTATTTAAACAATAAAATATAGAAAATCTTCTTGAATAAAAAGAAATATTAATTATAAAATCATATTGAAATCTTTTAGATTTTAAACTTTTGGTATGGAATTAAATGTCTACAGCTCAGAAAAATTTGAAAGAGGAAAACGATGGTATGTAATTTTGGCTTTTGTTATGATATTAGTAATATCAATATGTGTTTACTACACAAACTGGACAGGTATCATCCTTATGTTTTTAATTCTATGATGATATGTTTATCTATGATTGATAAACGTAAAAGAAATTAAAATGAAAATAACCGATGAATGACTAATATTATGAGATAAATTAATTCCACGGACAAAATTGACATGATATGTCATAGAGATAAACAAAAATGATCAACAAATTAAAAATATTGTTTTACTATCAGAAAACTATCATTCAATACACACAATATCCGACACTATGGAAAATATAAAAGCATTTGTGGCACAATTGGATAATTATATCCCTATGGTTTGAGAATACGAACAAACAAATCGAGAGAAATTCCAGAGAGTAATAAAATTATAACTTCATAAAAACTTAAAATTATGAATTGAAGTAGATTAGTAATAAAAGATGCAGCACGACAATTGTTTTGAAGGGTTATTTCAGCCCTTTTTGGTTTTGTGATAACAAAAATAATTTCATCATATCTTGGACCACTCAGATACTGAGATTACTGAACAATTTTCAGATTCTTTGCTCGATGGACAGCATTAGTAGATTTTGGAATTTATGTAATTGCTGTAAAAAGGCTTTGATCGATTAAAGAAAATCAGTGATGAGATTCGCAAGAATTAAAAGATACATATCACAAATTCGTGTGAACAAGAGTATTTATGATTATCGTAATTTACACAATTGCAATCGTCACAGCATACTTGATACCAGCATATACAGACAATCAATTTATCATACGAGCATTGCCACTTGCTATGCTGTATTCTGCAAGTAATATGTTTGTAGGAATTCAGCAGTTACCATTACAGCTTTTCTGGAAAATGAATAGATTGAGTCGATCTTTAATTATTGCGAGATTTTCACAATTAGCTGTACTGATTCCAGCTGTGTTTTGGATTTTCAAAGATGTAGATTTCTCAGAACCAACCACCACTCCTGTAATGATTGTAGCGTTTTGTATCGTAGTATTCTCTGTCGTCGCAAGCTCCATTTGACAAAATGTAGAAGTACATCTCAGGACGAGAGACCTTTTGCCATTCAAGATAGACATAGACAAAAATTTTATCAAAGACATTTTCAAATCGAATTGGAGATATGGATTTGCATATTTCTTTAGTTCATTTCACACACTCATTGTTTTAATGTTTTTGTGATGGATATTTCCGACATCTGCATGATATGAATATTCGTGATATCGGGCATTATCTCTATCCTTGATTGAAATACTATTGATTATCCCATCATCACTTTGAAATAGTTTATTGCACAAAATACCAAACTATAGTGTGGTAAACAAAAGAAAAAGTATGTGAAATTTACTATCTCTTGTGACTCGAATTTGAGCAATAATTGCTATAAATTTCCGAGTTTTTGGAAAAGAAATCATAAATTTTGTTTCCAGTCCAAAATTTCTCGGTAGTTGGGAAAGTTTTTCGACTCGATGATCAGACCAACTACTTCCATTTTTGTGATTTGTATTATTATTGAGTTTTATAAAGCAAGTTTTCAATTATCTTTTTGTATCGATAGACAAACAAAATATATTGTTCAAAATTAATCTAACTTGAATAATTATATGAATACTCACAGCGATTTTCGTAATTCCGAGATGGAATTTGTTGTGATGAGTCATTACTCAAGTACTATTAGAGACGATTTTTACATGATGAGCTATCTTCATCGCTGCCAAATGGAAAGTCCTTCCAGTTTTACAAAAAAATGTGAATTTCAAACTACTATGAATATTGATTTTACAATTAGTTATCTGAATATTTATACATAAATACATGGCAAACAAAGAATTTAGTTATTTCTTATTCTTTGGGGTTGCGGCACTATACAATGGATTAATTGTTTTGATATCAGTTCCAGCAATCAAAAAAGTTGCACGTGGATTGACTTGGGAAGAGAATGAAGTTAAAAATGAATAGCAACACACGTCATTCTGAGCGCTAGCACCGTGCTCGGCTTCAGCAGAGAAGAATCTTATTTATACTTTTAGATTCTTCGTCGCAAGCTCCTCAGAATGACATATAAGATACTTTTTAATTATTAATTATACTATGAAAACATTAGCGATAGAGACAAGTTGTGATGATACATCTATATGAATAGTAAATTTTGACTGAACTAGTTTTACAGTAGATAAACTTTTAGCTTATTCACAAGTCAGAGAACACAATGAATTCGGTGGGGTTGTACCAGAAATCGCATCCAGATTACATTCAGAAAAAATCATAGCAGTACTCACAGAAATATGACGAGAAAATATAAAAAATGTTGATTTTATATCTGTCACGACACATCCAGGATTACCTTGATCGTTGGTTGTTTGAGAGACTGTTGCAAATTTATTATGAGAATATTTCAATAAAAAAGTGATAAAAATTAACCATATAGTATGACATGTTTTGGCTTTATTGCTTGAAAGAAATGTGAATGAAATAGAATTTCCAATGATGGTTTTGACAGCATCTGGTGGACACAACAATATCTACTATATCAGAAAAAATATGGAATGATTGCCAGTATCCCAAGATATAAAACAGTGACCATTTACTCTGACAAAAATTGGTCAAACTTTGGATGATGCAGCTGGAGAATGCTTTGATAAAGTCAGTAGGATGCTTGGTTGACCATACCCATGAGGACTACGAATCAGCCAGCAAGCAGCACTTTGACATCCAAATAAAGAATTTGAGTTACACAGAATTTGGCTTGATAACGATAAGTTTGAATTCAGCTTTTCTGGCACAAAAGCACAAATGAATCAGATAATCAGAAAGCAAGAAGAAAAAGTTTGAAGGACAGAAAATATTTTTTCAGAAGATGAAATCCATGATATTGCTTATGAATTTCAAGAATCTGTAGTAGAGATCTTGGCAAAAAAACTAATCAGAGCCGCAATAAAATACGATGTGAAAACTATCTGACTTTCTGGAGGAGTTTCAGCAAACGATAGACTCAAAGAAGTTATTTTAGAACTTTTGGACAACGAAGTCCGATTGAAAAACCAAATACACGAATTTGGTACAGCAGGACAGTTATGAAATTTCAAACCAAAACTATTTACTCCAATAAAAAAAGTTTACTGCACAGACAATGCGGCAATGATTTGAGTCGCAGGAATTTTAAGTAATTAAGAATTAA
>CALCYP010000030.1 GCA_937906635.1 uncultured bacterium | reverse complement strand
TGTATTAAAGTGTACATATATGTATACTATAACGATACAAAACAAAAAAGCAAATCTTTTTGGACAAATTCAATATACAAAAACAGAATCTATTGTCGAATCTTTTTTTGATAAAAGTGTTTTACTACTAAAAGCTGTCTTTATTCTCGGATGAACTTAATTTCAAAAATAAAAAAAACAATCAATTTATTTTCTTGAAATATAAATTTGTTTTTATATATTCATTTTTGCTAGTTCTATAAAAAACCAACTAATCATTTTATGTAAAAAAATGATGATTTGTATACCACTTACCAAATCATCTTTACATAGAATGTGTTGGGAAAAGGAACTAGCAATCCGTGGTCACTGCAAATCATCATTTTAAATTAGTGAAAGATTTGTACACGGATTGCTATTCCCTTCCTTTATCCTTTCACTTTTTTTGTAATGTCGCAAAATCCAGAGCAAACTATTGCTGAATTGCAGCAAAAAATAAAAAGTTTAGAGCTTCAATTAAAAAAAGCAAAAGATAGCTCAGGATACGGACTGAAATGGGAAGAAAAACCTGAAATTTTTGAAGAAAGAGCACAAAATGCTTTACCTGTTTTGAAAGAAGATAAAGATTTATTTATTGATAATAAATCAGATTTAGACCATATTATCATAGAATGAGATAATTATCATGCACTTTCTGCACTAAATTATACTCATAAATGAATGGTTGATGTAATTTACATAGATCCACCTTATAATACATGAAATAAAGACTTTATTTATAACGATAATTTTGTAGATCCAGAAGATACTTACAGACACAGTAAATGGCTCAGTTTTATGAGTAAAAGACTAAGATTAGCAAAAAATCTACTTTCAGATGATTGAGTAATTTTTATTTCAATTGGTGATGACGAACAAGCAAACTTAAAACTACTTTGTGATGAAATTTTTTGATATACAAATTTTTTAACTCAATTTATACGGGAAAAGAAAAAAGTTGTTCAAAATGATGCAAAATTTGCTTCAACTAATCATGAATATGTTCTATCGTATAGAAAATCTCCATTATTTGAGTCGTATAATTTATTACCAAGAACCGAGGAGGCTAACGCAAGATATT
>CALCYP010000029.1 GCA_937906635.1 uncultured bacterium | reverse complement strand
AACTATATCAGATTCAGACATTTTTGTAGAAAATCAGTAGGCTTCCATTACAGCTTTATCATTTTCTTGATGAGCTTTGCGTAGTTCGATAGGCATTGTGAGTTCATCATAAAGGTCTGCAAGTGAACTATCTGGATAAAGATTTCTCGCATCGAGAATTGCTTGAGCGGTCTGTTCTATTTTCTTTTTCTGTTCATCAGTTGGAGTAGGTCGTGGAAAGTTATTATAAACGATTCAATTTGCATATCTATAATCGCTTTTTAGTCTTCAACATACATTTTTAATCCATACCATATGAACAGATGATGAAATAATTCAAAAATCATAAAAATCTCATCAAGGTAGAGCTAAATCTGGCATTGTGATTACTGTTTTTTCATCAAAAAACATTATAGGAAGATATTTTCTTTTATAACTTGATGTATTTGGAATTCATATGTAATTTTTATCAGCCTTCCATCATTGTTTTACAATAAATGGACTGTCTTCTAAACTTGTTCATTTAGATGTTTTATTGTTTTTTCTATATTCAATAACTTTTTTAATTCTTTCTAATGCTAATGGCATATTTTTTAATTGATGTGGAGAACATTTCTCTAAATCTAAATAAAATCTTCTTTTGTTATACAAAAAATCGCTAGCACTTATTCGTTCTTTAAAAAAATCTTTAGATAAAGGCTCATTTTCTATAAATAGATTCTTTTCTTCTTCTGTAAAAATAAAATTATGGTCATCAAAAATATGAACTCATAATAAAATATTTTTAACATCTTTTTGTATAGGTGTTCTTCTACTAACAATCCATACATTTGGAGCATCTACAAGATAAGGATTAATATGTTCACTTTTTTTAACTCAATGTTCATCAAATAAATAATTATGTTTATTTTTTGATAATGAAAAACAGATAATTACACAATGAACTTTTGCTTTATTGTTAGCTTCACTATCCCAAACAAATGATCTATATGCAAAATTTATGTTTATATTGAAATCATCAAATAATGGTTTCCGCATAATTGCAACCTGTTCTCCTTGTGTAATACTACTTGTGGATACAAAACAACATTTTATAGATGTTCATTTTATATAATTTGTTGATTTATAATATCGTCCAGAAACATAATCAAGACTACCTGTGTTTTTTATTGTTTCTCATTTTAAATTTAAGCAAGTATTTTCTAAATCTTTTTTCTGTTCTTCATCTTTTTCTTTGTATCCAATAAATGGAGGATTACCCATAATATAATTCAGATTTTCTTTTTTTACTACATCATTCCAATCCATTCTCAAAGCATTTCCTTCTACTATATTTGCATTCGTTTTTAGTGGCAAGAAATCCAAACTCTCTCATAGAATATTTTCTGTTTCGTTCATCATTTGAGATTCAGCTATTCGGAGAGCTGTTTTGGCAACAGATACAGCAAAATCATTTATTTCAATTCCATAAAATTGATTGATATTTACCTTGATAGGATTAATTAAACGAGCTTGTCATTTTCACTCTTTTTCAATGATTTTATTTTCTATTTTCCTAAGTGAAAGATAAGTTTCAGTCAAGAAGTTTCCACTTCCACAAGCTGGATCAAGAAAGGTCAGATTTGAGATTTTATCTTGAAGCTCTTTTCACTGTTTCAAAATTTCGTATCACTTTGATAATGTGAGTATATGTTCAAGTTCTTCATTCAGATTATCAAGGAAAAGCGGATCAATTACTTTATGAATATTTTCAATTGAAGTATAATGCATTCCTCCACTTCTTCTGGTTTCTGGATTTAAAGTTGATTCAAAAACTGCTCCAAAAATTGTTGGTGAAATCTCACTTCGGTCAAAATCTTCACTTGCTTGTTTTAGAATCAGATTTTTAACTTTTTCGTTCATCATTGGAATTTCGATATCTTCATCAGCAAAAAGTCATCAGTTTACATATGGAAAAGCTTTTAATTCATCTTTGAGATACTGGTCTCTTTCTCCATCTTTTTGGTCTAAGACTTGGAAAAGTCTGATTAAAGCTTCTCTCATATCTTCTGCAGAATAATGAGCTAGATAATCGTGGAATAAATTTTTCCTTCCAAAAACTCATGCATCTTCAGCATATAAACAAAATACAATTCTGACACAAAGGATGTTCAAACTTTTTTGTGATTTTGGATTTGTGATATCTTTGTAAAGTGGTGCTAATTCATCATAAAGTTTTCAGACTATCTCTCATGCTTTGATAGAAAGTTCCATTTCTTTTTTGATATTCTCATCTCAAGGATCTACAATAAATCAAAGTCTATGATATTCTTTTTCTAAGTCTTTTAGATATACAATTTCTGGATTATCTCACGGTTTTTGTTTTTCCATATCATGGATGTGAAATTCTTGAAAATTACATGTAATAATTCGTCTTGGATTTTCAGAATGTGGTAAATTATCTGCATATCTTTTAGCTTGCTGATACGGAGTAAATTCTGCTCAATCTGATTGCTTTTCAGCTTTATTCAAATCTACATCACAGCTTTTTTGTTCAATCAAAACTTTGGTATCATTGATATATCAATCAATAAATTTTGTCGTATCAATTTTTACAGTCTTTTCATAATCAATAACATTTTTTATGTCATTTGCTTTTACTCAAAAAATTTCTTGTAATAAACCATTCCAAAATTTCTGAGTTTCTTGTTTCTCATCTCATTTATTCTTTCGATGATTTGCAAATTCTTTGGCTGCTTGTTTCTGTTGGACGAAAACCATAATCTATTTATTTTATAAACTTAAACTTTAATTTGAATCTATCAATATTTTTATAAATTTCAATAAAAAGAGATTCTTCTCTGCTGAAGCCAAGCACGGCACTATCGCTTAGAATGATAAAGTAAAAAGTCAATTCTGTTTAAAATTACTTATA
>CALCYP010000028.1 GCA_937906635.1 uncultured bacterium | reverse complement strand
TACATTGGAAGATTATAAGCGTAGAGGAGAATCTTATTTGACTAAATATTATGAAAAGCACTCCCCTTTTGATGATATTAAAGTTATTGATACAGAAATGCAAATCATGTTTAAGTTGGACGATGATATAAATTTTCAATGATTTTTAGATAGATTGGACAAAGTTTGAGATACTTTTGTAATTTCTGATTATAAAACGAACAAAAGATTGCCAACTGAGGAAAAAGATTGATATATTGAGCAACTTACTTTGTATTGAATTTGAATCAAACAAAAATATGCAAAGTATTTCAAAGATATGAAGGCAAGATTATATTTTTTGCATTTTGATATAGAAGATGAACGAGATTTGACGGCAGAACGTATGGAGCAAATAAGACAAAAATATGTTCAATTAATTAGAGAAATCGAAGACAAAAAATCAAAATATTGATTAGGAGATAAAAAATGTTTTGAATCAAGGCAATCTCCTCTTTGTCAGTGGTGTGATTATTTTTCGATTTGTCCGCTGTTTAATGCGATAAATACTGATGATGAAGTGGTTTCAGATTTGTCTGAAAAGACATTGTCTTCACTCGTTGATGAATTTATCGCTCTAAGCAATCAGGTATCAGAATTAGAAAAACAGAGAGATTGATTAAAAGAGATATTCCAAAAATACGTCCTCAAAAAAGATCCAGATGATGAGCAGACAGATTTTGTTATCGCTGGTAATAATTGAAATGTCAGAGTTTCTAAAAAAGACAAAATCACAATATTAGACAAAGATAAATTTATGGAAAAAATAAAAGAATTATGACTTTTTGATTCTTATGCTGATATTCCATGGCAAAATGTGGATAAATTATTTCTCAAAGATTGATCTGCAACTATTGAAGATTTCTTGTGAGCAGTAAAAGAAGATATTAGGTTTGATATTAGGAAAGTGAGTAAAAAATTTAAGAATTAATAATTAAGAATTAAAAGTTCGTGATCATCATTTTGATGATGAGGTTGAGGTTGATGAAGAAGTTGGTAAAAGTTTTGTATTGATTTTTTGTTCAATTGTATTATTATGGGTTGGATAAATTTTATTTTATAATAATATTCTATGACTACGACAAAGAAAACTACTACAAAAAAAATTGTAAAAGCTTCATCTACTACTTCTACAAAAAAAACATGAGTGTCGGATTTGATATGAAGTTGTAAAAATTTACTTGGTTCTGGATCTTTGGTAGAAGATTGAAAAGAATTATTAGAAAAGTGAACCAATTTATTGAATAAGTGAAAAAAAGCTTTAGAAAAATTAAAAAGCAAAGATACATCTAGCAAAAAAGATTTATTACAGGATGGAAAAGATATGTTGGAAGATGGAAAAGTCGTTTATTCAAAGTGAAAAAAAATAGTTGAGGCTGTAAAATCGATGAACAAGGATAAATAGTATTTTTATAATTATAATCATAAACTAATGAAAAATTTAAAATTATTGTCTTTTTGACTTTTATGCTGAACTTTGGTTTTGATGTGATGTAATACCACAACAGAGACTGAAGATTACGCTTGTGAGGGTGAGGAGGTTTGCCCTATAGAGATAAATGATAAAAGCAATGAGAATGGGATTGAGATTGAGGAGAGTCCTGATATAGTTGTTGATGCTAATGATTGAGATTTGAATGGAAATGGGGAATGATATAGATACGATGAATGAAATTTGGAATGAGATTTATCGTATTATGAATGAGGAGAAGATGTTGCTTTTGAAAACAATGAACAAGTAAATGAAGAGCCAGAAGATTCTCCAATGTGAAAAATTGTAATAGACGAGAATAGTAGTTTAGAAGAAATTGAAAATAGTGAGGCTCAAGTGTGTGAAGCACTCTGATGAGTATTTGATGACTGAGATTGTACATTAGCAGATGGTTCTAAGGTATATTTCTAAATTTTAAAAGATATAAAAAAATCTCAGCTTATGCTGAGATTTTTTTAGAAAGAGTTTTTAACTGTTTAAAGCTTGTAACTTTAAATCAGCATTTATTTTTTCCAATTTTATCAAGGAATTTTCTATTTCTTCCAGACTTCCCCTTTTTCTTAATTCTCTAATTTCTTTTTCAAGTTGCGATTTCTTTTCTTTGAGTTCTTTTGAATTTTCGGAGACTTTTGTTGTGGCGATAGTTGTTGCGATTTTTACTAAATCTTCACTAATAAATGCAATTCATTTCGATATACTAATAGAGATACTATCATTTGTCTTTACAAAATCTCTTTCTTTGATTTTTCACAATGGAGAAATTGTTATGATTCCTGGTCTCAATGTAGTTACAGTAGGTCTTTGTCATGGATTTATGATAATATCACCAATTTCTGTTGGTAAAGTTATTTTACTTGCTTCACCTTCAAATATAATTTTCTCTGGACTTGAGATTTTTAATAGCATAACTTTTGTATGAAATAAATTTCAAAACCACCAATCATAAAAATATCATAATAATTTTCATTAAATAATCAAAACTTTTTTAGGAATTTTCAATAAGAGTTTATTTTTTTGCCTCCGGCGGGTTACCCCGCCTTGCGGGATTCCTTATCTAATTTATTACTTATAATATTTATAGTTTGTCATTATTCTTCGTTATTACTTAATCTTTTTCTGATGAATGCTGGTGTTTCATCATCTATGTCTTCAGATTTATTTGAGTTGAAAAAATCATTTTTTTCTTCTACTGCTGGGGTCTGTGATTCTTCATTTG
>CALCYP010000027.1 GCA_937906635.1 uncultured bacterium | reverse complement strand
TTGATACGACAGATATTCCATGAAATATCGATTTTTGTGTAAAACCAAAACAAACTGATTTATTCTCAACTACTGCACCGCTTCTTCGAGCAGAAGCCAAAACATGAAATTACGATGTGACGGAAATGTTTACCCAACTCATTCTGACCATCTGAAAAGCTAGGACATTTGATAAAACTTTACCACCTGCTTTTTTGTGAGCATTCGATTTCAAGAAAATTGCTTTCGTGGAATACATAGAAATTCAAGATATTTTCTACGAAAACGATTTCAATCGAAATGTCACTCCATCAAATCATGACACAAAAGAATTCAAAAAAGTACAAACAAGAATTGATAATATTCTGAAAAAGAAAACTCGAATTTTCGACTATAATCAAGATGAAGAAAAACTAAAAGATTTTATCAAAAATGTAATTTGAAAAGCAGGAAGTACAGCAAAAATCAGAATCAATAAAAATAATTTCCTACCAATATACTTGAGACGATTGGAAATAATAAAACCACAAATTGATGTCAACCGAGAAGACTTGAAGAAAAATAATATTTTAGACTCAGATTTCTTTTTGGCTGATTTATTTGTAGATGACCGCTGAACTGATACAATTACTGACGATGAAACTATAAAAAATGATTTATTTGTACTTTTTGAAAATGGAGGATATAGAATTACAAAAGAAAATTTACAAAAATCATGAGTAAATAGTTTATTTGGAGATGTTTTCATTCAAATCAAAAATAAAAAAGCCTATGAATTTTTTCGAAAAAACTACAAAAGGCCACCAAGAAAAGAATATCAAGAATACATAATTCAAAGGAGGGATTTGATAGTGCCACAAGATATCAGAGAAAGGAAATGAGCATTTTTTACTCCAAGAATTTGGGTAGAAAAAAGCCAAGAATATATGGCAAATTATTTTGGAGAAAACTACCAAGATGAATATTATATCCGAGATTGTGCAGCTTGAACGGGAAATCTACTCGCATGATTAACCAATAAATACAATATTTATGCATCGACTCTCGATAATGCAGATGTAATTGTAATGAAAAATATGATTAAAGATAAAACAATAAATCTGCTTGAAAATCATGTTTTTCAGTTTGATTTTTTGAATGATGATTTTTCAGAACTGCCTCAAAGTTTGCAAGATATTATCAGTGATGAAGAAAAGAGAAAAAAGCTGATTGTTTACATCAATCCACCTTATGCTGAAGCTACTAATGCTAAAACTGTTACTTGAACATGAGAAAACAAAGCTTGAACTTCAATTGAAAATGAAACTTATGAAAAATATAAAAGTCTGATTTGAAAAGCTTGAAATGAATTATTTACTCAATTTTTAATTAGAATTTACAAAGAAATTCCTTGATGTAAAATATGAGAATTTTCAAAATTAAAACATTTACAATGAACAAATTTTGCAGATTTTAGAAATACCTTTCAACCGAAACTTGAAAGTTGTTTTATAGTTCCTTGAAATACTTTTGATAATGTAAAATGAGATTTTCCAATCTGATTTTTTATTTGGAACTGCGAAAATAATGAAAAATTTGAAAAAATCGATGCAGATATTTTTGATAAAGTTTGAAACTTTTTATGAATAAAGCATATAACAGTTGATAACGAAAATTATCGGATTAATAACCGAATTAATAAATATAAACAAACGAATTCTAATATTTGAAGTGCAATTGTTTTTAGATGATCTGATTTTCAACACATTAAATACACTTGTATTGCAAATGAATGAATTGAAACATCCAATACTAAATTTTTAATAAATGAACAAAATTTGTTCCAGTGTATTGTTTATTTTTGAGTAAAGCTTTGCATTGAAGCAACCCGACTTAACGACCGTGATCAATTCTTACGACCAAAAGATGAACGAGAAAATGATATAGAATTTCAAAATGACTGCTTAGCTTTTACACTTTTCCACTGACAAAATCGTATAACTTCTCGTGAAACATGAGTAAATCACCGAATTCCATTCACTGAAAACGAAGTCAATGCGAGAGATAAATTCGCTTCCCACTTTATGACAGATTTTCTCAAAGGTCGTGAATTTTCTCCAGAAGCAAAAGATGTTTTTGATGCTTGAAGAGAGCTTTGGAAGTATTATCACGAAAATGCTTGAACTTGTCATCCTGAACGAATGTGAAGGATCTTAGGTGACACACAAGATTCTTCGGCTAATGCCTCAGAATGACAAAACGGATATCTTGTAAATGCGAGTTTATATGAAATTAGAGAATATTTCCAATGAAGAAATGATAAATGAAAAATGAACAACAAGAGTGATGATGAAAAATATAATGAATTGATTTGAAATCTAAGAGAAAAACTAAAAATTCTTTGAGATAAAATCGCTGAAAAAGTGTATGAATACGAATTCTTGAAAAGATAACTAAGAATGTGCCCCTTTATGAAAGGGGCTCCCCGATTTATCGGGGTGGGGATTTTTAAGTGTAAATGTGTAAAAATCCCCTCGGCTTCGCCGTTTCCCCTTTAAA
>CALCYP010000026.1 GCA_937906635.1 uncultured bacterium | reverse complement strand
AAAAAAGTCCCAAAAAATTTGCATTTTTTTATTTTTTTGTATATAATAAGATAATGTATTTTTATATGCTAACATATTCATATGATTTGATACACTGATGTCGATAATGAAATAGTTGACAATAACTCAACAGATGAAAAAGAGTTGATAGATGAGATAAATTCTGCAATTGATAATGCAAAACAATTATCTAATTTAGAATGTGATAATTTAGCTGATAATTCACTAGAAAATTTGAATAAAGAGCAATTGTCAATATTCTTGATAAAAAACTATTTTGAATGATGACCAAAAACTTATTCGCAATGTCTTGCTACTTGAAATTTTTTAAATTTTTCTATGAAATCTGCATTGCAACTGTTATATGAAAGCGACTCTGCGAAATTTGATGATAACTGAGACCCAACGTCTGATGGAAGTGGTAAGACTATAAATGATTTAATCAAAACAAGATGAGGTATTGATTTAGATAATGACTCTATGCTTATTAAAATTTTACAAAGAAAAGTCGGAGCACATCCTGATTGAAAACCTGGTCCACAAACTATTGCATTGGTGATAAGTGCTCTTGGTTGAGATGTCTCAAATATTTATCAGTGAGTAAATGATTTGTATAAAAATAATGAAAAGTTTAGAATTCAAAATATTGCTGAATTTCCTATTTGAAATAGAAATTATAAATATGATCAAAATCAATTTAATTTAACTAATGTTGATTGAAAAATAATTCTCACTGTTAAGTGAGAACAAAATTGAAAAGAGGTTTCTATTGTTGATTGAAAGCCTACATTGGAATGATTTTCATTTGAAAATTATTGGATTAAAAAATGATTATCAAATCCTACGAGTTTAGAAGCGGATGATTCTAATGATTCAGGGTCTACAAGTAACGAAGTTATTGCTGATGGAATCGCTATTGGTGACAATGGTGAATTATTAGATAGCGAATGAAATAATTTGAGCAATTCGAAAACCAATTTCGTTTCCCAATTAATTGATCGTGAATGTAGAAGGCAACATTGAAAAGAATGACGTAGAAGTTGATACAACATATCACATTCTGATTGTTGTAATCAAATGAATGAATGAAAATTATCATGTGATGATAACAAGGAAACAATCACTTATAAAAATTGAGATATCAATTTGGTCATTAAACGCAACTCTTCTGAAAAATTTATTATTGAAGATAAATCTTCAAATCCACATTGAAATTTAAACATACAATTTTCGAATCTTTCCGAAGCAATAAATACTTTAAAATTGATAGAATATATAAAAATTCGTTTTGATTGAGTGGAGACATGAGCTAATACATGAAATCGTAATTGGAATACTTGCACATCTAATAGCTCGCCATTTTTTATTTGAGATAAAGCTTTGTACTTCTCATCAGATCACTGATCTATATGAGGTGTTTTCGGAATGTATGATGATGAAAATATTATCAGTGTAGATAATTTAAAAAAGATTAGTAAAAGCTTTTACAGACAAGAACAACGCATTGAGTTGGCAAAATATTTGGTGGACTCTGTAACGTTTGATGAAGAACATTAGTTGTTTATTTACTAACCATCTTGATGAAGACATCTCATGGGACATTTACACTTCCCATTGTCTTCATCTTTTTTTTACCTTCTTTTTGCTTTGCGAGAAGTTTCCTTAGTTTTTTTATGTTTGGTGTTAAATTCTCTTGATTTTTGAAATTCTTATACTATATTGGATAAAATTTATTTTTTTATATTTTTATCCAGTATAATGGACAAAAATTACATATTATGAATTTTGAATAAGTATAATTCTACATGACTTTGAGACTTATGATTTATTAGGAATGATTATATATGACACATTATAAAATCATTTGGAACAAAAAATTTAATAAAAGTCCTAATATGACAAAGGAGAGCTTGAAAAAGTTATATAATAAGACAATTAATTTCTCATTTAATATATAACGAAGATGTTAATCCTAAAAATATTTTGTATATAAATATGGAATATAATGAATTTTCTTTTATCAATTCTGATACAGAATTGCATAATGTGTTGGATGTTTTTTTTGGTGAAATTGCTGATTTAAATAAGAAAATTTATATATTTATAGATGAAATCCAGGAAATTAAAAATTGGGAAAAATATATAAATTGATTGAGGGCTAATCCAAATTTTAATTGAGAAATAATAATTAGTGGTAGCAATTCTAAATTATTATCTTGAGAATTAGCCACTTATCTATCTGGTAGATATATTACATTTGATATTTTTCCTTTTTCATACGATGAATTTTTGTGAATATTTAAAAAAACCAAAAATAAAGAGTCACTAATTCAATACCTGAATATTGGAGGTATACCGGAGCTTTACAACTTACAAACTGATGAATTAAAACTTAATTATATTAATTCGCTAAAAAATACAATTATATTGAAAGATGTGGTTGCTAGGCACAAGATTACTGATGTTGATTTATTTGAAAAAATTGTTTATTTTTTAATTTGAAATATTTGAAAATTAAATTCATTAAATTCAATACATAAAAAATTGAAATCAGAGTGAATCAATACTTCGATTACGACTTTATGAAATTATATTTCTTATTTGGAAGAAATATTTATGTTTCACTGAGTCTTTAGGTTTGATACAAAATGAAAGAAAATTCTTGAATGAGAAAAAAAATACTATTTAAATGATTTAGCATTTTTTAATTTTGGTGACTTAAATATTGAATCATATTTGTGAAAAAAATTAGAAAATTTTATTTTTATGCAACTGATTCAAGCATGATATAAAGTGTTCGTTTGAACTATTTGAGCAAATGAAGTTGATTTTGTTGTGGATAAACAATGAAGAAAAGCATATATTCAAGTATGCTATATCCTATCAGATGATAAAGTAATAGAAAGAGAATATTGAAATTTGAGAAAAATTAGAGACTCTTTCCCTAAATATGTTATAAGCCTTGACGATATAAAACTTCCACTAGATAATCTCTGAATTCAGCATATTCAAGCACGAGATATAAACAACTTGATATAATATCTTATTTACTAACCATCTTGATGAAGACATCTCATGGGACATTTACACTTCACATTGTCTTCATCTTTTTTTTACCTTCTTTTTGCTTTGCGAGAAGTTTCCTTTTACGAGTAATATCTCATCAGTAGCATTTTGCTAATACATCTTTTTTCATGGCTGGAATATTTTCTCTTGCTATCATTTTTGTTCAAATTCAAGCTTGAACTGGGATAACGAACAAGTGTCTTGGAATTAATTCTTTTAATTTTTGGACAATTTCTCTTCATTTGTATACTGCATTGCTTTTGTGCAAAATCATTGAAAGAGCCTCCATTTTTTCGTTATTTAAGAAAATATCAAGTTTTACAAGATCTGATTTTACATATTTTCTAAATTCATAGTTCATTGTTGCATATCACTTTGTTGCTGATTTTAGTCTATCGTAGAAATCAACGAGAATTTCTCACATTGGCATCATATATTTTCGAACGACTCTTGTTTGGTCGATATGTTCCATATTTTTCATTTCTCATCTGTATTCTTGGCACAATTGCATGATATCTCATGCGTATTCTTGAGGTCAAACTATTTCTACATCAGCCATTGGTTCGTAAATTTCATCAATAATTCATTGCTCTGGAACGTCTGATCCAGCTCTTGCTATAATTCGTAGTTTTAATTTTTCTCAATATTTTTCGATAATTTCTCAAACTGTCATGTCAATATTATCGTTTTGATTGATTGGCTCAAAATCATTGATTATTTGTTTGTAATATCATGTCTTTGCTAATTCTGTCACATTTGCTCATGATTTTATCTTTTCCAATGCCGGAGTTTTTGATTTGATTAGATAAACTACAGTCGGTGTGGTAAATATCGTTTCGATTCCGAATTCTCTGAAAAGTCTCTCTTTGATGATATCCATATGAAGCATTCACAGAAATCCGCATCTAAATCATAATCAAAGTGCTTTTGAGTCCTCCATTGTGTATTCAATTGAACTATCGTTCAAGCAAAGTTTAGCTAAGCTATCTTTGAGTTTTTCGTATTCTGTAGTTTCTATTGGATAGACTCAAGCATATACAAAAGGCTTTGACTTCTTAAATCATGGAATTGAGAGTGATTGCAGAAGATTGCTGAGGATTTCGGAAGATTTGGGGATTTCAGAAGATTTGAGGATTTCGGAGGATTTTGGTATATAGTTTTTTTGTAGTCTTCTGTATAGCAAAGATTTTCATCAAAAATCAATTATTAATCAATCATTAATATTTACGTTATTTAAATATGTCCTTATTTGTTTGAAACAGTTTTTATCAATGAATCAAATTGATTTTAATTCTATTAAGACTTTATTATCTATAATTAGATCAATATATCATTTTCATATATTTTCTCATTCAAATGCTATTTTTATCGGAATTTCACTTTTCACGTCGTGTCATTTCTTTGTTAATGAACTTATAATTGCATTTTTATAAACATTTTCTCTCATTCATCATCACAAATCTCTGTGTATTTTCATGCAAGTTCAAATAATATCATATGTGAGTTTATTAATTTCAGAAGATTGGGAGATTTCAGATGATTTCGTAGTTGCGGAAGATTTTTGTTTTTCCTGGTTCTGTTGTTTCTCTAAATCTTCCGCAATCTTCTTAATCCTCTGATAATCTCATATAATTGTGTCTCCTATTTGAGCTTCACGAACTGATTTTAATCATGTAACTATGTATCAGATTTGTCATTTTGTAATTTCTGGATCTTTTACATATTCTGGAGAAAAGTGTCAGACTTCTGTTGGTTGTAATCAGATTTTTGAATGAATTAGATAAAGATTATCTCATATTTTGAAAGTTCATTGTATCACTTTTACATAAGCTACAACTCATTTATATGGATCGTATACACAGTCAAATATTAATGCTTTTGAAATTTCAGAATCGTTCATAAAAATTTGAGTACTACAAAAATAAATTGCCTGATTACTTATTAGTGAAAAATGATTTACATTCAAGATTTTTTAAAAAAATGGTGGGAATATTCCCCACCAATGTGTATTAATCGCCACTTGGTTTTATTTTCCTTGCGATTTGTTCGGACGATGGTGCTTTTTCAGAACCGTTTCCTGTCTGATTGACTAGAGATAGATTTTCTCCGTCATCCTTGTAAGGACCGTTTGGTCCATTCAAAATTTTTGTCATAATACACCTCCTTTTTTTTATTTTGTTTAATTTTTATTTATTTGTCTAATATAATAACAAAAAATATTGTCTTTTCAAGGAAAAATTACAAAAATTCAATTTTTCAATCAGTTTTTATGTTTTTTGGCATCGATTCTCAGTCTGGAATACCAATTGGTAATATGGCAAACGGTGTAATATTTTCATCTAATTTGAAATATTTCTTTATTTCTTTGATTGGTTCTTCGTGTGGATAAGTTCAAACTCGGACCATTCAATATCAGTTTTCGTGTGCTGCCAGTCGAATATTCTCGATACTTGCTCACATATCTTGTTCAATAAATTCTTTACTTCTAATATTATTTTCATCAAAACAAGCCAAGATTACTCATGAAGCTGTTGGAATCATCTTTCATCGTTCCATCAAATTTCACAAGAAATCTAAATCTTCTTGTTTTGTAATGATATAATATTTTCGAGCTTGCTGGTTGTGTGCAGATGGAGCATAAAGTCAGTACTCTGCTACTTCAGAAATTTGTTCTGGAGTGAGTTTTTGTGTTTGTGAGTAGATT
>CALCYP010000025.1 GCA_937906635.1 uncultured bacterium | reverse complement strand
GGCTCAGAATGTTCTGTTAATCATGTCTTTTTTTTCATTTTGATATTTGGTAATAGTATAAATAACTTTTTAAGTTTTTTGTTTTCTTCTTTTTTTCTATTGTGATTATATATATAGGTATCGTGAAAAATATTCAAAAATTTGTGAAAAAAATTGTAATTTTCATCAAAATGAATATATAGATAGTATGCTGAGGTGGTGGAATTGTTCCAAGATCATACAAATTTACAAGTGAAACGATGTAAATTTGATATGAGATTGAGAATCCCGCTTTAGCGGGGGTAGACACATTGAAATTTATGCTGAGGTGGTGAAATCGGTAGACACGTACGTTTCAGGTGCGTATGTCGAAAGACATGAGGGTTCGAGTCCCTTCCTCAGCATTTTTTCAAAATTATTTGATTTTATGAATAATAATTGTATAAGGTAGTATTGTAATAATTTATTTACTTAAAAATTGACATGAGTTTGACTGGATATATAGTACTTTCAATTATTTGATGAGGATTATTTTGATATTTTATTTTTTACTTGAGATATGAACATAAAGATACAATTAATCAACTTAGGTCAAATCTGAAAGAAGCAAATAAAGAAATTCAATATTTGAATTGAGAATTAGATGAATATACACAACAAAATACGTTATTGAAGCAAAAAACTATGGAATTATTGGACAGAAATGATGAACTTTCAGATGTCGTAGCTGAATTGAGTAAGTATTATGTTCATATCAAAAAAGCCAGTGAAAAGACGAGTGAATTGAATAAATTTTTGCAAGAACCAAGTGATGTTATTGAGGAAAAAATCAAAAAATTTTCTCAAAAAACTGATGAAGATATTTCAAATGATAAAATTTTCTTTTAATGAGCTATAATTCTAAGCATATAGAAATATTGGATCCAAAAACTTGATACAATTTAGTTGCAGATCAGTATAAAAATTTCCATAATCATTTGGATAGTTTTTGTGATTTGGATATTCAGAGATATTTACCAAGAAATTGCGATAACATAGATGTCATTGATTTGTGAGCTGGAGATGGAAGAGTTTTCAAATATTTTGAAAATATCAATTATAGAAAATATGTAGCATGTGATATTAGTGAAAAGTTGCTATCAAGACATCCAAAAGTGTGATTAAAGGTTGAAAAAATAGTTTGTGATTTGGAAAACAATTTGCCTTTTGAGGATGATAGTTTTGATGTAGCTACAAGTTTCTTTGTACTTGAACATATTAAAAATTTAAAGTGATTTTTTGGTGAAGTGTATAGAATTTTGAAAGAAGAATGAAGACGAATTATATGATATTTTTTACAAAGAAGAGAATTTGAACGAGAAGCAGGACAATGAAAAGAACATAAAAAATTTAAAATACAGCAATATCGCTATAGACTTGAAGAAATTCAAGAGGCAGCTGAATATAATTTTTTTAAATTTAACTACCAGGATGTAGTTGAAAATTGAGTTTTAATTGGATATATAATAATTTTAGATAAATAAAAAATCACCCCTAAATCCCATCCTTCCCCGCTGAAGACTATGCTCACTTCGCTTGGAAAAGGAGGGGACTTTTTACGCAAAAAAATACCCCCTCGTTTTCAAAGAGGGGGTCAGGGGGTGATTTTTATTTTTTGTATTTACTCTTGTCGAAAGCAAGTATTCATAAGAATATTGGGTTCAAGAACCATAATCACATTCAAAATTGTTCTTTATCTTTACCAAATCTCTCTGACACTTTGAAGAATGTAAATATAAGCACAATAGCGAACATAACAGGGCACAGTAATGTAGCAGTCCATCGACCATTTCGTCATATCATTTTGAATCGAAGATATTCTCTATAGACTGGAATAAGTGATCATCGTGATGGAAGTCATGCTTTTTTGAATATTTTCCATAAGCAGACAATTCGATAAGCTAAAAGTAATAAAAAGATTACTACAAAAGCACTTCATCGAATTTTGGCAAGCATTATACCAAGATCTGGCGTATAAACACTTGTAGGACCATATCCACCAACTGGATATCAAATAGAAGGTTCTGGCATTACATCTGCGAATACTGGCATTTTATTTTTTGTAAAAATATAAAAAACAAAAAAATAATCAATTTGAAATATATCAAATTATAAAAAGACTATTTTTTATTAGTTCAAAGCTTTTTGTCTATAGAAAACAATACTCATAACAATTCAAACCAAAATCTAGTAAAAATCGATGCTAATGGTATACAAATTAATATAGACAAAATTCCCCACAAAATACTTCGTCAACCCAATGATATTGTTTTAATTCCAGAAATCAGCACTCATAATATCACAAATACTTGTGCAACAACATGTAAAATACCTAATAGTTTATCAGCCACTAATGGCTCCATTTTTAAGCAATAATCCTTAAAACTGATATCACATTTACATTTTTTCTCCATTTTATTTATAATTAAAATAATAAAAGCATATTGTATATGTATTTTTATGATAATAAAATGCAAGATATTCTGTAAGTGTTTTTATTTTTCATATTTTTATTTCACAAACTTCAATTTTCCTCCATCAAGTTCAACTAAAATTATCGCTGTAAAATTATTTCATGAATTATGAAATCAAAAAGAGTTGAATTTTGTTTGAGTGAATATTGGTGGATTGAAAAATGTGAGGTTTAAGTAGATGGGATTGTTTTAGACATTATGCTTTATCAATAAATTTTGATAAATATTCTCTTAATCACTTATCACATGCATATATGTATGTTCATCTCATTCATCTTGTACACATTGTTATATAAATATTTATTATATATGCCATTAATTCGTCTTCACTTGTAGCATTTTTTCATTTTACATCGAAATAATTATTTTTATCAACATATAATCACCTATCATAATTATACCTTAAATCATTTCAAATAATTAATCAAGTGTAATTTAGGTCGAATCATTGTGTCGTATGAATACATCAAATTTCATTAATTGAATTTGGCTCATTTATCCATCATGAATATTGTGTATTTCGAATATATTTATATCAATCAATATTGATATCATAATTTCATTTTTTTATTCGATTATGTGTCTCTTCAAAATTTCTTGGCTTATTTTTTATTTTTTTTGTTTTCCATTTTCGAGAATATCATGCAAGATTTCTACATAATCAATATTCTAAATTTTTTGATTTAATCGTTTCAATCATATTATTTACATCATCAAATAATTTTAATTCATATCAGAATTCTTGGTTAAATATTTCTTTTTGAATAGGAGGATTATTACTAAAAATTTTTTTAATATAACTTATATATTTATCTCATCAAAAACATCTTAATTGTGAATTTAAATTGTAAATATGTGTATGGGGTTGGTTCTCTATGTTTTCAAACACTTCTCTTTCTATATCTGTTGGCTTTATCGTTTGGTTTTTATCATATAAAAACAGTTGATATTTACTTTTTTTAAATATCCAATCTAATTCTGTTCCATTGTTTCATAAATTTAGTCTTTCATTGTCTTCATCAAATGTTTTATATTGTGTCAAGTTCTTTCTTTGTCTTAATCTATGTGCTTCATCTACAATCAAAATATCCCACTTTTCTTTACTTTTTGCAACATCATGAGGACTTAAAACATTATTTGGTGATAATCATGGTATATTTTTAAAGACATCTGTTTGTAATATTTTTCTTAAATTATCCATAGGAATAACTAATCATATTTTTAATTTATTAATTATTTCATTCGAATTCAAAAAATCCTCAATGTTCTCATATATTGTTTCATCTATATTTTCTATCTCTTCTGTTAATTCAGTTTGATTTTCTCTTATTTCAAGCAACAATTTCATTAAATATATTCATAATATAGTTTTCCCTGTCCCAGCTCATCATTTTACCATAAATGTACTTTGTACTCAATTATTTATGTCTATAATTAATTGTTTTCTTATTTCTGAAACAATTGTTAGTTGCTCATCTGTTAAAGATTTATATGGAGAATATTTGAATAAATTTGAATTTTCAAGTTTATATATATCTTGTTTTACTATATTTAATTCTTTTAATTTATTTCGTATTTTTTTAAATTGTTGCTGATAGTATTCTTTGTTATAATAATTATGATTTTGTAATCATCAATTTCAATTTTGCAATTTATATTTATTGTCTGCAGACATATGACTAATTAAAAATGATTCCAAATCTAATATAACAGATTTATTAAATTCATCAGTAGTAATAAGATTAAATGTCGTTAACACCCTTCTTTTTGTATTTTGTCGATGTTGATTAACTCTTACCGATGCATCAATAGTTTCTCAAATATAAGCCTCTTCTTCATTGTTTATGATATATACTATTGGTCGTTGTGATCAATATTTATTACTATCTAATATGTCAGTCGTATATTTATTGAAATCATATTTTTTTATGTATATTTCGGAAGACATTATTTATTTTTAATATTAAAGTTTATCATATTTATCACTTCTACCTTTTGCTTTTTCTACTGAATATTTTTGATTGTTTTTTTCAATTTTAGCTAATACTTCTTTTTCAATATCGATTCAGCACTCTTCAGCAAACAATACCATAAAATTAAAAATATCAGCGAACTCTTCTTTTACTTTTTGATCATTTTTTCAAATTTCATAAGAGTCTTCTTGAGATTTTCGCAAAAAAACTTCTTGCAATTCTCATGCTTCAATTTGAATTGCTGTTGCTAAATCTTTTGGATTGTGGAATTGTTTCCAGTCTCTTGCATCTCTAAACTCCAAAATTGCATCTTTAATTTTTTCGTAATTCATTGTATAAAAATAAATCTAAAATTATTCTTTAGAATCTAATTGCTTTGCTAATTCGTATTCTTTAGAATAGTCCAATCATAAATCAGCTTCTGGCTTTAATATTTGCCAAGCTACATACATGTACGACAAAAATTCATATCATGTGAATTCTTTTCATGGTATAGAATTAATATAATATGTACTTTCTTCTCAAAGCTTAATTCATTTACTTCAACGGATAGCTAATTCGTATCATATTTTTGAAATTTCAGCATGAGTTTTGTCTTTGAAAAAACGGATTGCAGCCAAGCAATACATTACTACAGCCAT
This sequence comes from uncultured bacterium, assembly GCA_937906635.1. Taxonomy (GTDB): domain Bacteria; phylum Patescibacteriota; class Gracilibacteria; order Absconditabacterales; family Absconditicoccaceae; genus JALOAF01. The sequence goes on along the minus strand of CALCYP010000025.1, from coordinate 661 downwards.
ATTTATTTCTTCAGAATCTCCTCAAATCCTTTTTACCGCTTCTGTTACTTTATCTAATGATAAATCTTTAGGTTTAATATGTTCAACTTTTTTTATATTTTTTCAGTTTAAATCTTCTTTTTCTGTTGTAAAATAATTTAAAAATCAAAGTTTATCTGCTCGTATTTTTACTAATTCATATTCATCTCATGGTTCCATACTATTTTTTCTTGAATAAAATTTATCATAAAGTTTTTTTCATAATCTAACCAAATCGTTATGTCCAAATTCTTCGGTTTTATCTACTCAATATAAGTCTTTAATTTGCTGTGCTGTTATACTATTCATTACAACATTCGCATCAAAAATTATTTCTGGAACTTTTTTTTTCAATTCAGCATTTTGTGCTATCTCTATTCATTGTGCTATTAATCACAATTGGAATAAAAATTGAGATGGTCTTAATTCTTTGTATTCATTATATAAATAATTTTCCACCAATAAATCTAATGGTGAATTATATACCTGCAAAAGGATACTATCAGCCCAAGAATTAAAAACAGACTCCATTCATATTTGCATATAATTTGCTTTTTCTTTTAAATTATTAATTAATTCTTCTTTTTGTTCATATGATGATGTCATGATTAAATTTGTTCATTTTTTTCTCGCTTCAGAAATC
>CALCYP010000024.1 GCA_937906635.1 uncultured bacterium | reverse complement strand
TGTTATTCTCCGCATCATTCTCCGGCATTCAGCATATTCAATCGTAATAACTATCCGAATAATCTCAATCTGGACAATTGTCTTTCTTTAGACTACTTCATCCTCCACCTCATCAATTAGAATATTGTTTTTTTGTATATTGAGCTATAAATTCTGTATCTTGTGTAATTCATAATAGATTTTTATCCCATCAATCAAAAACATATCATTCTCTTTGTGGATTATTTGGAGCTACTGCATTATTTCAATCTTTTATAAACTCTTGCTTTAAAATATTTCAATTATAATCTATAAACTTTACCAAGTAATCATCAGATCGTCTGACTTGTATGTATACATTTTTGTTTCAATCAGAGATATCTTCTCATAGAATCAAATTTGTAAATACATTTCAATCTAAATTTAGTTCTCTAAAATTTATATCATACCATCCTGAAATTTCAGCGTTTTCTCTTATCGTACTATATCATGGCAAATATCACTTTTCTCATAAAAGTATGGTTTGTGATTGGATTTTTGTTCATCATCTTGTGTTGTAATTTAAAGTATATACATCATCTGTAATATCATAATTATCTGCAAAACAACGAACAGGATATCAATTCGCACGCATTCTTTGACTTGTTGATTTTGCTCTAGGTCAGGCTAATAAACGTCTAGAATATGGAGAATTTTCTTCATATGGTGAAGATGATCGAAGATATACAAAATTATTGTCATGATTGTTATAAGTTGCATCACTATAATCTAAACGTCAAGCATATGGTATTTTAAATTCTTCTAAAAATTCTATATACTCAGGGTGTGTCTTTGTATCCAACGCTAATTTATCTGATACTGATAAAGTATAACCTTTACTTTCTGCCCAAGCTGTAAATAAATCTATCCATTCTCATCCAGATGGTACATGATACCCTGCTGGACATGGTCATTGTCTCATATAATCTTTGGATTTGCTTGTATTCCAAACATTGTCTCTAATATCCAATTCTCATCACCATAAATTACCATTATTATTGGATATTGCTCGGTTTTCATTTCATACAATAAAAGTATCCGAAACATATGGATTATTCCATCAATATCATGTAGTATCTATCTGATCTTCTCATGTCTTAATCCAAGATTTTGTGAATCAATAATTATTTCACCATTGAAAATAATAACCCAAATTATCTGTCCCAAATCATGAGCTGCGAAGCAACATGTCGTTATCATTATTATCATCTATATTTATATATTCATCTGCTCATAAATTACGATCTAACATGGTTATTGTTTTTTCTCAGTCATCAAATTTTATAGTTCATATTCATGTGAAAACTTTTCAATTTGTATCTATATATTCTATATTACCTTCTTCATAAGATATTCAAATATTTCATGGTACACAAACATTATTCTTTACAACATATCAATCTAAACAAGCTTCTCGTTTAGCGTATATTACAATATCTCAGTTTACTTCCAAACTATCTCATAGATTTTCTGTAAAATCATTATCCAAATATCGTCACTCAAAAACATATCATGATTTCTCTACATAATCGCGTAACCAATAAGTTCCACAATTTGCTGAATCTCTTTCTATTTCATCTTCTCAATCTTTATATATTATATTAAAAGTTTTATTGTATTGATAATATTGAGCCGTATATGAAGCATCTTGCGTCGCTTTTGGAATAGTTGGCCATCATTTAAAATCGTAGGTATGACATCCATCATCCGATCTTGTCGGAATGTCTCATGTATAATTTGGATACTGTCCATATTTAACACTATCTGATTTTATGGTTGTTCAATCCCGATTTAGCCAATCAATTTGATATGTAGGTAGTTTACAAATTCATCATTCTTCATAATATGGTGTTTCACATCATAAAACAACATATAGAGTAATATCTCAAGTAATTGTTTCATTAGACAAATCAAAAGGTATTGTTTGCTCACTATCTATATATGCTCAAGAAATATTCTGTCATTCTGAAAGAATTTCAGGATTTGTTATTTTTTCTCAATAATTTATTTCTTGGCTTCATAATATAGCATCTCAGCTCATATAAGTCACTGTTACTCCGCAAAAAAATTTTGCAGTATAGGTTTTATTTCAATTTATAACAGAATACGAATCCCATCAACTAAAAGCACAAGAGATATCTCATATATTATCTTTTGTTGGTAATTCACCTATATAATTTGGATATCACCCATAAAAACAGTTTCCTGTTTTTAAAACTGTACCATCTCGGTTCTTTCGTGTAATTACATACTCATTTCTATAACAATCTGGTGTATAATAATAAAATCACTGTGGACACATATATGCATTAGATGGTCACCCAACATTATAAAGAGCTCACACCATGCTATTTCCACAATCATCTCTCATATAGTATTCTTCATATGCATTAGTCTCTCTTATTGGAAAAACAATAATAGATAAAATAGCAGTCATTAACACAAATCATCAAAGTACTAAATGTACCCAACGAAATTTAAATCTTTTCTTGTTACTTTTCTTTCTCATTCTTTTTTTAACTTAAAAAATAAAAATTTTTCGTGCGTGATATATTATATATCATTTTTTTTATTTGTCAAATTTTTTGGCACTTTTTTATCGCGGTAGTACCTGCGTTTTCAGACTTTTTTGAAAAAAAGTGCATTTTTTGAAATTTTTTTTTTGAAAAAATTTGTCATTTCGAACGCATAATGGATTTCTCGTCGCTTCGCTCCTCGAAATAACACTTTTCCCCGTCATTTCGAACGCAGTGAGAAATCCATATTCCTCGATTTTTTCCCAGCACATATTTTGTGTCCTATATTTTTATATAGACGACTTAATTATACGAAAAAAAAGTCAAAACTTTACTTGATTTACGATAAATTTAATTTGACTTTTTTCTATTTTATGATATAATAATCAACAATTAAAAAAAATTAATAATTAAAAAGAATCCAAAATTATTAATTTTTAATTATTAATTCTTAATTACTTGGAGTTCGAGGAACTGCTGGCATATAGATATATCATTTAATATTTGGATTGTCTGCTTTGTCTGTACGCCTCTGTACCACAAATTTATTTGATCAATTCATCTCCTCTACTACCAATTTTTTCGTAGAAGCATCATAACTGATAACTTTTGCGACATGTCATGCACTTGCGAAACTTCCACCTCACTTATTATACACGATAATAGATCATACTACAGGTGTCTGTCACACAGAGAAACCTGCTGCTTTGGCATTATCGTATCGCTGATTTGCATTTCCTCCAAATGGCCTTGCCTGTGTATTTTCATCTATATATGGGAAAATCTGTGGTGTAGTCGCCGCCATATACCATGTACAATGTCATGCATAAAATTTATTATTTATATTTTTATTGAAAATCCATGTAGATAATATGCTTGATCATGCATATGAGCTTGAATTACTGGTAGCGACCGTCGCAGATGGTTTTGAAATGGTAGGAGTATATGTCACAGTAGTTTTTGGTTTATAGACGGGTTTTGGTCTCTCCATGAGTCAGACATCATATGCTGTCTCGAGTGTAATAGGCAAAAAGACTTCCTGTCATTCTTGCAAAATCTCACTTTCATCTTGAATATAATTCAAAGTCATCAAATCATCAATATCTAATCAATATTTATTTGCAAATACCAAAATATTCGTTTTTTCTGGTATCGTATAAATCAATCAATTTTCCTCACTTGTAATGACAAGTTTTTGATTAACTTGCAATGGCTTTGTGATTCAATTTATCTTTTTTATTTGAGCCACTGTAGTTCAAAAAGCACTTGCAATCTTTGACAAAGTATCTCATGGCTGTACAATATATGTGATAACTCATTCATTATCCGTTCATACTTCATACGATACCATATCCAAATCTATTGCGACACTCTCATTATCATTTGATTGCACAAAATTAGAAGTATTTACATAAACTACTTCCACTCATTTTTTAAATTTATCAGCATAAGCTATAACGACGATAAATCACAACAATAACACAAGTGTCACAGAAAATTTTATATAACTAAGTCATTTATTTCTAAATGTCATAATTGATTTTTTGATAAATGGCGGAGGGGGTGGGATTTGAACCCACGAGCCGGATAACCGGCTAACAGTTTTCAAGACTGCCGCGTTCGACCACTCTGCCACCCCTCCACGATTTGGTTGAATTACACAGAGTCTCTACTATTTTGTCGATCGCTACGCTTTATAGTATAATAATTTAAAAACATTTTTCAAGGAATAAATCATACAAATGTTATCTTGCAATCAAAAGCCAAAAAAGTATACATATAAAAAATATTCGTTGTATAATAAAAAGTTTTTTTTATTCCAAATAATCGGCTCAGCTTCGAATTTCACTAATGTCGAACGAAGCGAGACATTATTTGAAAT
>CALCYP010000023.1 GCA_937906635.1 uncultured bacterium | reverse complement strand
GTAAGATGGAATTGATTAGAGAGAATGCCATTGGAAGGAACGACATTGGAGGCAATATGGGATGCGAATACATGAACAAAATACGAAGTAAAACATCGATGAGAGAATGTAGGATGAACAGCATACGATGTATTATTGAGTGGATATAATATGTATGGAACAAGTGATACACAGACACAAGCAGAATCAAGTACATTTGATGGATTCACATTGAGTGGATGAGTAACACAAGCTAATATTAAACCAGATGGAAGTACAATAATCAATATCTACTACAGTAGGAATGAATATAGTATAACATTCAATGCAAATGGATGAAGTGAAACAGAAACAATAACATGAAAATATGGATCAGCAATAACAACACCAGCAGATCCAAGTAGAACATGATATACATTTGCATGATGGAGTCCAAGTGTGCCAAACACAATGCCATTAAATGGATTGGATATAACAGCACAATGGACAGCGAATACAGGAATTGTTTACAACGTTGAATATTATCTTGAGAATATTTCTGATACTTGATATTCTTTGTATAATACTGAAACTATGTATTGAGTAACAGGTGAACCGACTCAAGCTGTTTGAAGATTATATACATGATTTGTAATGCAACCATTTACTCAACAATCAATATTATGAGATGGAAGTACAGTAGTGGAGATTTATTATAATAGAGAGGTTTATACTATTACTTTTGAGATTGATAGTGGTGTGACTATTACTTATACTTGAAAGTATGAATCTCCAATAACAGCTCCTGAAGATCCTATAAAAACTTGATATAAATTTGTTTGATGGCAACCAGTAGTGCCTGATACTATGCCATTGGATGGATTAACTATTACTGCAAAACGAGAGCAGAATTCATCTCACTGAGGTTGAACTCAATTAAAGAGAGATTACTGTCCTAATTGAGATTTCTCTGATAGCTATTATGATTGAACTTGTTGAGAAAAAAATACTCATTGATCTGCTTGAGATGATGAACCTTATAATTTTTGAAATGTTTACGATGATGAGGTTTTAGCAGCTTATAACTGGGCTTATGCTAATGGTATCACTACTATTGATAGCTTTGAAAAAGCTAATCCTGATTGATATCTTTTGAGATGACATATGGCAAAGATGGTCGTTAACTTTATGGTAAATGTTTTATGATTTGAAATTCCTGATGATGTGCCGGAGCATTGTTTATCATTTAATGATAATCCAGCTATTTGGGAATCGGAAGAAATTAAAGATTATGCAATTAAAGCTTGTGCTTTGTGAATTATGTGAATCGATATGGTTAATAATGAATTCTTGCCAAATGATATCGTTTCTAGAGCTGAGTTTGGTACAATCACATCTAGAATTCTTTGGTGAGCTAAATACAATGTTAAACATACTATCCAACACCCATATTATGTAAAGCATTTGAATGCATTGAAAACAGAGGAGATAATGACAAAAATTGAAAATCCACTATTATGGAAAGAATTGAGAAAATGGGTATGGGTTGTATTCAAAAGAGTTTCTGATAAATAATCATTTAAAAATGCCAGTTTGTACCGTTTCATTATTTAGAAAATTGATGATAAAATTTAATCATCAATTAAACCCCATTGTGTAATCAATCAAATATTAAAAAAATCCGATCAATTAAGACCGGATTTTTTTTCTTATTTCAGATTTTATAATTCTCTAAGTGACTTATTTACTTCTTCAGCATCATATTTTTCATACCTTTGCATAATCAAATCTGTTTCAATTTTATTTATGATTTCTTGTACAACTCATACGATGATAATTACTCCAGATCATGTAACGACAACAGGCAAAGATCATAATGAGGCAACTAAATTTTGTATGAAAGGGATGTAATTTAATACATAACTATAGATACCTACAAGAGCCAATCCGATTCATCACCATAGACACAAGTGCATCAATATTTTGTTGATGTATGCCGATGTCTCTTTTCATGGTCTAATTCATGGGACAAATCCTCATCTTTTTTGGATATTATCAGACATCTTTTCTGGACTGAATACAATTAGAGTGTAGAAGAATGTAAATGCTACAATCAGTATAAAGTATAATAATACAGCTCATCGTCCTGGTTGTTGTGAATAGATATTCAAATTTGATTCAATCCAATCAGCTATATGTACTAATTTAGTATTCATTGGTTGGAATTGAACTATTATTTTTGATAATAAATATGGAAATGACACAAATGCCATAGAAAAGATGATAGGTATCATTCATACTGGATTCATAGGTATTGGCAATATTGAGCTTTCCTGCACTTTACCTTTTCTGGCATATATGATAGGAATTTCCTTAGTAGATTTTAATATAAATATCGACAATACAATTAATACCAATATAATCACTAACATAAATAAGAACATTCATCATATACTTGATGTCCCTGAAAAACTTCCGTATACACTCTGTGTGATTCAAGCAACAATTGATGAGAAGATAAGTATTGATATACCATTAGCAATTCATTTTTCTGTGATTAATTCTCATATCCACATCAATAATACTGAACCAATTGTCATAGCCAATGCAGCTAATATCAAAGTACTAGCTGAAGTATCTATTACATTTCCTCATAATGAGTAATTTATAAAAAATACCATTCAGATTCCTTGTAAAAATGCCAAAGGAATTGATAAATATCTAGTATATTGGTTAATTTTTTGTTGTCATGATTCTCATTCCTCAGTCAACTGTTCCAGACTAGGAATTACAGCTCATAATAATTGCATGATGATTGATGCATTGATATATGGCGAGAGTCATATAGCTATAATGGAAAAGTTGTCCAAAGATCATCACATCATCATTACCAAATATCATAATCCACTTGAACTTATAGCTCATATCTGTCCCATTAAATTATCAATATCTACAAATGGAACTGGAATATGAACTAACAATCTGTATATTGCAAGCATTCATAATGTAAACCAAATCTTTTTCATCAAAGATTTATTACTTATGATACTATTAAACTTTTTTCTAAATTTACTCATCACGAATAAAATTTAAGTAAAACTAGTTAACTTTTGCTCATGCCTTTTCAATCTTTTCTAATGCTGATTTTGAGAACTTTTCTAATCCTGTGAATGTTAATTTCTTTGAAAAATCTCAATTTCACAAAACTTTTACAAATTCAGATTCTTTTTTGATATATCCGAGTTCTTTTAACTTAAATTTTGTTATTTCCATATCTTTTGTTATTCTCTCATCTTTTTCTAAATTACTCAAATTTATGACAGAGTAGTGTGTAACTAATTTATCATTTCTTTTGAATCATCTAGCTTTTGGCATTCTCATGACTATTGAAGTCTGTCCTCATTCAAAAAAAGGCTTAGCAGAATGTCATGATCTGGCTTTTTGTCATTTTTGTCATCTACCAGAATATGTTCATTTACTTCAGTTTCATCTTCAAATTCTATTTGACTTGTTTTTTAATCAAGTACTTCTTTTTAACTCACATAATTTCATTATTAAATGGTAATTATAGATAAAAATCAATTATTTTTCTTCTTTTTTTGTAGTTTTTTTAGCGGCTGGTTTCTTTGTGGCTGTAGCTTTTTTAGCTGGAGCTTTTTTTTCAACTTTTTCTTCCTTTTCTGCTTTTTTAACAGCTGGTTTCTTTGTAGCGGTAGCTTTTTTTTCAGTTGTAGCCTTTTTAGCAGGAGCTTTCTTTTCAACTTTTTCTTCTTTTACTTCTTCAACTACTTTCTTTTCGTTCTTTGTTTCTCCTTTAGCTTCTTCTACTTTTTCTTCAACTTTTTCTTCAACTTTTTCCTCTTTGATAGCTGTAAAGTGATCAGCGTATTTGTACATACTCAAAGCATTGATACAAGCAATAGCATTATTAAGCTTGTTGTTTGAACCAACTATCTTTGATAATATGTTTTCATATCAAGCTAATTCTAATACAGATCTAACAGAAGATCCAGCTTTTAATCACGTACCTTGTGTAGCTGGTAAAACCTTTACTATACAAGATTTGTATTTATTTGTGATTGAATAAGGAACTGTCTTATCTTTTGTAATAGGTACTATAAACATTTTTTTGTATGCTTCGTTAGTAGCCTTTTTTACAGCAGATGTTACATCAACTCATTTTGATAATCCTAATCAAATTTTTCCTTTTTTGTTTCATACCAAAACTGTCGCTCTAAAAGACATTCTCCTTCATCAAGTAGTTACTCTAGTTACTTTTCTAACTTCCAAAAGAAGCTCATCAAACTCCTTTTTTGTCTTATCTTTTTCCATTAAACAATTTATTATGTAAGTAAATATGTATTATAAGTTAACTCCTCACTTTCTAATTCATTCAGCCAAAGCTTTTACTCTTCCATGGTATAAATAACCATTTCTATCAAATACAACTTTAGTTAATTTCTTTTCTGATATGATTTTTGCCAAAGTTTCTCAAGCAGCGAAAGCTCTTTCACTCTTTGTCTTTCCATTTAATCATTTGTCAGAAACACAAGCAAGTATGTTTCAATTTTTATCAACTATTTCTGCTTTAATGTACATATTTGATCTGGTTACTACGATTCTATTGTCTGGGTTACTAGCTTTGATTTTGTTATTAACCCTATTTTTTCTCATAGTATATTTTTCTAATTTGGCTTTTAATTTGTTTCCTAAATGAGACATTTTTCTATTGTTTAAAATTATAAATTAACTATTTAGCAGATTTTCCTGGTTTTAATTTAATATATTCATCAATGTATCTAATTCATTTTCCTTTGTATGGTTCTGTCTTTCTGTAAGTCTTTATTTTAGCAGCTACTTCTCATATGAGTTGTTTATCTATACTTGTCAAAGTTAGTATGGTATTTCATTTAGCATCTTGTTCAGCTGAGACACTGACTCCTTGTGGTACAGTGTATTCAACTTTGTGTGAATATCACAAAGATAATACAATTTTACTTCATTGAACTTGAGCTCCATATCAAACTCATATAATCATAAGTTTTTTTTCAAATCCTTTTGTAACTCATTCAATCATATTGTTTATTAGACTCCTTGATAATCCCCAAAAAGGTTTATTTTCGTCATCTGTAATAGATGTAACGATTTGACCATCTTCTACTTTTATGTTTACACAATCAAGAATTTTTTGAGATAATTCTCATTTTGGTCATTTTACCTTTACTAGGTTATTGTCTATAGTTACTTCAACTCATGCTGGTATAGCAACTGGTTTTTTTCAAATTTTTGACATTGTGATAAGATCATAAATTATAAATTTGTTCTATTAATATATTTCTGCAATTAATTCTCATCCAAGTTTTTTAGCTTTTGCTTCGTGAGAAGCCATAAGTCATTGATTTGTGGAAATAATTCAAATTCATTTTCATCATGCAACAACATGTAAATCTTTGTAACTTACATATCGAGGTCTAGATGGTTTTGAATAGAATTTAATTTCTGGAATATCGTTTACAGGATTTTCAACTGGTTTTAGCAAAACTTTAATCTCCTTTTTACCATTTTTGTCGACGATTTCAAAATCTTTAACAAAATTATATCTCTTTAATAAATCCAAAACATTAGTTTTAAATTTAGAATAAGTTATTCCACTTAGATTTGTTTTCCTTGCCATGTATGCATTTTTGATCCTAATCAATAGATCATGAACAGGCGCATTTACATAACTCATAATTAAATAGTTTTCACAAAATAAAAATTCTAATAGTGTGGCAAATTACCAACTTGCTTTTTTTAATCACATGATTTTTCATTCTCTTGCGTATTTTCTGAGACAAACTCTACAAATACCAAAATCTCTGAAATATCATTTTGATCTACCACACAATCTACATCTATTGTAGTATTTTACTCACTTAACATCTTTTTTTTGTATAAATTTTTCTTCATACATTTTCCATTGTTTTGCTTTTAGAGCCGTTCTTGCCATTTTTTAAATAAACAAATATAAATTAAATCGATTATTTATTATTTAAACACAAATCATATTTCTTCTAATAATGCTTGAGATTCTTCTTTGTCGTTTGTAGTAGTCACTACTGTGATTCCTATTCACATAGGTATTGTCACATCATCAACTCATAATTCTGGGAATATGTTGTAATTTCTGATTCACATATTTAAATTAGCTTGATTATCGAAACTTCTCTTGCTTGTTCATTCGAAATCTCTGATCCTTGGTAATATTAATTTACAAAGTCTGTCCAAGAAGTCTTCAGCTCTGTTTCATCTCAAAGTACATTGTAACATGACAGGCATTCCTTCTCTCAATTTGAAGTTTGATATAGCTTTTTTTGCTTTTAACAAACGAGGTTTTTGTCATGTAATCATAGTCAAATTCTTTTCAAATTCTTCAAAGTCTTTGTGTCATTTCCTCGTAACGATTGATCCGATTCACATTGAAACGATTACAGAATCTACATGAGGAACAGCATTGATGTTTTTTATATTTAATCTCTCTTGTAATCTTTTTTTATACTCTTTAGCCATTTATACAAATAATTATTTAGTTAAAAGTTTTGAAGTAAATATTATTTTATTTCCTTATTTCAAACTTTAGTTTTTCTGATTTTTTTACCATCTTTTGTGATTTCAATCTTTATTTTAGAAGGTTTTTTTTCACTTTCTACATAATACATTACATTTGATATATGTATTGGTAATGTTTTTTTTACAAATCATTGTCACTTTACAGCCTTTTTAGCTACATTGATATCTTTTACGACAACGAAATCTCAATCTACACTTTCTATTGTGGAAATCTTTCATTTGAATTTCCCAGCAATAACCATTACAGGATCTCCTTTTCTTAATTTTTTCATAATAAATTGTCTTAAACATTAAAAAATTACAATACTTCTTCAGCCATATTTGTTATATTCTTGTATCACAAATCTCTCAATTCTCTCGCTACTGGTCCGAATATTCTTTTTCAAACTGGATTTCGTTCTCATTTTTCATTCTTTGTCATAAGGATTACAGCATTATCTCCAAATCTGATGTATGTACCATCTTTTCTAGCAACTTCTTTTTTTGTCCTTACGACTAAAGCTTTTATTACTTGTCATTTTTTCACATTACCATTTGGCATAGCTGTCTTGATAGCTACAACGACACTATCACCTACAGTAGCAGTACTTCCAGTAGATCATTTTAATATTCTAATTATTTTTGCTTTTTTTGCTCAAGTATTGTCTGCAACAGTTACGACTGATTCAACTTTTAACATTTTTAATAACTATTATACAATAAAAATTTTTGATAAATCATTATTTTACGATTTCTATCAATTTCCATCTCTTATTTTTACTCAAAGGTCTACATTCTCTAAATTTTACTGTGTCTCAAATCTTAGATTCATTTTTTTCATCATGAATGTAGTATTTCTTTGAGACAACAAATCTTTTTTTGTACAAAGGATGCATTTTTACAGATTTTACCAATACTGTGCGAGTTTTATCTGTTTTGTCGCTAACAACTTCTCATACAAGTTCTTTGATGCTTTTATTTCCTATGATTGCCATTATTTAGCTATTTTAGATTTTAAAACAGTATTTATTCTTGCTATTTGAACTTTTAAATCTCATATTTTATGAGTTTCTTTCAATCCTCTAATAGCATTTTTCATTTTCAATTCGAACAATTCTTTTTTCAATTTTGCTCTCTCTTTTACAAGTTCTTTAACTGTCATATCGTTAATCTTTTGCATATATGTACCAGTACCTTTCATTTGTATATTGGTTAATTTAAATAAACATTATTAATTTAATTCTCACTTTGCAACAACTCTGGCCTTGATAGGTAATTTTTTTGCTGCACTAGTTAGTATTTTTTCTGTAAGTTCTTTGTCGAGTCATCATACTTCAAGTATGATTTTTCCTTTTTTAACAGGAGCTTTATAAATATCTACATCTCATTTTCACTTTCCCATCGGCATTTCCAATCACTTTTTTGTAAATGGAACATCTGGGAATACTCTAAGCCATAATCTTCAAACTTTCTTTGTATGCCTTACTATTACTTTTCTGGCAGCTTCAATTTGTCTGTTTGAAATATATCAGCTAGTAGTAGCTTTTAGTCAATAATCTCCGAAAGATACAGTGTTTCATCTCGCACTCTTTCATTTTAGAGAAGGGACAATTTGTTTTCTATGTTTTCGTCTTTTTGGTGTTAATAACATTTTACATAAATAACTGATAAATACTTTGAACTTGTATTAATTATAAGCTAATAGATTTTTTTGGAGCTTTCTTTTTGTTGTATAATGTTCATTTTTCAATTCGGACCTTTACTCACAAAACTCCATATTTTGTCATTGCTTGCATATAGTGATAATCAATATCAGATCTAAATGTTTGCAATGAAACTCTTCCATCTATAAATTTTTCAGCTCTCGCTATTTCTGCTCAATTTAATCTTCATCCTACAGAAATCTTAATTCAGTTTGCTCATTTTTGCATTACTTTTTGCAATACATTCTTTGCAACTTTCCTGTAAGGCATCCTATTTTCCAATTGACTTGAAATAAATTCAGCCATTATTTTAGCAGAAAGCTCAGGGACTTTCACTTCTTTGACATTTATTTTAAATTTTTTGTGAAACTTTCTCTCTAATTCAGTTTCCAAATCCTTTATATTTACTCATTGCTTTCACATCAAAACTCATACTTTGCTTGTGAATATGATAAGTTCACATTCTTTTTGAGTTTTTCTGATGATAACTTTTGCAATACCAGTTTGAGGATATTTTTTTTCTATAAAATCTCTAATTTTGATATCTTCAACAAAAAAATCTGCTCATTGCATCTTTGTTTTAGCATACCATTCGCATGGCCAAGATTTCATAGCTCAAACTCTCATTCATATAGGATTTACTTTTTGTCACATTAACTTAATTACTTAGTATTTAAAATAACTTTAACAAAGCATCTATATTTTTCATAATGACTTATCCTAGATCTAGATGTAAATCTAATCCTTTTTAACTTTGGTCATTTTGAAACTACTATAGCTTCTATGTATAAGTCTCATAAAGATTTTTTTCCATTTGTCACAGCATTTGCTGCAGCTGATCTAATAACTTTTGCCAGAGACTTTGCTGCTTTCTTTGGCATGTAGTCCAAAATATCCAATGCTTCTTGTACATCTTTTCATTTTACAAGCTTTGCTATCAGTAGCATTTTTTTGTCAGATACAAGAGCATATTTCAATGTTGCTGTCATATTTTCCTTGTTCATGATCTAGAGTTTTAAAATATTAAAATTGTTTTTTTAATTTAGAAAGGGTGTCCTCTAAATGTCCTCGTTGGGACAAATTCACCCAATCTGTGTCATAACATATCTTCTGTGATATATACACTCACAAATTGTTTTCCATTATGTACAGCAAGTGTGAATCCAATCATATCTGGGACTATACAACAAGCTCTATCCCATACTTTTAAAACTTTTTTATCTCAGCTTTCTGTCATCTTTTTACATTTTAATAGAAGCTTTTCGTTTACATAGAATCATTTTTTTAGTGATCTAGCCATTACTTAATTTAGTTTAAAGTTTAAAGTTTTTCATCCAAAGTCTAAATGACTTTAATTATTTTGTTCTTTTTGAAGCAATAAATTTATCTGACCATTTTTTACTTTTTCTCGTCTTGATTCCAGGCATTACTAATTTTCCACTGAATGATTTTGGTCATTTCTTTGATCAGATATCTGTATGAGCTTCTCATCATCCATGTGGATGATCAACAGGGTTCATATTGATTCAAAGGATATGTGGTTTTCTTCATTTCCATCTCTGTCTTCCAGCTTTTCCTATTACAATATTTTTGTGTTGTTCATTTCAGACCTCTCATATTGTAGCCCAACAGTTTTCATTGAATTTTCTAACTTCTCCTGATGGCAACTTTACGAATATCAAAGATTGTAGTTCATCTTTTCATGCAATAGTAGCATAAGTACCTGCAGATTTGATTAATTTTCACTTTGACATAGGTGTAATCTCCAAATTGTAGATATTTACTCATTCTGGGATATCTTTTAATTGCTTTCTGTTTCCTGCTTTGATTTCTCATTTAGCTCATGTCATTACTGTCTCTCAAACTTTTATACCTTTCCAAGCTAAAACATATCTTTTTTCTCAATCAACATAATTTAACAAAGCAATTCTACAAGTCCTGTATGGATCGTATTCTATAGATGCAACTTTTGCTGGTATATCAGCTTTGTCATATCCTCTAAAATCTACAACTCTATACAATCTCTTGTGTCAACCTCCTCTAAATCTAGAAGTGATCCTTCATTGATTGTTTCTACCACCAGTTTTTCCCAAAAACTTTGTTAAAGATTTTTCAGGTTTGTTTGTAGTGATATCACTAAAGTCGTATCATACCATAAATCTTCTAGATGGAGTATATGGTTTATAAGTCTTTACAGCCATTTGATGTTATAAATTCATAGAATAAATATTTTATAATCAGATCTCTATCTTATCTTTTTTATCCAATGTAACTATTGCTTTTTTGTGAGATCTCCTAACTAATTTTCTTTGACTTCTTCATTTAAAAGCAACATTTACTATATTTACTTCCAAAGGAGTTACTTTGTATATGTACTTTATAGCTTCTTTCACATCGTTCTTATTTGCATCTTTGTGAACTTTAAAACAGTACTTATTTGCATTTTCTTGCATTTTGTATGTCTTTTCTGTCACATAAGATCATAAAATAATGTCGTATGGTGTAAGCTTTTTTAGAGCTTTTACTTCAGTATTTTTTATTGCTCTCCTTTGTAATTTTTCTCTGTATGTCATTTTAATTAAGAATTAAGAATTAAGAATGAATAATTAAGGAAGTTTCTACAATTATTAATTGTTAATTATTCCTTATTAATTTTTTTCAAAGCTGATTCCAAGAATAAGATCTTGTTGTATTCTAATAAATCTTTTGGATTTAAGTAGTCAGCTAATAAATACTTTACATTATTTAAGTTTCTAAATGACTTTATTAAGTTGATATTTTTTTCGTTTAATACGAATAATATCTTGTCGTTGTTGATTCCTATATTTGTCAAAATTTCAACAGCGTCTTTGGTCTTTGGTTCTTTTAGATCGAAATCTTTTAGTCCCAAAATTTCATTATCTTTTGCTTTTAGAGTAAGCAATCCATACAATGCTAAATTTCTAGCTTTTTTATTCATGTTCTTTGTATAATTTCTTTCATTTCTTGGTCAGAAAGCGACACCTCAACCAACTCTAACTGGAGATCTTTTTTCTCCAGCTCTGGCTCATCCAGTACCTTTCTGTCTATAAATCTTTTTTCCACTACCTGATACTTCTCATCTTGTTTTTGTATGAGCTATAGGATTACGAGCATTACTTGCCTGTAATAGATAATATTCATGTATCAAATTGTTATTAACTTTGTCATCTGAAAAAATTTTTTCATCCAAAGTTACTTTTGAAACAACTTTTCATGTTTTATCGTATATATTAATAGTATATCACATTTTTTACTATATCTACATATATAAATCGTAGTAAAGCATTAAGCTATTACTTTTATGAATGAATTGTAAGAACCAGGTATTGATCATTTTAATAATAATAACTGTTCACCATCTTGTTGTACTCTATCAATTATTCTAATATTCTTTAGCGTAACTTGTTCACCTCACATGTGTCATGCATGAGGATGTCATTTTTGAACTCTCCTTGGTTTTCTGTTTCATAGAGATCAAACTTGTCTATGAAATTTAGAACCATGAGTCTTTGGTCATCATGAAGCATGAAATCTTTTCATAACTCATTGAAAACCTTTACCTTTTGATGTACCTATTAAGTTTATCTCTTCTACACCTTCTAATAAACTCATATCCAAGCTTGTTCAAGCTTTGTAACTATTAGAAAAAGAATCATCGATATTTTTGAACTCTGTAGTCATTGAGTAAGTCACTTTTTGTCATTTTGCTTTTTCAACCTCTTTTTTATTTACTCAGATAACGACAGCAGAATATCAATCTTTATCCTCAGTTTTAAATCTCAAAACCTCTTGAGGAAGTATTTTAACTATAGTCACAGGAATCATTTTTCAATCTTCCCATATTCTAGTCATTTCTTTTTTAGCAACGATCAATCATGCTTTATTCATAATATTTATTTAATGATTAACTAAAAGGTGATAACAACGAATAGCACCCCGGAATATTCCGGGGCCTACTTGTTGCATATTGTTTAGTAAACTTAGAATACTTTTATATCTACCAATACACCGACTGGTATTGATAAATTTTGGAGACTTTCCATAGTCTTTGGTCACATTTCTGTGACATCAATCATCCTTGAATAAGTCATCCTCTCAAATTGTTCTCTTGAATCTTTAAACTTAAAATTTGATCTCAAAACTGTGTAAAGTTTTCTTTTTTTAGGTAGAGGAATTGGTCATTTTACCTCGGCTCAAGACTTCAATAAAAGTCCAACAACCTTTCCCACAGAAGACTCTAACATTTTTACATCATAACTTTTTAATTTGATTCTTAATTTTGGTTTAACTTCTTTTATAGTAGACATGAGAACAAACTTTATTTAAATTTATAAAACTAAGCGTTTATCTTTGTGATAACTCCAGCTCAAACTGTCCTTCCTCCTTCTCTAATAGCAAATCTCAATCATTCTTCCATTGCTACTGGATAGATTAATTCAACATCGATTTTTGCATTATCACCAGGCATAATCATTTCTGTACCTGCTTTTAATGTAATAGATCATGTAACATCTGTTGTTCTAAGGAAGAATTGTGGTCTATATCAAGACATAAATGGAGTATGTCTTCATCCTTCTTCTTTTTTCAATACGTATACTTCAGCTTCAAATTTATTGTGAGCTTGTACTGTACCTTTTTGACATAATACTTGTCATCTTTCAACTTCTTCTTTGTCTAATCATCTTAATAATAATCAAACATTCATTCAAGCTTCAGCTTTGTCGAAAGCTTTGTGGAACATCTCAACTCATGTAACAACAGTTGTTTTTGGTTCTTTTCCTAATCCTAATAGTTCAACCTCATCATTCATTTTGATAACTCATCTTTCTATTCTTCATGTAGCAACTGTTCATCTACCTTTGATAGAGAATACATCTTCTACAGGCATCAAGAAAGGTTTATCAATTTGTCTATCTGGAACAGGAATATATGTATCCAAAGCGTTCAATAACTCTTCAATTGGTTTTGCATATTCTGGATTTGAAGGATCTTCTGTAGCTTTTAGAGCAGATCATCTGATGATAGGAGTATTGTCTCCATCATAACTGTTTTGATTTAATAAATCTCTAATCTCTTCTTCTACCAAATCCAACATTTCAGGATCTTCAACCATATCACATTTGTTCAAAAATACTACGATTTTTGGAACATTAACTTGGTGTGCTAATAAGATATGCTCTCTTGTCTGAGGCATTGGTCCATCTGTACCAGCAACAACTAAAATAGCTCCATCCATTTGAGCAGCTCAAACGATCATGTTTTTTACATAATCGGCATGTCCTGGACAATCGATATGAGCATAGTGTCTTGTCTCAGTTTCGTACTCAACGTGTCTTGTGTTGATAGTTATTCATCTTGCTTTTTCTTCAGGAGCATTGTCAATATCAGCATAGTTTTGAACTTTTGCTAATCCTTTTTGTGCACATACAGCTGTAATAGCAGCTGTTAGAGTTGTCTTACCATGATCAACGTGACCAATAGTACCAACATTTACATGAACTTTGTCAGCCATAATTTTTAATATAATTAAGTAAAATAATTTTCTTCATTGTATTTAAAGCACAAATATTTGTGCAATACGAAGATATCGTGTCTTTTATACAAAAATAGTATAAAAAATCAAGACCAAATGTAAAAAAAATTCTGTTCCTTTAAGTCAGATAGATTACATACATTCATATGAATGTGTACCATCTACTTAAGTTAGAAACTACTTCTACCATGTAATTAATTTCGGGTTGAAACCATTGTACATGTAGATAATTTAGCAAGTAGCTAATAGCAAGTGGCTAATAGCCAATAGCATTTTTGTTTACATTTGAATGGTGGGCATAGGTGGACTCGAACTCACGACCTTCCCGATTCCATCGGGACACTCTAGTCATCTGAGCTAATCCCCGGAATAATTGTTAATTTAAATGGTGGGCATAGGTGGACTCGAACCACCGACCTCATCCTTATCAGAGATGCGCTCTAACCAACTGAGCTATATGCCCATAAATCGGGGATGTGGGACTCGAACTCACGACCTCTTGGTCCCAAACCAAGCACTCTAGCCATCTGAGCTAATCCCCGGAATAATTGCTAATTTAAATGGTGGGTATAGGTAGACTTGAACCACCGACCTTCCCGATTTCATCGGGACAATTTATCCCGCAAGGCGGGACTCTACCTCCGCTGAAGCGGAGCGCAGCAACTGAGCTATATGCCCATAAATTTTAAGTGGTGCCGGGAGGCAGAGTTGAACCACCGACACAAGGCTTTTCAGGCCTCTGCTCTACCGCTGAGCTACCCCGGCATGTAAAATTTTGATGCACAAAAAACACTTCACGCGTCAGTTTATAATAAAATCAAAATTAATTTCAAGGAAAAATTGAATTATTTTTTTATAGCAGTAGACCTATGATTACTGAAAATAGATTACAAGCGATGCTTGCGATGATTGCTTTTTGTCGAGTTATGTCTAAAAGATACTTAATGATGAAAATTTCGACAAAAGTGACAAATACTTCGCCAACTACTGCATACACTGTGTAATTGTGGAAAGCATATGGTAGCACAAACCGTAGAATTGGTAGAGTGGTGGTAGAAGCTACAATTCATGTCAAAATTATTTTTCAAGTTTTTAAATTATCTTTTTTGAAAAATAGTTTACAGAGGAAAAATAGAATGATGGTCTCTAAAGTGATGGTGAGTAGTAGTGATTTTAGGAAAGTTAGGAAGTACATAAATTTTTATGAAAAATAAAATTATACAACATATATTGTGATTAAAGATGATTTTTCAATACAAACAACAAAAAAAGCCACTCTAATTGAGTGGCTTAATTTGTATTTTAATTTTATTATTTAGCACTTCTCATCAGCATCAACATTACATATCCTCTCAATTCTAGCAAATTAGGATCTGTATTTGTTATGATTCATTCTTTTTGTAATTTAGCCATGTGTGTAGAATAGTAATTATCTGTTCAATCTGCTAAACCATATAATAGTCTGGACAATGCTGTCACAAATTCAGCTCTTGGTACTTCATCATAAGGTCTGAATTCATCGATTCAGATTCCCATAATTCCTAATTGATATGCTAATGTCACTCCATTATCATAATCTTTATCCAAACTATCTGCTACATCTCAGAAATTTGGCGTCCTACTTGTATCTGGTTTCTTTCCTAATACATTTATAGCATATTGACTCAACATTTTTGCCATTGCTATCCTATTCAATGTTCATTCCATATTTGCATTTTCTGCAGATTTCATAGTAGTGATACCAGCTCTAAATGCAAATTCATAAGCATTATTTAATTCTCTGGTCAATCCATTATCCAAAACTTCTTTTTGATCTCATCAATTGTCATACCATTCTTGACTCTCTACATCAGTTAATTCTGGATTTATGGTTGTAGTATCTCCTTGTGTAGGATCATCTGCTGTATCGTCTGGAGTATCATCTCAATCATTTGCAGTGGTATTTGAAGAATTTGAAGACGAACCTCCACCACCTCATGAAGATTTTTTAGTAAATGTAGCACTAACTGTTACATTACCAGCAGGCATTGTAAATGTATTATTTGTAACTGTTACATCAGCATCTCCATTCTTAACAGTCCAACTAGTGAATTTATAATTTGAATTAGGAGTTGCTGTAAGAGTTATTGTATCTCATTCTTTTGCTACTTCTTTATCTGTAGAGATAGTTCAATTAGATACTGAATTTAATGTTATTGTATAGGCAGTACTCCAATGAGCTTTTAATTCTGTATCATCAGCAATTACTGTATCAAAATCAAAAGCTGTATTATCTTCTCATTTGAACCAACCATCAAAGATATATCATTCCTTTGTTGGATCAGTTTCTGGTTTTGTAGCTTTTCAATCTGTCAAAGCAACTATTTGAGCTTCATATGTTCATACACCTCAGTCAGTATTAAACGTTACTTTATATGCTTTAGGAGCATAAAACCATCCTTGATTTCAATTTGATTCGGCATCTTCTGCATACAAAGCATATCAGTTGTCGCCAATAGCATTATATTTCTTAACATAAATCCATGATGAAACTCCAAATGGATCAACCTTTGCAGCACTATCAAATACAATATCTCCTTCATTATATTCTGTTCATCAAATGAATTTAGTATCATCAGAGAAAGGTTTGTTATCTATAGATTCAGTAAATACTCAAATCTTATATTTTCAAGCCGGAGTGCCCAATGCTTGTTTGAAGAATAACAATTTCTGTTCTAATACTGTTTCAACTTTAGCAACATCATTAAGAGCATCTTGGGTAGCTAAATCATTAAATTGAATCAATAAAGCTCACGCTGTTAATCATGTCTCTTTACCTAAAACGGCCTTTGTTTCGTTTAATAATAATCAACTTCATTGCTCGTTTAATACAACAGGAATAGTAGTATTTAAATTTGAACTCATATCGAATTTAGTTGGAGTAAGTTTTTTTACTTCATATTGTCATTCAGAATTTTTTACTGAATATTTTCATTCAACTGTATATGCATTAACATCATTTGAGAAAGTTCATCATTGAATGTCTAATTTACTATTTGCTTCAGTATTGGATACTTCTCAATTGAATGTTCATTCTGTTATTGTTGTAGTAACATTTTTAGAATCATCTGCACTATTATTTTGGGGATTTGATTGATAAATTGCAGCTATTCATTCAAAAGTTCATCAATTGATATTAACAGATGTTGTTTGCTTTGTTGTATGCTGAGCAATTGCAAGAGCTGCTCAAACAGTTGTTGATCAATTTCAATTTGCTGTGACAGTAACATTTCATCATGTAGCTGTTGAAGTAAAAGTTCATCAATCGATTGTTAGTTCTCATGCTCTGATTTCTATAGCACTTGCATCACCCTGCAAATTAGCACCAGTAGCTATTGTAGTTTTCCCATAACCTGCTAAATATAAAGCAACTGTCTCATCACCTGTAGCAGTAAGTTTAGCTGTACTTCAAATTGTAAGAGTAGGGCAATCTGTGCTTGATTTTAAATTTCCATTAATGGTAACTCAAACATTAGAACCTTCTATATCTCAATTTATAACTATTTCACTAGAGCCAGCTTTTTCTCATATAACAATACCATTTTCTCCTTTAATTTTAGCTCCATTATTTAAAGTTAAAGAAGATTTAGCGCTAATTAAAATAGCTATAGATTCAACATCAATTTCCCCATTTATAACTCAAGTATTTGTTTCAGTTTTATCGCTAGGATACAAATCAGATATAATTCAACCTCATGTTCCTGTAATTTTTGCTGTAGCATCAAGAGTGAAAGTATTACCATAATTTAAATAAATTCATCGCCTCCCAGTACTATTAATGGTACCATTCCTTACAGTCAATGTTGAATTATAAATATCTAATCAATATGAATTAACACTTAGAGTATTATTTCCTAAATCTAACGTAATATTATTTTTTCAAGAAATTATAGGGGTTTCACTTACATCTTTCAACAAAGTAACAGTTGCTCCGCTTTCTGCTGCACTTATTGCTGCAGCTAATGTATCATAACAACCAGCAGGAGATTCTCAGACACAGCTTTCTGCGTTACCAGTTGTAGCCACATAATCAGCCATACTAATTCCTCCGAATCAGAATCAGGCTAAGAATACAGCCAAAAGACTAAATAAAAATAGGTTTTTCTTCATATTATATATGGTAAGAAAATAAAAACTTAATTATCAAAAAAAGCACCATACTCACGGTGCCTTATATATCAATCATAGAAAACTTTAGATGTCCCACAGAAAGAAATATCCGCAAGCATGATGCTTGTCTATTCTTTTTATGAACAACAAAAGTTTAATTTTCAACAAAAAAGTTTTCCAAAAATATATAAGGCACTTTCAAAATAATATTATTGCATAAAAAATCAAGAGTATTTGCAATAAATTATTTTCAGATTTTTTGCCTATTAAAAAAGG
>CALCYP010000022.1 GCA_937906635.1 uncultured bacterium | reverse complement strand
TGAAAGGTAAAAGAAAATTTTTAGGTGATCCGAGATGATCTAAAACTATGTGATTAAGTAATTTAAGTATAAGACCACAAGTAGTAACAGTAAAACCTAGTAATGATATACCAACTGGAAAAGAAAAAAGGAAACTAATAAGAGAATTTAAGTGGAAAGTTAAATGGTTAGACAACTGGAATTGAACAAGAGATGAGAAATACGAATTGATCAAGCATTTGAATTATGTAGCAAAGAGAATAAGGAAAACATGAATAGATGCTTTTAAGCAACAGATAAACCCATATAAAAACCAGTTTGCTATGGAAGAAATAAACCTTAAATGACCACAAGTAATAAAACGAGATCCAAAAACAGTTGATAATGAATGAAATTCTAGGAATCCATGATATTACTTAGAGTATAATTGAAAGAAATGATTTCATGTAGATTATAAAGTCTGAAACTATGCAAGAAAGTTAAAGAAAAAATTGTGAATAAAATAAAAAAAGTTGTCGTAAGACAACTTTTTACATACCTCTAAGGATATGTCCGAGAGCATTTTGAATAGATGCACATAACTATTATAAGTAGTATAACTAAAAATAATTAAAAATCAAGAGAAAATTTACTAATAGTAGAGTAGTGATAACCAACATATATCACAATGTCAGTACATACCTTTGAAATATGTATTGACATTTTTATAATTTATGTTGACTAATAGATAGTAAAAAGATGTAGAGCCACCATACTTTATCTTTTTACAAATATAACCATGTATTTAATTATTAAAGAATTTGGAGAATGGTTGAAAAAAAATCGTAATTTTTCGGATAGTGCTATAAAGTGCTATACTAGATCATGTATGTTGCTAGACAATCGTATGAGAGCAATATCATTTGGGAGTAGAGGAGTGGATGTGCCAAGTGATATTGAGTTAGAAGATGTAGAGGAGTTTGCAGAAAATCAAAGGATTAAAGGAAAAGATGTAAGGACTATAAACAATTACCTTGCATGAATTAGAGCTTTTTTGAAATTTTGTACTCATAAATGACTGGATGTTATGGATTACAACAGAATAATTTTTGCAAAAGAGCCAGAGAAACATATCCAAGCATTACCACAAGATCAAATGGAGAAATTATTGTTGTTTATGAGAAATGATCAAACAAAGAATGAGATCACAAGAATGAGAGATTATGCAATGTGATTAGTATTGCAGTATTGCTGATTAAGAGTATCTGAATTGTGTAATTTGAAAGTGTCAGATATAGATGAGAGTATCCAGATCATGTGAAAATGACAAACTAATAGACTTGTATATTTACATGCTGATTATATCAAAGTTATTAAATTATATCTATTTTTAAGGAGGAGGCTAAAGATTAGATCACAATATGTATTTGTAAGCCATGCTAATAATTATAAGTGACATCCACTAACAAGAGCCAGTGTAGAAAAAATCTTTGCTGATGCTAGTAAAAGAGCATGAGTAGAAAAGACACGACCACATAAGATAAGACATACATGTGCTACTACTCTATTGGATAGAGGAGGAGAACTAATCTATATTAGTAAACTTTTATGACATAAGAATATTACAACAACACAAACATATTTAGACATATCAAACAACAAAATTAAACAGACACAGCAGTTGATGCCTACGATATAGTATAAATAGAGTAGTACTTTCATACAATTTTCATTGTGCAAAGTTTACAAAAAAAAGTACCCTTTGAAACAATAGGTCAGTGCTACTCTTTTTCGTAAAATGCAAAAAAAGTGTAAAAAAGACTTGCAAAATAAAAAATTTTGATTATACTATCCATCGTTGGTAAGTACTTGAGGTATTCGATATACCTCATTAAATCTTGTTAAATTTTGGTTTGCACAATGTATCCTCTTATAATTAGAGCTTAAGCCCAAAAATAATGAGAAAACCTATCTGTAAAGCATATTTCAGATAGGTTTTTCTTAATTTCTTATTTAATCTTCTGCAAAGTTCACGCAATCATGTGCAAAGTAGAGTAGTGTGGCTTTTCAACTAAGGTTTCAATCACAGCGGAAATTGAGAATAATCTAAAGAAATGCTGTTCTTAGGATGGGTATACAACAGATTGAATCTTTCTAGATCAAGGTGCTGTATACAGAATGATTACCCATCCAATCATTCGTTATAGCATCTTCATATAGTGAGATTCGCTGTCTGAATACCGAAGACTATGTCGCCTCTATGATAAAGAGATAAGGTAAGAGAGAGATATGAATCCCATGAATGAAGGTGGGTTTATATCTCTTTTTCTTATGCAAAAAAATGACAAGAGTTGGTAAACTTATAATGTGTATACGATGATTTACAGTATGTTTCACTCCAATGTGATTCCATGCATTATTTATTCCAATTTTTGTATTTTGTCTTTTGAAGCCAGTGAAAAGGAGAAAACTTTTATCTTTATTATTTAAGGAAGAGTAAAATGCAAAGAGATTCATTCGTCTGGTATGAGTCATTTAGCATGGCAATTAACATTCTTCCTGAGGCAAATCAGTTTAATGCTTTTAAGTTTATTATTGATTATTGACTAAAAGGCGTTGAACCAGATCAATCAGTCGATCCCATTGCATATGCAATCTTTATTATGGCTAAACCACAAATTGATGCCAACAATAAAAGATTCATTAACTGAACAAAAGGTTGAAGACCAAAAGATGACTGGGATAATTCAAAAAAACCTAACATTAACCAAAAGTGAACCAAACAGAAACCTAATGTAAATGTTAATGATAATGTTAATGAGAATGTAAATGCAAATGTAAATGACAATGTAAATGAAAATGGAAAAGTAAAAACAAAAAAAATTAATAAAAAAGTAGTTTATTCTGATGATTTTGAGAGCTTTCGAAAAGCCTATCCTAAGAAAAAAGGAAAACAGAAAGCTCGGGAGGCGTGGGAGAACGCAATCAAATGAGGAAACGATCCAATACTTTTGATTACTAAGGCTTGAGAATATGCTACAGAGATTAAGCTAAAAAGAGTAGAAGATCATTATATTAAATTTGCTCAATGATGGCTTAATGACTGAAGATTTGATGATGATTACTTTACTGGTAATACTTGAGAAAAACCAGATTTAGATGTTCTTTATTAGCTTAATCAATCCATGCTTTACTAATAAACTAGAACAAAAATGCAGGAGGCTTTTAAAAATTTGGTTCTATCTCCTGAAGAAAAACAAAAAGTTATCAACTATATTGAAAGCATTATGGATAAAGAATTTAGTGAAGTTGATGCGTTAGGTAAAACTAGTTGATATCATTGTAAAAATGTGATGAAGTTCTTTCAAATTAATCCAAAAACTGAATTACATCAACGCTTTAAGGAGAAATTCATAGAGCCAATTAAAAAATTAAAACAAAAGGCTTTGGAATGAAAATTGATGGGTGAAATGAAAAATAATAAAGAATTATTTATTCATGAACATTTAATCGATTCCTATGAGTATAATGATGTTAAATATCAAATCATAAGGAGATTTAGTTATAAAACTAGAGATTGAATAGATGAAGTAATTCAAGTTTCTATCCCATACTTTTCTTCTCAAGCATGAAGAGATAAATTCTGATATTCTATATTAATAAGCAAAATGAAGACACCAGAGTTCTTCGATGAGCTTAATAAAAACATGAAGGTTTATAAATGAAATGCTACTTTAACTTCTAACAAGAGATAGAAATGTATTTGAAGAGTTTATGAAAAAATCTTTCCGATGATAAAGTAAGAGAAATAGAACTTAATCCAACATTTAGAGTGTTTCTTATTAAGTTCTGAATACGTAATTATATTGAGTATAAATCTTTATTAGATGAGAAAGAAAGAGCAATATGTATTGAAGAATATATTAATTATTTAAGGGAACAAAATCCCGTTTCTTACAAACACTTATTTTAACCTTAACCAATTATTAAAATGACTATACAACTACCAACAATTGATATTAAATGAAAAAAGTATGTTTTAGTAAAAGATAGATTATCATATTTTAATGATAATTATCCTAACTGATCAGTAGTAACACAAAGAGTACTTACTGATGAACCTTGAATAGAAATATTCAAAGCTACTGTTACTCCAGATTGTGATAAACCTAATAGAGTATTTACATGATATGCTCAAGCTAAATGGTGAGAGTGATTTATTAATAAAACTGCAGCGTTAGAAAATGCAGAGACTTCTGCAATATGACGTGCATTGGCTTTTATGTGAATTGGAATCACTGATTGAATAGCTTCAGCTGAGGAGGTAACGAAGGCAGATAGTGGTAAATAGAAATGATATTATTTTCTATTTACTTCTTAATTTATAAATCCATGTGTAAAACAAAATATTGAAAAGCTAGAGAATATTATAATCAATATTCTTGAAGGAAAGCCTCATACGTTACATTCTTAAAAAGAATTAAGAAGTATAATCTTCCATATGAAATAGCAATACAGTTTTGAAATATTGAAGATAATGATCCAAAATGAAAGAGGACTAAAAAGAAAGATTCTTATCGAGAATATTACCAATCTTATGAATGAGAAAAGGTTAATTATAGATGCTTTAAAGATAGAATTAAGGAATGAATTTCTGCTGAAGAAGCAATAAAAAGACATTCTAAAAGGGAGACTATAATTAGATATAAACCCAAAAAGGTCAAAGAAACAGTAGAATTAGTACATGATGATAGTTACTATTATATTGAAATTACCTATTCTAAAGAAGAAGCTGCAGTATTTAGGAGTATGTATATAGAAAAAATTGTTAATAATGAAGAAATTATTGCTAATACATATTTGGAACCTATTGAATTAGAAAAAATTAGAAAAGAAAATGAACAATTAAAAAAAGAATTAGAAGTTTTTAATAAATGGAATCCTCTGTAATGAGGATTCCATTTTAAAATTGAAAAAAGTTTTTTTATTTCTATAGTCAATCTTATTGTTTATTATTTAATTTATTTTTATGAAGGATCTTGATAAGTTTTTATGAGTAATGTTTTGATGAGCTATTTGAGATGCTTTTTGAGTCCCTATTGAATTTTTTTATCCATGAGATTTTGAGCCAGTGGATATTATTAATTGAAAGATTTGATTAATGCAATATTGAAAAAATTTTTGAGATTGGAGTGATGATACAGCTATGTCTTTATTATTAGCGGATTCATTAGTGAGATGTTGATGAACTAATATTCAAGATCAATTGGAAAATTACTATAAATGGCATAAGACATGATATATGTGATTAAGACCATATCCAGATTGAGAATGATGACAAGTAGCAAGAATGTTGGAGCTATATTGAGAATATAGAAATTGAAATTTAAAAGATAAACCATGGGAAGAAGATAGAAGCTGAAAAAGAATGGATTGAAACGGTTCACTAATGAGGATCTGACCTATTCCATTGTATTTTTATGATAATATTGAAGATGTATTAATAGCAGCAAAAGAAAGTTGTTATCCTACACATAATACAGATTTGTGTATAGATTCATGTGTATACTATTCATGGTTAATTCACCATGCAATGCATTGAATCGATAAAAACAAATTATTTAATTGAAATTTATCAGGTATAAGATGATTCAGCAAAAATAGAGAATTTTCGCTAGAAGTTCAAAATGTTATTATGTGATCATATTTATGAAAGACACCAAATGAAATTAATCCATCTTGATATGTTGTTGATAGTCTAGAAACAGCTTTATGGTGATTCTACTATTCTACTTCATTTTGAGAATGATTAAAGAAAGTATTAGATTTATGATGAGATACCGATACTACTGCATGTATATATTGATATCTAGCTTGAGCTTATTATTGATATAATGCAATACCAAATTATTTGAAAGAATTTGTAGCTGCAAAAGAATTTATAAAACATACAGCAGAAGAATTATATGACCATAAATATGAAGAATATGATTTATCGATGGTTAAACCTATTGTTTCTTTGTAATGTAGTTGGAAATAAAAAAGTCTAAAAAAGTCTGGACTTTACCAGGTAAATCATCAGTATAATTTTAGTTTTACCTGTTAATCTGCTGGAAAAATGAAAACACCAAAATCATTAAAAATTAAAAACTATTTTTGAAAAAATGTTGATGTTGTTATGGAAATAACAACTTATACAGCTAATGATCAGTTAGCTATTTTGCTTTACGATAAAAAGACAGGGGAATATTATTCTGATTTATCTGTTTATATAGAGCCTTTTGAAAATAAAAATTATATGGCCGTTGATACAAATAATTTACCAGAAGCTGAAGATTTTATCCAAAAATATGAGTTATGACATTTAGTTGATTATGTGCACTCATGATTTTGTTCATATCCTGTATACGAGATGAATATTGAAGAATTGGATAAATATAAATAACTTTGCCTGCATTTTGTTTAAAATAGAAAAGATTCCTATAAAAATAGGAATTTTTTCATTTGTTTTTAATAATTTATTCGGTTTGTTAGCTGTTATAATTAAATTACATAAAAATATATATTTAGATCCAAAATTGGATCCATTACTCTTGATTAATGTTTAAATTTTTTTATAGTTTTTTTTGTATTTGAAAAAAGGACGGATATTTTTTTGTTTAATTTAAATTCTTAAAAATACTTTTTTCATGGAATATACTGCACGTTTAACCTGAGAAGCTCTTCTTCTGTTTGAAATGCAAATTACTGCACATCTTATACAAGAATGAAAAACAATGACAGAAGCAAAGAATGAAATCATGGAAAATAATCTTTACCAATACGAAAGGCCTACAGCTGTAATAAGGAGATTCCCATTTATTCGAAGACGTTTAATGATTCTGAATGAAAACTGATGAATAGATTTGTTTTTAAAAGATTCAGATAATGCAAAGATTTTAGCTCTATATTCAATATATAAAGATAATAATTTCTTTGAGTCTGTTATGCAAAATATTGTTGGTAAAAAAATATTAGATAGAGAATATGAATTATACAAAAACAGTATAATAAACCTATTTCCACTAATGGAAGAAAACGATCTTGCGGTAAAAAAATGGACACAAAAAACTAGAGATAAGTTATGCCAAGTGGTATTAAAAATATTGAAAGAATCTGACCTTTTAAAGGATGATAGATTGACTCCACTTTATATACCATTTGATGTTAAAACTTATCTTGAAGATATGCCAGGGGGGTCAGATTTTATATCATACATAAGCTAACGAAAAATGGAAAAAACATTTGAAGATAAAAGAAAAATTCTTCTTGATTATATAAAATCTGATAAGTTCTTCTGATGAAAAACTTTATCTACTGATATACCGTTCTATATTTTTGATTATGATCCTGAAGATGAATTAAAGGCACGTGACCTTGCAAACACAATATGAGAAGAGATGGAGAAAAAATGACATAAAGCATTGTGAGTAAATATCTATGAATTGGTTTTAGAATTACTTACTACAAGGTATGGATATGAAAAATATGTAGAACTAGAGAAGAATAAATCTTTTGATTATTTATCTGAACAAGTCATAAAGCCAAAATTATCACCAGATATTTTAATACAGAAATTTAAAGAAATTACAGAGTGATATGAATTCTTATATCTTACTCACTTATGAGTAGCATGGCCATATTTACGTGCTCATTTCTTACTAAATAACTTGGCGTGAGCATTACCAAATGACCGTATAGTTCTACTTATGTATCCATGATCATACACAAATCAAAAGAATCAAAATTCATTAAAGCTTTTTAATAGATTTGATCCAGATAATTATTATAGAGCTTTCTCTTTATCATAATATTTATTTACTAAAAAAGAATTTCAATGAAATTATCTCAACTTTTCGACAAAAATATTGATAGACAAATAAATTGAGTTATCCATGTTGATAATGATGATGTTAATTATATTAAAACAGAGTTGGAGGAATTTGTTGTAACGGAAGAGTTAAAAAAACATTTTTCTGGTTTTTTCAATGCGTTAACTTCAGCGGAGTGAACACCTACTGAGAATATTTGAGTATGGATATCATGATATTTTGGATCATGAAAATCTCATTTTTTAAAAATGTTATGATATATGATAAAGAACGAGAATATCTGTTGAAAAGATGCAATAGATTATTTCGATGATAAATTTGAAGACAAGTTATGGTTTGAAGATGTGAAATCGTATATTAAAAGGAATAATATAGATGTAATTCTCTTTAATATCCAAAAATATGCAAACAATGCATATTGATGAGAAAAATGAGCTACGGTATTAGAGGCATGTATGGATCGTTTCTTTTCTAATCTTTGATTCATACAATGACAATGAAAACTATGGTTAGCACATCAAGAATGGAGACTTCGAAAAGCTTGAGAGTACGAAGATTTTAAAAAGAATTATAAAGCTGAATCTTGAATTGAACGGGATGTAAGAGATTGATGAAGAGAAAATTTAGATTTTGAAAGACAGGCTGCAGTAAAAGCACTAGTAAAAACAAAGAATGACAAATGAAAAAATATTACAGAAGAAGAAGCTGAGAATTATTTTAATGGGGATTTCCAATCAAAAACATATACATTAACTGCAAAATCTTTCTGTGAAATAATTGATGAATATTGTAAAATTAAAGGGAAAAATCATAAAATTATTTATTTAATAGATGAAGTTTGACAGTTTGTAGGTTGAAATGTAAAATTAATGCTTGATTTACAAACTATAACAGAGTGATTTAGAGAACTTTGATGAGAGGCTTGGATTGCTGTAACATCTCAGCAGGCTATTGAAGAAGTTACTGAGATCTGATGACATGCTGCTGATGATTTTTCAAGAATTCAAGCTAGATTTAAAACAAAATTAAGCCTTTCAAGTACTAATGTAGATGAGGTTATTAAGAGGCGTTTGTTGGAGAAAAATGACGAAGCAACAAAAGAGCTTTCTGAGATATTCCCAGAAAAACAACATACTATGAGTAATATGTTTAGTTTTGAGGGGGTTACGAATATTGATCATTTTTATTACAAAGAAAATAAAGAGTTTGTGGATCTTTATCCATTAGTTCCATATCAGGTAGATCTTACAAAAGAAGTATTAAAAAGGGTCTCTAGTACATGATACGCATGATGACATATGGCAGTATGAGAACGTTCTGCATTGGATATTTTTCAGCAGGCTATAATTTGTAGAGAAAATGATGAAATTGGAAGTTTGGTACCATTTGATGTTGTCTATGATGCTATTGAGTCAAATATTAATACTTCAATTAGGACAATCATAGCAAATGCTGAGAAACATTGAGATGTAGATAAACCTTTGGGAATACGTGTATTAAAAGTATTATTCCTTTTGAAATATGTTAAATGGATTCCATTAACAGTAGATAATATTACAATTTTATTAATTGATAATATTGAAACTTGAACAATAGAATTAAAATGAAAAGTATTTAAAGCATTGGAATCATTAAAGTGAGCTTGATTTATTAATCAACGTGCTGATGATTACGAATTCTTATCTGATGAGGAACAGGAAATAGAGAGAGAAATTAAGAGTATAATCGTAGATAATAATGAAGTTTATGATGTAATATATAAACATTTCTTTGAAGATCAGCCTTTCGGAAAATTATCTGTAGATAAGCATGATTATGATTTTGTAAAACTTATTGATTGATATAGTCCTTGAAAATGAACAAATGATTGACAAAAACTTTCAATACAAATTTGTACACCATGGTTTTCTGAAAATAGTAATAATCTAGTTTGAAAAGATTTTGAAACTAGAATTGTTCTGAGTAAACCTGAAGTAAAATGAGAGAATGATCCTATGAAATGTATCATTCAATACCTTAAAATTCAAAAATATGTAAAAAAGAATGATAAAGATGCTTCATATGCAGAAAGGATTAGGTTAAAGGAGGCTGAAATGCTTAAATTTAAGGATAAAGCAAAAGACCTTTTGAATAAAGCAGCTATTAACTGAAAATTCTATAGATGATCTACAGAGCTTCATATTAGTAAACCTACATTTAAAGAAGTAGCTTTAGAATTATTAAATGATGCTTTTGAAAATTCATATACAGAATTCAAATCATTACCACCATCAAAAAATCAAGACCTTTCAGAATTGATTCGTGTAAGGCAGAATAAATGATTAATGGATGGTAACATTCCACTAGCAAAAGCTCATGAAACTGTATTGAATACTATAAGAATTGAAGAGGGAAGATGAAAAGATATCACATTGGCATGATTACAATTACAATATAAAGATATGCCATACGGATGGAAAGATTCTGATGTTAATAAATTGGTATTTGAATTATGGGCTGCAAAGAAAATTGTTATCAAATATTCATGAAAAGAAGTGATGTTTGATGATGATAACATCATTGATTATCTTACAAAAGCTAATTACAAAGATAAAATAGAAATAGAGAAAAAACAGGAAATCTGAGAAGAATTAACACGTAGTGTTTCTGAAACTTTGATGAAGATCGATAAAAATAATTCAGATTTTAATACAGCTATTGATTCAAAAGAACCTGATGAAATCAGAAGAGTAATAATTGTATGGAAAGAAAAAACTCATGATTCAATTTCTGAATTAATGACAAACTATAATTATCGTGCATATCCGTGAAAATTAGTATTGGAAAAGATGAAGGATATATTGGATGATATAAAGCAATTTTGGAATACCAATGAATTGTTTAATCATATATCAAATGAATCTCAAAATCTTATTGATACTTACAATGAAGTAAGTGTTGTAAAAAGCTTCTTTGAAGATCAAAAATGAATTTGGGATTTGTGATTTAATGAACTAGAAAAACTAAAGAAATTAAATTCAGAATTATTGAAGGATGTAAAAACTCAATACGATAGATTAAAGGAAATTATAGAAAGTGATAGTCCATATGACAATATTTCAGAAATCAGAAAACTAAATAAAGATCTTGAAGATTTCTACAATGGATTACTTACAACAAAAAAGAAAGAATTATTAGATAAGATCGAAGCATCTGAAAAGAATATTACAGAAAAATATAAAGATAAGATTTGAGATGATTGGTGAACTATTGAAAGAGAATTTATAAATCAGAAAAAATTAATTAATGAAATAGATAAATACGAAAGCCTATGATCTTTAAGTAATGATTCCAGTGATTGGATAGCATGAATTATTAAAAAGTGTGTAACTTTGGTTTCAGCTCATACAGTAACAACAACCACTCAAACAACTACTACTGAATGATGAGAAACTTCTGGTACTACGACAGTACAAGCAACAATAAAAGTAAAATCCATAAAGGTTATTGATCTTTTACCTTCAGATAAGAGAACAATTTCATCAGAAGAGGATATTGATGAAGTATTAGCTTCAATAAAAGAAAAGTTAAAGGATGATATGAAAGATGGATGAATGATTATTCTTTCATAATTTACAACACTAAAATACTAGGATGGATAAAAACAGTATCAAAAAATTTGCACAATATGCTCGTTCTAAGCTAATTCCAGAAATGGAAAAATTAGTTGAGATGTGGGATAAAGCAACTGTAGTATCATGATGAATTAATGTAGCATGAGATGTTTTGAATGATAAACCATATCTTCACTATGGAAAAGCTCATGAGTCTCTAAAAAGAGAAATCACCAGAAAAGGTAAAAAAGAACTTGCAGAACAAGCTGCATATATTCGGTTTAACCGTATTGTAGCTTTGAGATATATGGAAATGCATAATTATCTTCCTACAAGATCTTCATTTTTTGAAAGTTCTGATTGATCATGAAGCCCAGATATAGTGACTAGAGCTTTAGATGAATATCAAACTACATGAATAGATAAAGAAACTGTTTTTGATTTATACTGAAAGAAAAATAAAGAGCTTTATGCTCAGTTGTTCATTAGTATGTGTAATAAATTATCCAATGAATATGGATTTATGTTTTGAAAATTAGATGATTGGACATCATTACTTTTCCCTATGTCATTATTAGATACGAATGGAATAATTAAAGATGATACTAACTGATTATTAAGTATATCCGATGAAAATCGAGATGAAGTAGAAATTATTTGATGGGTATATCAGTATTATATTTCAGAACAAAAAGATCAATATTTTGAAGAAGAAAAGACAAAAAAGAAAAAATTCTGAAAAAAAGAATTATGAGCAGTAACTCAATTATTTACACCAAAGTGGATTGTAAAATATATGGTTCAGAATACTGTTGGTAAAACTTGGTTACAAAATTATCCAGATTTAGAATTACAAAAGAAATGGGAATTCTATATTGAGGGAGAATCTAAAGAGCATGTTGATATAACAGATCCAATTGAACTAACTCTTTTGGATCCTGCCTGCTGAAGTGGACATATTTTAGTAGTAGGATTTGAAGTTTTGTATGAAATCTACAAGAAAGCCTGATATTCTCCTAAACAAATCCCTCAGAAAATTATTGAAAATAATCTATATGGATTTGAAATTGATGAAAGAGCTCACCAATTAGCATGTTTTGCAGTATTAATGAAAGCAAAACAGTATGATGAAGATATCCAAAATAAAGTAGATATCACAAATCATATCATATGTATTTGAGAAAATAATAATTTTGAAAAAGTAGATGAAGTAAAATATCCTGATTTAAGAGAGTTTTTAAAATTGTGGTATAATTGAAAAGTATATTGATCTCTAATTAAGATGGATGAAGTTGAGATTGATGAAGAAAAGATATTAAGTGAATTTAAGATATTTGAGAGAGAAAGAGGATTATTAGATTATGTTATTGATGAAGATGAATTAAAAAATCTAATTCACCAATATTATTTAATGAGTAATAAATATGTTTGTGTAGTAGCCAATCCACCATATATGTGATGAGGAAAAATGGATATTGTAATAAAAAAATTTATCGTACAAAATTATAAAGAATATAGCTCTGACTTATTTTCAGCATTTATTATAAAAAATTTGGAATATACACTAACTTCGTGATGCCTGTGATTTATGACTCCATTTGTTTGGATGTTTATTCAGTCTTATAAAAATTTAAGAAATATTTTAATAAATAATTACACAATTGATTCGCTAGTTGAACTGGAATATTCTTGATTTGATTGAGCTACAGTTCCTGTTTGTACATTTGTGGTTGATAAAAATACTAATTATAGTTGAACATATATCAAATTATCTGAATTCAAGTGAGCTGAATTACAAGAACCTAAGACTCTAGAAGCTATAAAAGATAAAAATTGTCCATATAAGTATAATGTAAATCAAAGAGATTTCTTAAAGATACCTGAATCTCCAATATCTTTTTGGATGCCGAAACAGGTCATAGATCTTTATAGGAACAAAACATTATGAGAATTTTTTGTTCCAAAGACTTGACTAAAAACATGAGATACTGAAAGATTTATTAGATCATGGTATGAAGTAAATATTGAAAATATTTGATTTTGATGTAAGGATAGATCAGAAGCTAATAATACGCACAAAAAACGATTTCCAATTAATAAATGATGAGATTATAGAAAATGGTTTTGAAACAATATGTTAGTTGTAAATCGGGAGAACGATTGAAAGGAAATAATTGAATGGTGCGAATATCTTAATACTATAAATGTTCCTTGATGAATAGCTATAAATAGAGATTTCTATTTTAAAGAAAGTATATCATGCTCAGCAATTACATCTGCTTCAAATAGTTTTAGATTTTATAAAACATGAGCTATCTTTGATATTAATTTCAGAAGTTATTTTATAGATGATGAAGATACAAAACGATATCTTTTATGACTATTGAATTCAAAAATAGTTTGATATTTTTGTAAGGCTTTGGGTGAGACAATGGCTTTAAATTGAAATGATTTAAATAGAATTCCGTTCTTTATTGATAAGAGTAAATTATGAAATGTCGTATCGATAGTTAAAAATTTAGTTAACATGTATGAAATAGATTGGAATTCCTCAGAGTTATCTTATGATTTTAAATGATTACCATTAATAGATAAAAATAATGGCACATTAAAAGCAAGTTATAAGTGTTATGAGAATAAATTAGTAGAGAAATTCGAAGAAGCAAAAAAACTAGAGACAACATTAAATGAAAAATTTAATGAAACATACTGATTAGAAAATTTTATTGAACCAGTAATTAGTGATGACACAATTGCATTAAAGTTACCTAATTTATCATTTGATATAAAGTCTTTATTATCTTAT
Source organism: uncultured bacterium (assembly GCA_937906635.1). Classification (GTDB taxonomy): domain Bacteria; phylum Patescibacteriota; class Gracilibacteria; order Absconditabacterales; family Absconditicoccaceae; genus JALOAF01. Next base: position 18,226 of record CALCYP010000022.1, on the reverse strand, counting down.
ATCATTTGATGTATGCAATGAAGATATTCATTAGATCAAGAATGATTAGTATATGCATGATGAAACTTTGATGCATCTAAATACAAAACATTTGAAGCTGATGATGATGGAATCTTGCCTGTACTATATGATTCATACTTTGAGGATGATGTAGTAGACCGTACGAAAGAATTCGTAAAAGAAGTTTGGTGAGAAGAAAATTTTGATGAAAACTGGGTATGGTTAGCTCAATCTATTGATGAATGATCTTCAAAATCTGCTGATGAAATTATTAGAAACTATTACAATAAATCATTCATGGAGGATCATTTCAACACATATCAAAAAAGACCTATTTACCGATACTTTGTATCAAATTCAAAAAAACCAAAAGAATCGGCTTTTAAATGTATCGTATATCTCCATAGATATAACAAAGATACCATATCAATTATCAGAAGTAAATATCTTTATAAATTCCAATCAAAACTCGAAGAAGAATTAGCAAGACTATCAAAAGAAGATTCAAGAACGGCAGAAAAGAGATGTGAAGAAATCAGAAAACAGCTCATAGAATTGTGAGATTATGATAAATTACTCAAAGACTTTGCAGATAAAAATATAGAATTAGATCTCGATGATTGAGTAAAAGTAAACTATACAAAACTTATGGATGCATGAATTGTTGCTAAACTAAAAATTTAATTATACAAAAACTAACACATGTCTGATTCATTAGAAATTAAAGATCGTTTAAAAGCTAAATTTGATCAAGAGGCTCAAAAGCTAAGTCCAATTAGAAATAGGATTATTGTTTTCCGATATGATGAAAATAAAGAATTCGCTGATGAAGTAAAAAATCTGGAACTAACTTGTAATTGAGATCCTGTAAAAATATTAATAGTTGAATCTTTTTTTGAAACAAAATACATTCTTGAACATGAAGATAAAGATTCTCATTATCTTGTATATCTTCCATTTGCACGTCCAAAAGATTGGAAAAATAATTGGCTAATTGATATTGAATTATATTCAGCTGAATTTAGGGCTGATAGTTTATGAATGTCTCTTGAAGAATGTTGAATTGATATATCTCTTTATAACAAGCTAGTAAAATATTCTAACTTTTTTTCTAATAAACAGAGAAGAGAACAATTATCAAAAGTATTTGAATATCAAGTAATGAAATCAATGAAAGTTGAAGATATTGAATTAGCTATGATTTTAGTCTCTTCTTGAGCTAAATTTTGATGAATAGAGGATGCAATTATAAATATTTTTGAATGATGATTAGATGAAGAAGAAAATAAAAAATGGAATCTGATTGAAAAATCATGACTTACTGATGCTTTTTGGAGAATCATGAGAGAGGATTATTGATATAATCTATCAGAAAATCCAACTCTTTTAAATTTTTGGTTTTGTCTTTTCTTTGCTGCTATTCGTCATGAATGTCCTAGGTTAAAATTCTTGGACAAATTTAAGGATTATCGAACTGCAGTAGATGATGCAAAAGCATATGCAACAATAAAAAAATGGATAGATACCAGTAGTGTAGCAGAAATCTATAAAAACATCTGTGATATTGTAATTGAGAAGAAAAAAATTACATCAAATTCTTTCAAAGATGACTATGAAAATATCGATGAATTACAACATCTTACAATAGTTCAAAAATTTGAAAATCTGGTTCTGAGATTCTGCTCCGAAAAAATGTGACTTGTAGATAATAAAAAATTAATATCTGTTATTGAATATAGAAAGCAGAATTCACCTCGATATTCTTATTATTCAGCTGATTATGAAATAATAAAATTAGCGTTAGAATTATGAACATATGTCGATAATCCTAAATTTGAAGCAAATTCTTTTAGTGAAATGTGGAATTATTACATTAATACATGATACAATGTTGATACATTATATAGAAATTTTATTTATCAATATAATCTTTCTCCACATCAAGATCATCGACATTATATGTTAGAATCTATTAACAATAAATATGTTTCTTGGGCAAGATGAATTAATGATAGATGGTATAAAATTCTTGATGATGAAAATTTTACTGATGATTGGTGAAAATCCAATCTAAAGAAAGAATGGAATTTCTGGAATGATTATATAGACCCAAATATTTGAAAAAGGAAAACTGTTGTAGTGATTTCTGATGCTTTTCGTTATGAGGCTGCGAAAGAATTACAAGAAGATCTTGAAAGAGTTACAAAATGAGCTTCTGAATTAACTGCAATACAGGGATGTATTCCATCATATACACAGCTTTGAATGGCTTCACTTTTGCCTCATGATAGGCTTGATTACGTAGATCAAGAAAAGGATATTTTCAATATTAATTGAATATCTACAGCATGAATAGAAAATAGAAAAAAAATTTTGGAAGCCGTTTCAGAGAAATATACAGCGGTAAAATGGGTTGATTTTGAAAAACAATCTGATGAAGATAAAAGGGCTTTCATGAGTAATTATGATATTGTCTATATCTATCACAATATCATAGATGAAATGGGAGAAAATACTGATCCTAAAAATCTTCCAAATGTAGCTAAAGAATGTATTGATGATATAAAAAAAATTATAAAAAAATGTACAGACCGTCTCAATATTTATCAAGTTTATGTTACTGCAGATCATGGATTCTTATATCAATTAAAAGATCTTGAAGCCATTGACAAATCTGAGAGGAATAATAATGCTCTAAGAAAATCTTCACGTTTTGAAATCTCAAGAAAATCTGAAGCTGAAAAGGAAAATGATTTATCAATTTCTTTATCTTATCTTTGAAATGATGATCTCGTAGTTTGTACTCCGTGGTCAGATTTAAGATATGCTAAACAATGAGCCGCAAAACAATATGTACACTGATGAGCTACGTTACAAGAAGTAGTAGTACCTGTATTATCATACCACCACAAAAAGGAGAAAGTTGAATATAATACTTATGCAGAGATAACACTATTAAATCCACCAAAATTAATTACAACAAATAGTTTCTATCTAACAGTATTCCAAACGACTGAATTAAAGGATAAATTAAAACCTGGTAAATATAAAATCGTCGTAAAAGATGTAGAAGATCCATCTAACGTATGAAAAGAAGTTTCTGAAGCCTATGAATTTATAGCTGATAAAACAACAACAGAACCAGATACTAGAAAATCAAAAATAACACTATCTTTAAAATCAAATATTCCTAACGGTAACTATTATATTATAATTGCTCCAGAATGAAAAGATAAAGACAATAACTCATATTCAATTATTTATCCAACAAAAATTCAAACATTTGTCCAAGATGATTGATTTAACTTCTAAATAGCTTCAAAAAAATGTCTCTTAATGAAAAAGTAATCCAAAATTTTCCATGAAAGATTGTAAGAAAAGATCTTACAAAACTTATTAAAGAAGGGCAGAATGTCCCTATCTATGTTTTGGAATATCTTTTAGGAATGTACGCTTCAACTGCGGATGAAGAGCAAATTAAACTTTGAGTAGATCGTGTAAAAAAGATCTTAGCAGATAATTATGTAAGACCTGATGAAGCTGAAAAAATCAAATCAAAGATTAAGGAGAATAACTCTTATTCTATCATAGATAAAATTACAGTAAAAGTAGATGAAAGGAAAGATGCTTATACTGCAACTTTCTCAAATCTATGATTAACTAATGTTAAGATTTCTGAAAAATATGTTCAACAATATGAAAAACTTCTTCTTTGATGAATATGGTGTATGGTACAAATGACATACTTCTTTGATGAAGAAGAGAAAAGACAGTTTTCTCCATTCATGATTGAAAATTTAAAACCTATTCAAATCCCTAATGTAGATTTATCTGAGATAATTGATGCAAGAAAGAATTTTACAAAAGATGAATGGATAGACCTACTATTAAGGTCTACGGGAATGGAACCTACACAACTTGAAAAAAATGTAAAATGGCATTTATTAGAAAGAATGGTTCCATTTATTGAAAACAACTATAATTCATGTGAGTTATGACCTAGATCAACTGGTAAATCTCATATTTATAAAGAAGTATCTCCAAACTCTATTTTGATTTCATGATGACAAACTACAGTTGCTAACTTATTCTATAATATGGCATCACATCAAGTTTGATTAGTTGGACTTTGGGATGTCGTAGCATTTGATGAAGTAGCTTGAATTAATTTCAAAGATAAAGACTGAGTCCAGATTATGAAAGACTATATGAACTCTGGATCTTTTGCACGTTGAAGAGATCAGATTTCTTGAACTGCTTCAATGGTATTTGTATGAAATATTAATGAAAGTGTAGATGTATTACTTAAAACATCTCACTTATTCTCACCATTTCCAGATGCTATGAATTCTGATACTGCATTCTTTGATCGTATGCATTACTATATACCATGATGGGAAATCCCTAAATTTAGTTCAAAACATTTTACTGAACAATATGGATTTATCGTAGACTACTTAGCAGAATTCTTTAGAGAAATGAGAAAACAAACTTTTGCTAGTAAGATTTCAGAATATTATTCATTATGATCTTCATTAGCTCAAAGAGATTCTACTGCAGTATTAAAGACTTTCTCATGATTAGCAAAACTTATTTATCCTGATGGAAATATGACTAAAGAAGATGTAACTGAAATTTTAGAGTATGCTTTACAAGGAAGAAGAAGAGTAAAGGAACAACTTAAAAAGATTTGATGAATGGAGTTCTATAATACTCAATTCTCATTTATAGATAAAGAAACTTGAGAAGAGCATTATATTTCTCTTCCTGAGATGTGATGATGAAAACTTATTCCAGAATGAAAATTAAATCCATGACAATTATATTTTGTGTCAGATGCTAATTGAATGAAAGCTACATTCAAAATTGAAACTCAAATGACAAATTGAACAGGGCAGTATAAACACTCATGATTATGATCAAATGCTGAAGCAAGAGAAAGTACAAAAGTTGCTTTTGATTATTTTAAAGCTAATGCTCAATCTATTTCTAATTCAATTCATATAAAGGATAAAGATTATCATGTGGCTATTCAAGATCTTCAGTGAGTTTGAATGGCAGGTGATACGACTTTACCAGTGTTCGTTGCTATGTGCTGTATTGCAATGTGAAAATCTGTACTTGAACAATTAGCTATTCTATGAAGTTTGAGTATTGGTTGAACTATTAAGAAAGTTAATAATTTAGCAGATACATTACAGGTATGTGCAGATTCTTGAGCTACAAAAGTTTTGATTCCTACAATATCTGCTGCTGATCTTTGAACAGTTCCATCAGATTTGATGTCTAAGTTCCAGATTATCTTCTATTCTGATGCTCAAGATGCTGTTTATAAGGCAGTTGGTTTAAATTAAAATCTTTTATTCATCAAAAATATTTGCTTGTTTAATTAAATTAATAATTATTTCTTTTTCTTGATCAAATTCTTTTTTGTCGTTTAATTTTATTTCATAGTGATGTCTTCATCATAGTGGATTATAATCATAATCAAATCATGCATTATCTAATAGTTTACGATTTTCGTCAGTGTCTTCTGCTTTAATATTTAAATATACTCGATTTTTTTTTGGCTTGAAACTAATAAAATTATTAGTTTTTCAGTCTTTTGATAGTCAAATATAGAATTTGTTATATTTTAAACTATATAATTCTGTAAATTCACTTAATTCATTAAACATGTAATCGGTAAATTCTAACATTTTTTTATTTGATTTCTTTTCTCGATATGATCTGTCTGTAACTTCTAGAATATCTTCATCTTCATTTCATGTAGTTACTCTATCTAATATTTTTTCAAAAACTATATCATATCATTCTCAAGTTTGAAATGCAGACATTTTAATTGCTATTAATGGGATATGTCAGTTAAAAAGTGATATTACATTCATAAAACGTCATGTAATGTTTTCTGCAATGATTACTGCACAGTGGTCATAATTTGGGTATCTTTTCCTTTCGTTATCTCGATATTCAATTGTTCTGATAATGTGGCTAGGATCAGTGTCTCATAATTGTATTTCTATCTCATATCTTTGTCATGAGTCATTTCACATATATATATCAAGTCTTCCTCATGATGGTTGTTGTAGCTCTCTAGTTAATGGTGTAAGCTCTCATAATCATAACACATAAGGATTTGAAAATATAAATTCTTGTATCATAGGTTCATTAACGTCTGTAGCATCTTTTAATAAAATGCGTTTTTTTTCTATAGAATTTAATTTTGTCATGTAAATATTTTTAAAAGATAAAAATTGTATTATTCATTTTCTTTTTCTTCTTTCTTTTTTGAAATACTAACTCTCCAAGAATCTTTGTACTCTAATAATTCTTTAGCTGTTTTTTCATCTATTGTTCCATCTTCAACCATTTTTGTTACGCTACTTCGGGATACATCTCATACTTCATTAAATACTCATTTTTCTATCAAATATTTTTTTAATGCAGGTTTATCTTTCATAGAATAGTTTCATGTCTTAGTGATTTTCATATTATTTTCATTTCAAAATAATTGTTCATATCATTTTGAATCTGCATATTCAATTAATACTTCTTTTATATTATCTTTTTTCTTAGTTTCTTTTCATATATTGCTTGTGATCTCAGCATATTCATCAACTAATCTTTTTACTGTTGTTTCTCAAATTTCTCAACCACTTATAGGTTCATCTTCTTGTAATAGGTGATTGAATAGTGGACATTCATTTAAATATTCACAATATTTACAAAAACTATTTGATTTTGTTGGAAAAATATTTTTATCATTTGGATTCTGTTCATATAGTAATTTTTTCTTTTCTATTTCATCTATAATTTTCTCATATCTTTCTTTAATTGGTTGGATAAGATCATCTGTTACCTCCCATTCGTCTGTAATATCAAAATGAAGATAGTGTAATTTAGCTTTTATCTTTTTTAAATATTTACCGTATTTTTCTTTAACTCATAAAGCATATAGAGTTAATTGTTCTTTATAATCTTCCTTTTGTTCAGGTGGTAAATAAATATTTGTTTTGTAGTCATTAATTACAAATGTATCTTCTCATTCTTTGTCTAATCTATCAACTTTTCATCAAAAGGATCTTCATTCTTCTTCACCTTCTTCTTGCAACGTAAAGTAAAGTTGTAATTCCGTTCATATAACTTTTATTCATTCGAAAGGTGCATATTTGTTATAGTATGATTCAATATAATGTTCTCATCTCCTTATGTAATCACTATCTGTTTGATCTCATTTATATATCAATCCTTCTCAGGCTTCTTCAATTCATTTATCCCAAAGTTCATGAAATTTGGATAAAGTCTCTTCTTTTGTAGGTATAATAAAAATGTTAACTTGTTTGTACAACCATTCTAAAGTTTCATGGACAGATATTCAAAGAATAAGATCTGGTGATGAACCTCATTCAACTTCTACATGGTCTAAGTATCTGTATTGAAATTTTTTAGGACATTGATTATATAGTCCAACTCTTGAAAATGAATAACAAGTCATGATTTTAAGTAATTAAAATTGTAAAGTTATTTTTCAAAATTTTTTAATCATATGTCTAACATATTCAAAAATTGTGTATGAGAAAAGTGTTGTCCAGGTATATTACAAACAATCAAACGATTTGGATATAGTGGTAATAAGTTTCTTAATTTTGTTTCATGATCCATTTCAAATATGAGTACAAAAGAAATTATTCATTTTTCTAATTTGTTTTCTATATTTAAACTTTGTTGTTCATGATATTCTTCTGCTAAAATTTCAAATTGACGTTTTTCAATTTGTCTATCACTAAATTCTTTGTTGCTTCTGTTATCATTGCAGTAAATTTCAAACGCCTTTTTAGATCTTATATCTCAAAAAATTAATCATATTTTATATTTTTGTCTTATTATTTCATCTCATTTGTTTTTTCCGTATGATTTTTTGAATATAGCTTTAAATTCTAAAAATTCTTTTTCTCAAAATATCTCTTTTAAATCATCAGCAATTTCATCGAAGTATAATGGTTTTTTTTCTCATTTGAAATCAATTAAAAATGTTGATGTTAGTAATGATGATAGATATTCTTTTAATCATAAAACTAACGTGTTGTTATCAGATGAAATTTTCTTCATTCTATATATAGCTTCTTTTATATAGTTTTCACGATCTGATCTATTTCAAATATCAAAATAAATCATGCTATAAATATTGAGAGATTCATATAATGTATTATTATTTCAGAATCTATTAATAAAGTCTTTTATTTTATTTTCTGTTACAAATAATTCATCGTAATGTTTCCCTCATTCAAATAAAGGATTTGTATGATATATTGTTTTTATACCTTCTTTTATTTCATTTCATTCTTTATAATCTTTTTTAAAAATTCAATTGTATCTTTTATTATAAAATTTCATTTTCATTAATATGTATTTTGCAAACAAATTTGATAACTCTTCATCGTTTATGACATCATCGTTGTATTTATCGAAAAAATCTAATAATAATGTTTCAAATTCATTATGATTTTGGTATTCATTATCACAGGTCCGTGATAAAAAATAATTAAATAAATCTCAAATAAATTGGCTATATTTTTTTACGGTTTCTAGAATTGTTTCCTTTTTTTGGAAATTGTTTTTCATTTCTAAATATATCTCTGGTCATTTATTAGTACGTATATTTGCTTCAAAACAAAAATCTAATCGAGAATTTTTATTTGGATATTTTGGTATGTTAAATGAACTTAAATACTGACTTTTTAAATTATTTTCGTCATATTTAAAAGGTATTTGTTTTTTATATATTTCTATTGGATATTCTTCAATTAAATGGTTCAGTAGTAAGTCATTTTTATATAGTTTATATAATTTCATTACATCCATACTTAGTAATGAGGATCAATGTTCTCATTTTTCTAATATATATTCTATATAAACTTTTTTAATTATATCTTCTGTTATTTGAAATTCTAGATTTCATGTATCAGGTGGTAATAATCATGTTGTGTCATCAAATCATTCGTTACAACGAGTGAAATATTCATTCATGCTTTTTTCAAAAAAATCTGTATATTCCATCCATAAATCTGTTTTAGTGCACATTTCTTCTCGATCTTTAATTGATATTCATAGATTTAATGCACGTGATTTTAACGTATTAAAAAAGCTATCAAAATAGGCTTTTTCTAATAGGTCTAGATATTCCATTTTATCAAAATCAAGCATATATTATATTAATAGGACATAAATTTATATATCTTATAATGTATATAAAAATTTTTTCAAGAAAAAACTAGTAATTCTGAAGAATTACTAGTTTCCCGCACATATTTATGAAAAAAATCAACTATTTAACAGCAGCTTTGAATTCTGATCCAGCTTTGAATGTAACAACGTTCATTGCAGGAATCTTAATTTTTTTAGAAGGATCTTGAGGATTAACTCCTTCTCTAGCTTTTCTCTTTGAAGTTTTGAATGTTCCGAATCCTGTTAATCTAACTTCTCCATTTTTTTTAACTCATTTAATAACAGTTTCTACGAAAGAATTAACTAATTCTCCAGCTAGTTTCTTAGAAACTCATAATTCTTCAGCTAATGTAGCAATTAATGCAGTTTTTGTCATTTTGTCTATGATAATAAAGATAAAAACATTACGGTCATCAATATAGAATTTTTTTAACTAATTACAAGTTGAATTGTTGATAATATAGAAAAATGATTTTGATTGTCAAATGATTTTTTGAATTATTGTTAATACCTTTTTATAAGCCAATAATTGTTGGTTTGTGCATAATATAATCTTTAGTATCCATTTCTCAGATCCATGTATTCTCACATTTTTCAAACTTTTCTAGATAATTTCATTTAAATCAAAACATTTTTCTGGCAAATTCTATGGCTTCTTCCATAGTCTTTCATTGAGCTATAATTATTTGTTGAGATTGCTCTAAATTTGGAACAAACATTACTAATTGTTTCTTCATTTTAGTTTCGATTAATAAAATAAATAAGTACAGAACTAAAATATTCTGTTAAAAAACAAAAAAATACATTTGGCCAAATCTAAATAGATTCTAAAATGTATTTTGATTTATATGTACTTACTAATAATCAAATGTTGCGATGGATGTCTATTATCCTCGTCGCCCTTTAGCATTTTTTTATAGTGGTTTGCAAGTAGGTATAAATCCGTCCACATTCTTAAATCCAATGTAATTATAAATTTAGTTTATGTAAAAATCAAGAGAATCTAATCATAGTCGTAATCTCCTCAATATGTATCAAGTAATTCTTCTTCATCTAATCCTAATTCTTCGGCAGTATCTTTAATTGTATGTCAATTTTCTAAATATCTTTCTGCTAATTCGTAATCATCTAGTCATGTAACTCATTCAATGATATCTGGATCCATTCAATCTTCTATCATTCTATCAGCTATATCTTGCATGGTAAGTAATTATTAAATAAATTTTTTAGTTTTTTCTTTTATCTCCTTCTCCATTTTTTAAATCATTCCTCATCTTCATATCTACAATCTGTTATACTATCACTATACATCTCACCCTTTTCCATCTCATCTAATATTTCTAATTTTTGCTTTCTTTCATATCATCAATCTAATCATCAATATTTATTATATATCCATATTCTTCACACTTTTCAATCCTTTACTTCATATTTTAAACCTCTATATCAAGGCTCTACTAAATAATATGTTCCATCTTTTTTTTCCATTTTGTTTGAATATTATAAATAAAGTTCATAATCATAACCATCAATTCAAATTTCATGACATAAATCGTTTATATGACGATATGCTAATTCTTCAGAAAATGCAGCTTTTAATCGAGTATAAATTTTCTTTTGTTCGTCAGTAATTTCTCAAATGTCTTCATCTGGTTTGAACTTTTCTACTTTTATTTTTGGTTTTCCCTTCTTAATACCATCAATTAATTTTTTAAAATCTTTTTTATGAATTGAGAAAGCTATATCATCATCGTGTCATTGATATTCGTGTATCATTTCTCAATACTCTGATCAATCTATGCGGATATCTCAATTGTTTAAGAATATAACAAAGGTATCATTAGCTTCTCTTGGATCAGAATTTTTGTAAAGATATAGACTTTTTTCTACCATTTTAAATTATTATAGGATAAATTTATTCTTCCCATTCTAATAATTTGAATAATTGCTTTAAATATCTGTTCATAAATTCTTGAAAAAATTCTGTTCATCAAAATCGTTTATTTCATTGTTCAACAAAGTAAGGACATTTTTTGTATAGAAATCTTTTTTTTCTTTCTATGTTTGGCATCGTATGGCATGAATTCACATTATCACATATATCAGCTAATTTAATTGCCCATGCATTTTTATCATTAGCTTCTTCTAATCTTTTCATCATATCTTTTCGCCTTTGAAAATTGTCTTCAGTTTCTTTATTATGAGTCGCTAAATCAACTAATCTTACTATTTGATCTGAATATCATAATTCTCTTAATTCATCAAATGTAGTGTCTCAATCTTCTATTATATCATGTAATAATCAAGCCATTTGAACTGTTTCATCAAATCAATGAGCTCTCAATAAGTCTCTTACATTCAGAGAATGAATATAATTTGGGATATCATTTGTCCCTTTTCTAAATCATGTAATTCTTTCTTTTACTAAGTTTTCAGTTTGTTCAAATGTAGGCATGGTTATATATTTTTATTAATTAAAACTATTCATTTCTTTCTAATTCATCCAAAGTTTTTCATTCAGATTTCCATTTACTCCATCCATTAACGGATCTTCAACAAATCACTTCAGCAGCTGCACTTGGAGATCTAAATGTATAGTCTTGTAAGAATATGACAGTATGTGTACTAGCATCTTTTTCTATGATTCAATCTAGATATAATTCTTTTCTAGCTTTCATGATACGAATATTTGTTTCATCATATACATGATAAGACAGCTCACTTCATTTATAAACTAAAAATGAACCATTAATATATTCTCAACTGGCTTTGAAATTTCTTTCATCGATAGTGTAGATTCTTTTATGAATTAATCATTCTAAATTATTTAATATTCCGTTATAAGCTTTTGATAACTTTTGGTATAATTCAAATCTTTGTTCATCATTAGGGGCTGAAGCATAAGCACGGTAGTATAATATTTGTTGGTTTAGTTCTTTTATTTTTTTATTAAAATAATCTCATATGATTCCGTATGTCTTTTCTGAGGCGTCATCAGCAGTTCAAGAAACAAAATTTCTTAATGTCCTGTCAGACATATCCATTGATTCTCATAGACTTGAATATGTTTGAGTAAATCAATTTATTAGATTTTTTAATGCTTCGAATGCATCTTGTTTTGATAGAGCAGGGGAGACTTTGTTTTTTAGCTTTTTATTTTCATCCTCTAACTCTTTGATTCTTTTTAGCATTTCTTCTTTAGATAAATCTGATTTCATTTTATTAACAAAACGTAGGTAAATATTTTTTATTTTATGTTTTTATATCTGTCAGAATTTAGGACTTCCAACATAATCTGTAACGGATTAATTTCTTCTCATCATAATAAAGATGTCATCAAAGATGGACTAAATCCTGAAACTAAAGCTGTTCATTGTTCATTATATCTAACTGGCAAATTTCATATTCTTCAATTCAAATTCCAGAAAATAATTTTTGGAGCGTCATATCACGCTTCTGCAAATTTCTCTTTAATTAATTCATAGTTAGTTTCTCTTCATCCACAATCATCAAATTCCATATCTGAAAAAATAATAACTGATTTTGGTAAATCACTTTGACGTAATTCGTTTTCTAATGCTGTATTTAAAATCAAATCAAAAGCTCATTGTACATTTGTATTCATATCCCATTCTGCACGTGAAAGTTGGTTAAATCTTTCAGTAACAGTTCATTTTAAATATTCCATTTTTGGATTTTCACTAAAAGTTATGAAAGCATCTTTAAATACAGATTTATTTTTTTCAGAAGTATATATTCATAATGACACAGCAACAGCTATAGGTAATCAATACATTGATCCTGATACATCAACAATAGGCAAAAAGCTCTCATCACTATTAATATAGTTTGGTAAATTTTTCCATTGTTCATCTATAATAAGTGGTTTATCTCCTTTTAACCACGAATTGTACAAATCATGAGGCCACAAAACTGATGACTTAATCTTCTCAGGATTCTCTCAAACAAAATTCAAAAATCTTTCTGAGTCATGTTTCTCAAATGCATTCTTGTACAAATTAAAAGCTTTTCCTGGTACAGTTTCATAATCAATTTCATCCCATTGTTTAGCACTCATTTTTTGCTCAACTACTTTGGTATTTTCAACTATAACCTTTCTTAATTCTTTTGGAGTTAATCCTAACTCTTTTCTAACTAATTCGAAAACTTTTCCTTTTCTTGGAAACCATTTACAGAATAATCAAAATGTATTTGGATCTTTATTCTTAAATTGTTGAATAACAAAATCTTTAGCAATTTCAGGATGCTTTTCATACACAGAAAGTACATCATCCCATCTTCAATATGTAGGGATATATTCTAGAAAATGATACTGATCTTCCAATGGTAGAGAATCATATATATTTTTAAATGCTTCTCTAATTCATGCTCATCATCTAATATCTCTCATCCAAAATAAGCATTTCATAGATAATAGAAAATCTTCTGAAATAGCTCTATTCCATAATGGCAAGTAAGTCTCTGGATGTTTATGTATTAAAGTTCATGCAACAAAGAAAAAATCTAATACAGAATCCAATGATGTAGAGTGAGTTACTGCACCATTATCTGTAAGACTATCATGTTGACGGGCTGAATTTACGAATATAGATTTAGATGTTGTCATGATTATATTTTGTAGAGTTATAAAACTTGAGTAACAAAAAAATAGATACTTCAAAAGAATTATTTTTTGTCTTCAATTCCGAATTTTCTGTATCTACTTCATTAAACTTAACAGAAGACATTTCATAACCACGACGCATAAGTTGTATTACTTATGTATGCGGTTGCATATGTAATTTGCTGTTAGCCTTCTTCAATAAGTATAGAGCTTAGAGTTAAGATGTAAAATCTAAATTCTATTTTTAACAGGACACAATCAATGATATTTTTGTTCTAGGCAACGTTAGTAATGTTATCGTTTGGATATGTGTTATTCGTTTGCTGTATATGTCCTTTATATAGATTTAGATAGTATTACACCCGCTCTCTATATCCTGACTATATCCCATAATGGGACTAGCCGTAGAAACGTGCATTAGGAAGAACATCTCCTCATTGACGGTTATATATATAATCATTTTTTTATAAAAATCAAGAGATTTTTTCCAAAAAAGTGGAAAAATATTCCTTATGTTTTATTTTTATGGCTTTTGAATTGGTAAAATAAAAATAACTTTTTTTGTTGATTTTGATAAAATAATAATTAGATATAATATATTTATTAATAATAAATAAAAATGTCAAGAACTGTCGAATTATGACTTTTTTGAAATGAAAATGGCTTATATCCTGGAAAATTTTTTGGTGATGATTGAGTTTATATAGAATGACAGTTCGTTAATGATGGTGAACACTGTAAATTGTCGTTTTCTTGAGATATGTGAACAACAATAAAAAGTAGTAGTTGAACATCTTTTATCAAATGATCATCTGATTTAAGAGATTTAAATACAGAAATTATTTCTGAAAAAATGTGTAGAGCTTATTTATATAAAAAATGATTATTAAATTGAAATTGAGTTTTTAGTAGAGATAATGATGAAGTAAAAATTTCTGAAGAATGAAATTATGTAGATTGAAAGTTAACTTGAGCATGAAAAAGAGTAACTATATATGTTTGAGAGGGTAAAGTAATGGAGGAATGAAATTTTTTTAATTGAGAATTAAATTGATATTGAAAAAGTACATCAATATTTTGAGATCATAAAGAAATTTATGTATGAGAATTGAAAAATTGAAATCCTGAATGAAAATGAGTTCTGAAAGATATAGATAAATCTTGATTTAATTGTAGTAGAAAATATGAATGAAATTTTGTTCATTGACTGCTTAATTGATATTGAAAAATTACTGATCTTGATGATAAGTTTGTGTATACATGATATGTGAAAAATTGATAT
Organism: uncultured bacterium; assembly: GCA_937906635.1. GTDB lineage: Bacteria > Patescibacteriota > Gracilibacteria > Absconditabacterales > Absconditicoccaceae > JALOAF01. The sequence goes on along the minus strand of CALCYP010000022.1, from coordinate 3,095 downwards.
CCTGAGTGAAAATGAAGAATAGATTATCCTGATTGAGATTCTATTTCTTGAATGTTTGAAAATTGAGTATTAAAATATGAAGATGGGTTGTTTAAACATAATTTTAGAGGCGAAATTTGATGGCCAGTTTGAGAATTGCAGGTATATTTTAATGCTTAATTTGTAAATATAAAATTTAAATATAAGTTTGTTTGTATGAAAAAAAAACATATCCTAATTATAATTATAATAATTATAATTATAGCCACATATATGACTATAAAAGATTTTAGAGCACAAGAAAGATTGGGAAAACTCGAAACTATTAATTATGAAATTCAGCAGCAGAAACCTATAGAAAATAATTCTAATCCAACTATGGATCCTTCTTATACTTTAAGAGATTTAAACAAGATTAATAATTCTAATAGTACAAATAATGTTGAACAAACTATGGAGAGCCAAAGTCCATACGAAGAATATGATGACTATTATGATGATGTTCGATATGATTATTATTGAGGTTATGATTGATATGATGATCATCGCGAAGATTATTTTGATGAATTTTGATTAGAGGATTAATTTTATAACAAAAAGGATGACTGCAGGCAATCATCCTTTTTTTAGGTGGAATTGAGCTGGATAATTTTTTTATTTTTGACCATATAACTTATTCTTCGTCTTTTACGACGACAACAAAGTCTTCGTTCATGTTGTCTCCATCGTACCAATGTTCATGATCATAATCCGCCCCCCCATGAGGACCATCTTCGCGAATGTTTCCACCATTCGCTTCCCAGAGTTCTGCTTGTCTGTCATGCTCTTCGCGAGTCATAACTTCTGGTTCAGAACCATTATAGTGAATGTTTCCCATGACTTTATGCTAGATAGGTAATAACCTATTTTCTCTGCCTTTTCAGAGGATCTTTAAACTAGCAGTTATAATATAATGATTTTGTATAAATTGTCAAGCTTACCCCTTATAGTCCTTTTCTCCATAACCTAAAACCTTCGTTATTAACGAAGAAATTTAGTCCAATATCTTTTTTCTTACTTTTTCTAATTCAATCCCAAAGAATCTTATTTTTTGTATAATATGATTCTTGAGTAACATCAGAATGTCTTAGAATCATATCGTTATTTATTCAATAAACTCACATTAAATATTGAACTAATTCTGTTAATTTTAAGAATTGTTTTAGATTATATTCTCAATATCAAACAACTTCTATTCATAGAAAATCTGTATTAACATTTTTTATATTTCCTCGAGATCAGTTTCATGCATGTCGTAATATATCTCTAGGATCTCAAATTTTAGCTGTTTCTCATTCTGGTCAAATTACAAAATGAACTGAAGCTTGAGCAGTAGAGGAGGATAGATATCTAACATTACTTTCAAAAGTTCATCAAGCTGTATGATGAATTATTATTCCTTTACAACTATTGGTTCATTTTGATTTCTTATTCGTTGAAACTTTTTTGTCGAATGGATACATTTTGGTACTATATGTTGAAAAATAAAGTTTAATGACTATAATTATATTGATGTTGAGAAAAGTAATTTGTTTAAACAGCATACTCATAAACAAGCCTCCTAGAAATAGGAGGTTTTCTCATTATTTCTGTAGTTCAATTTTGATCCATTGAATATCTGTTTGAATTTGTGCTAAAGTTGATTGAATATAGGCTGTATCTATTTCTGCTTGAGCTTTTTCTACTGCAGAAAGCCTACTATTTAAAGTAGCATAACAGACTCAAAGGCCAAAAATAAAAACTATAAAACTAATGATTGTCCCTGGGTTTGTGATATAATTTTTAAATTTCTCCATTTTATTGTTGCAATTTATCAAAAGATAAATAAATATTTTGGTATATCTTCTAGTAAGATATGAATTAAATTATTCCAATTGGTCTCCTATTCGTAGGGGGCTTTTTGGTTATTTTAAAAGTCACAGTTTCTTAAATACATTATAAAATATTTGGCTACTAGCATAAACACCTCAAATTCGTTCAATTATTTTTTGCCGTTGAATTGAGTAATAAGTAGTTGCTATGTAGTATCCAGCTCATAAGATTATTGCTAATCAAATACTTACATAAGTTTGACTAACTTTTCGTCTTTCACTAAATTTTGTTATTAATTGAACTATTAAACCTAATAATATTGCTTCCATTTTTTTTAATTAATATCTAAAATTATTGTGTAGCTTTATATTGAGCTTGTAGCTTTAATCATTCTATACTAGCTTGAGTAATCTCTATTCTATTTGTTCAATTTTGTATATTTAGTGTTTGTCATTGAACAGATTGTGATTCTTCTATAGCTAACGGATAAATTACTATTACTGGTGTTTTATTGTTGTATTGATTTATTAAATATTGAGTTCGAGATTCAATGTTTGTTATCTCTGCACTTCAAATCATTTGAAAACATAAATTTCCATTTCATCATGAATAACAACCAAATTGGTAATTAGCTCTATTTCAAGCTGTACATCAATATGGTGCTATGTTTGAATATAATGAAACATTATTTGCTATGATTCATTGTGTTGATTGAGTATAGAATTGTCTAAATCATGATCAACTTGCTAGGACTCGATTTTCTGTTCAATCTAATACTTTTATTCAAATTCTTCTTGTTATGTTTCAATTTAATATGTTTTGTTCATCTTCATAATCTCATATTTTTAATAATATTTCTGCGGTTGCTGTGTTATTTAATCAGTCTTTTATTGTTTCTGTTAATCAATCTGCATATATCTGTCAAAATTGCCTATATTCTGTTGCTTCATTTCATTCTTCAAATTGAAAATTATAAGTTTGTACAATATCTAATGTCATTGTTTCATTATATCATGGGTTGCTTCAAAATAATATATATGCTGTATTACTGTCTGTTGTCCGAGATTTACTTAATCAAGTAGTACTATCTCTTAATGTTCTTTTGATGAAATTTTTATTGGTATCGTATTCCATTAAACTTGCATATCTAAAGTTCTTATTTCAGCTTAATGTGTAATCTGTATTTGGTTTTACAGAGATATATGTTGAATCAGTGCTGTCCGGGAAAATTTAGAAGTCAGAAAATAGTGAAATTTGTGGCGGAG
>CALCYP010000021.1 GCA_937906635.1 uncultured bacterium | reverse complement strand
GAGTTGAAAAAATCATTTTTTTCTTCTACTGCTGGGGTCTGTGATTCTTCATTTGTCCTACTTACTATTCTCTCAATAAATCATTGGCTTTGATTCATTGGTTTATAATTTGATTTTCTTGCATCTGGTCTTCATAATTCATCATATCAAATCTTTTTGTGAGCTGGTTCCAAGCTTTGTTCTTCGAATCATGTAGCGATAATCGTAACTTGAACTTCGTCTTCCATTGTCTCGTCAAAAGACATTCACCAAATCATGTTTACATCGTCATCAATAATCTCTTCGACGATACTTGCAGCTTCTTGTACTTCTGTTGGAGTTAAATCAGATCATCCTGATACTGCGAATATGATACTCTTTGCTTTGTCCAAATTTGTTTCCATCAATGGATTGTCGATAGCTTTTCTTGCAGCTTCTACTGCTCTCTTTTCTCCAGCTCCGTATCCGATTCCCAATAATGCATTTCATGAGTTTTGCATTACGGTCTTGATGTCTGCAAAATCAATGTTGATGTCTCCTGGTTTTATGATTAAATCAGATATTCATTTGATTCCAGAATAAAGAATTTGATCAATCATTAAGAATGCTTGTTTGAATGTAGTTTTTTTATCTATCACATTGAATATTTTTTCATTTGGAATTACTATCAGAGTGTCTACTGCTCATTTTATTTTTGATAATCATTCTTCTGCATTTAATTTTCTCTTTTTACCTTCAAATTCAAAAGGTTTCGTAACTACTCATATAGTCAAAATTCACATTTCTTTTGCTATATTAGCTATTACTGGACTCGCTCCTGTTCATGTTCATCCTCACATTCAAACTGTGATGAATACCATATCTGTATCTTGTAACATATTTTTTATATCTGCTTCACTTTCTTCAGCAGCTTTTCTACCAATTTCTGGATTTGCTCCAGCTCATAATCCTTTAGTTAAATTTAATCAAATGTTTACTTTTTTGTCCGCTAAACTTCATGCTAAATCTTGAGCATCTGTATTTATTGCTACGAACTCTACTCCTTGTAGTCATTCGCTAATCATTCTATTTACAGCTTTATTTCAGCATCAACCGATTCACAAAACTTTAATTTTTGCTCCTGGTATAAAATCAGGTGTTACTACATTGATAGCCATTTTTAATCTATAATTATAAAGTAAATGTTTTGCACAAATGTGCTAGAATAAATTTTTAAAGAAATCTCATATTTTTCATCATATTTGTTTTATACCTTTGCCAAATCAAGCTCATCATTTTCTTCAATCTTGATACTTGTTTGACCATACAAAAGTTCATAATACATTTGTAAATTGTATGTTATTTGAAATATCTCATAGGTTTAATTGAGTATCTTTTCCGTAAAATGTTGCTAATTTGAACACGTCTTTTGCCAAAAGATCTAAATTTGGCATTTTTGCTCATCATCAGATTAATATTACTCAACCAGGAAGCCTTCAGTCTCTGTCAAGAGCTTTTAGGTGTTTGTTGATTTTTTCAAATATTTCTTCGTATCTGGATGATATTATCTCTGTCAAGAATAGTGTATCTAACTGATCGTTATCGGCGGGTTTTCTGTTTGAAATTGCAGTTCAATGTGTCTTTTTAATTTCTTCTGCATCTTTAATATCTATTTGCATTCCTATTGAGATGTCCTTAGTTACATCTTCTCATCATGCTGGGATTGTTCAGTATCATAAAGCATATCAATCTTCAAATATTGCATAACTTGTTTGATTCTTTCCTATATCGATTAGTACTGTTCATAGGTCTTTGTGATCGTAATCCAATATTAATTCGCTTGCAGACAATATGTTTGGTATAATATCTGATATTGATAATCAAACGTTATCAAACGCTTCAATTACTCCATTGTAAATACTTTTTGGGACCATAAAAGCATCTGCTACTAGTTCTAATCTTTTCCCTTTTAATCAAATTGGATCTTTTTCTTTTTTTGTGTCGTCTATGATTCGGTGAACAGGTACAATTTTGATGGTTTCCATATTGTTTTCTATAGCAATATCAGCGATAACTTTTGATAAATGTTCTACATCATTGTCTGTAATTTCTGGATCCATAATTCTCTTTTGTTCGCTAATCCTTTTTACCACAGCATCAGGATGTGAAATTCAAACAAATACTTCATCAATAAAATCTCATCATAATTTTTTAACAAAATTTTCAATAATGTTGTTTATACTTTTTGTAAATGCCTCTGTATCCAAAATTTTTCCTTTGCGCATTCAGCGAGTTGGCTCGATGTGTTTTGCGAGAATCGTGTTTTTTCACTCATCATTTGCAAATACTACAGCCTTGATGGAATCATTTCCAATGTCAAAAATAGCTTTAATATCTTGCATTTTTTTATGAAAATAAAAATTAAAGTTGTTTTCCTACGAGATTTTTTGTTACATTCTACAAATTATTTTATTTACGACTAAATATTTAATGAAAAAAAAATCAAAAGCAAACAGCTTTTTTGATATTATGATATATTTTAGTTATCATATAGGTCTAAACTGATTTTTGTAAAATTTAGTATATCTAACTTTTGGTTATCGGTAGTATTTTTTGTATTAATTTTTTTGTTCTATAGTAAAAATTGATGCGATTTGGTATCTTTTGTCATCATAAAATTTTAGCATTTTGTCGTTAATTATTATTCATTTTCATTTATCTCATAGCTTTTTTGTCTTGTATCGAAGTATTGGTTTCCAGATGTATTTTATTAATTGTTCTATGATTTTTCAAAATAATCATCAAAATAGAAATTCTACTATTTTTTTGAGAAATGTTTTTCAGGTAAATAGTTTTGTTCATATATTGATACAATATTCACATGGATGGTTTGGAAACATTGCATTAAATCGTGGATTAGCTTTGTATATTCAATCATTATTTTGTTTTTCTTGGTACAGTGGTACTAAATGAGCTAATCGATATCATAGGTAAATGTCACTTTTGTTTTTTAGCATGATTGGATATAGATTTGTATTATCTTCCCTTGTGTAAAAAGACAGGCAAAATTTTTGTTTTTTGTTATTTCTAAATCTTTTTTGTCATAAAATAGAGAAATATAGTTCGCTGAAAAATCTGGCTCTTCGTAGCTTGTTTCTTTTTGTTATGATGAAAATATCTATGTCGGAATCTTCTTTTAGAGAGTTGAAAGAAATAGAATTACACAGAAATATTTCTGAAATAAATGGCAGTGATTTATATAATTTTCAAAATTTGTTTATTTTTTCGGTAAATTGGTCTATGTACTTGTTTTTTTCTTTTCGAGAAAAATTTTTATTTTTTTCAAAATTTATTTTTTCTTTTTTAGCTCAGTATTCAAAAAACTCAGAGTTCTCTGGCACTGGATAGTTCATTATTTCGTAGAATAGTAGTTTTTGATTTTTCATATTATTGATTTTATCCGTTTATTATGCATTCTTTGCTTCAACACTTGGTTGTAGCATTTTGTTTTTCGCATCGCTTTAAATTTGCTTTTTTTGTTACGGTATTTATTTCTATTTGTCAGATAGGTGTCAAATATCATGGATTACAACCACTTTTTTCTTTAAAATTATAAATTATAAATGAAATTTTAGTATTTCATTCAGATGTAGCATTAGGATCTTCATCATCTCAGTATGAATCATAAATAAATTTACCACAAAGATCGTAGAACTCACCATCTGTCTTGTGGTTTATGCAACTATTGTATCGTACAGCTTTAGCTTCGTCTATGTCATTTCACTGTGTACTATTGGAACACTTCGCACATCGTGATAGCCATGGGTATTCCTTACATAAATCACACGGTCAGTTTGAAGAGTCATCCTCTGATGATACTATACGAGTGCACTCATCCATGATTCATTGGCATATCTCTTTGTTTGAGGTGGTAATTGGACTGCCGTTGTAAGTAGGGGAATAATTTATAAGATTATCAATTCAATTTACGAAATTAGTTATGTATTGTCAGCTGATTATTTCTCAATATTTTGTAAAACTTACATCATTTATTCATATGTAAAATTTGCGTTGATCAATATTTCTTAAGTGCTTTGATGCTGTATACATATGGTTGTTTACAAGAGTTTTTGAGTCGTAATATCATGTTCAACTATCAACATTTTCATTTAATTTATAAGAATCATTGTAGCAATCTGTAGTGTTATGTGTATCTGTTTGGCAGTATACATATGCATTTCATATTTCAAGGTCGTTTCAATCTGATATTATTTGAAATACAGAAATTTCATGTTCAAAATTATCTGCATCTACCCAGATTTTGTTCCTTTGAAAATCTTTCAGTGATTGATTTATTTCTTTGTATATTACATTTACAGCTTCTTTGTCTAAATCTGTGTTGTCTTTTCAGATATTTCTCATATTATATAAAGCTGTGGAGATGATTCATATAATAACTATCACAGTTAATGATTCTAACAATGTAAATCATTTAAATTTTTTCATTATGATATATTATGTATTAAATATAAAAACTTTATATGAATATTTATTGTTTTTTCAAATGAAAAAAATCTCGTTTTTTAGGCGAGATTTTATATTGTATGTATGGATTTTTTATCCGTTTATCAATGGTCTGATTACACAGTTGTAATTTTTATCGTTTTTGTTTTGGACGATAAGTGGTCTTTGGTTATCTACCACATTAAATACAATTTCTTCTGTGTCCATTGTCCTAATAAAATCTGTGATATATCTTCCATTTATTCCAAATGATACTGGTTCTCATTCTACTAAAACTGGAATATTTGTTTTTCATGTTCACTTGTCAGTTTTTCATGAAGTTATAGCTGCTGTTCAATCGGAAATATCAATTTGGATAAAATTATTGATATCTCTTGTCAAAATTCAGATTTTTTTGATTGCTTTTTCACAGTCGTCTTTGTTCATTATCAATGTTGTGTTGAATTTTGTTGGCATAACCTCCTCTCTCTCATAATCTGGGAAGTTTCATTGAATCAATAATGTTGTCGCTAAAATTTTCATTCAATCTATATCAAAATCAAATGCTATCAGATTTGTAGAATATTTTACTTGGACGCTTTCTGCTCATTTTTCTCAGGCATAATCTGATATCTTTTTGATGTCTAATATTGATGTCTTTGGAATAATTAGGGAAAAATCATCTCAAACTATTGTAGAATTTGTTTTGAATTCAGTCAATCTAAATGAATCTGTTCAAACAAAAACTAATTTCCTATTTCACTCCTCCTCTTTTGATTTCATCAAAATTCATGTCAAAACTGGGCTGAAATTCTTTTCTGTAACTGAATATTCTACTTTTTCGATTCCGTTTGAAAGTCATTGTGTATCCAATGTGAGTTTATTATCTTGTGGTACATCTGGCAAAGCTACATATTCACTTGCAGATATTCCAGGAATCTCGAAATTATCTTTTCATGATTTGATAGTCATGACTTGACTTTGTTGATCTACAGAAATTTCTACTTGAGAATCTTCTATACTCTTGATGATATCTGAAAACATTTTTGCATTAATAGTGATTGCTCACTCCAATTTTACTTCACAAGGAGCTTCAATTTCTACATATTTTTCCATATCAGTAGCTCTGACCACCAAACTATCTATAGATGCTTTCATATAAATATTTTGTAAAATTGGCAAAGTGGCGTTCTTTGCTACAAATCTACTGCTGATATCGATAATATCATTTAATTTAGCTACATCTATGATTATTTTCATGGTCGGAAAAAATTAGAAATTAAATAATTTTTCTCAAATAAGTAAATAAACAAAATTTATGTAAATTCAAGTGAAAAAATATTTTAGTTTTTTTTATCCTTTTTTATTGGTAGACTTCATTTATACAAGAAAATCTTTTTCTTTTTCAGGATTATTTGTGATATCTGTAAGCATTTTATTGATTTTCTTTGTCCTCGATTGTCACTCTTTTGATGAAAGGTAATTGACTATTCATTGATCAAATACTTTTTCTATATCAACATCTTGAGTTACTTTTACTATATCATCTCATTTTACGAATTTTGTTAGAAATAATTTTACTAAAAAATTTAAGTTAGTTCAATAGGTTTCAGCCTTTTCTTGAGCTTGTGTTTTTAGGTCAACTGGTATCCTAAAGTTTATTTGTGTTGTCTCAGCCATTTTAGTATATCTCATGATATAAATATTATCGCTATACAAAGTATAGTAATTTTATTGGAAAATGCAAATTAAAAATGTCTTATTTTAAATTTGTTTCTTGATATATCTCTTTCAATTGATTTTAACCATATTTCTGCATTTTTTCTGACTATATCATTTGTTATATTCTTGGCTATTGGATCATGTTTATCTCCTAAATATACAGGATATATTAGTCAATTTGTTGTCGTGGCAAATACAATGATTCTTTTTACTCAATCCATATATCATTTATATGCTATTGTATTTTTTAATGGTGAATTTAATTGCAGGAATCAGTGTGGTCGATTATTTTTTATAAAGTTGTATATGTTATCGAAATTTAATCAGATATTTATTGCCATCTTTTCAATTGTTTGTGTTACGACTAGTTTCATATTTTTATTATTAAGATAAAATATCTAATTTAATATATGAATATGATTCCTTATGTCAAATGATTTTCAGACAATAATTTTTCTCCCCATAGTTTTAGGGGTTTTCTCTGATGAGCTATAACACCTTGCGGTATTCCTTGCAGTCACTTTTGTCCAGAGTCACAAAAGTAACCAAAAAATCTTTTTAAAAAATTTTTCAGTCATACTTTTCGTTTGTTGATTTACTACTGTAGTCGGCAGTCAACAGCTAACAGTCAGCAGTCTGTAGTCAACAGTTTCCGAATCTATGATGAATCTATGGTACAGATTTGGCATATTTTTGTTAGTAATTTCAGCAAGTCTGACAGATGAAAAATTTTTGGTTGACGTTTTTTTTGAGAAAAAAAGAAGAATTGAGTTTTTGTAATTTTCCTATTCTTAATAATACAATATATTATATTTTATCAAAAATATTTTTCTTAATATGTTCTGCTATACTCTTCGCTAATAATGGTGGTACGGCATTTCAAATTTGTTGATATTGACTCAATCAAACTTCTCGACTCATTTTTGTTCTCATTCATTTAAAAATAAAACTATCCTTAAAAGATTGAATTCTTGCACCTTCTCTAGCTGTAAAGTTTCTGTTTAATATTGGATGGACAAAATTACTTTGGAAAGATGCTGTAACTGTTGGAGCAGGTTTATCTCCAAAAACTCTTTTATTATTTTGTCCAAAGACTTTTCAACTTTTTTCTGAAGGATTTCATCTTTGAACTGCAGAATATTCTTCAGGGACATCTTTTACAGACTGTCATGGTTTTATAACACCAAATCTATCAATAAGCCTTTGTGAATGTCTCATAGCAACATGATTATATAATTTTTTACTTCAATTTCTAATCTGTTTTTGCCGTTTATTTTTAGGTTCAGATGTATAATCACAAATTTCCTCTCATTCACCGGCATTTATTAATGGTAAGTCAGAAATTGCTTCATTAACTGTTATTGGTCTTCACTTAATTTTTTTTGGAAATGAGGGATTTATTCACAAATCCTTTCTAACTCACATAATAAAAACTCTTTCTCTTAATTGAGGTACTCAAAAATCAGATGCATTAAGAATTGTGTATTCTACATTATATCAACAATTAGAGAATTCAGATATTATTGTCTTTATAACTTGTCATCATTTCATGGATATTAATCATTTAACATTTTCCATTAAAAAAACCTTTGGTTGAAAATAATTAACCAATCTTACGAATTGGTAAAATAATTTATTACGGGGATCGTCTTTGATTTTGTTTCTATTTTTATTTGCTAAAGAAAATCACTGACATGGTGGTCATCAAATAATGATATCAGGCATTTTTCATTTACACTCTTTTTTAATATCTTCATTAGATATATCAGAAATATCTCAACATATAAAATTTGAATCTGGGAAATTATACTTGTATGTCTCAGCACAATTAGTATCAATATCATTTGCTAAAATATGAGTGTATCATGCTTCTCAAAATCAAGCACTAAATCATCAACATCAACAAAAAAGATCAATCAAATTAATCATTTATTATTATTTATTATATTAAAAGTCATGTTTTTTTTATTTTTTTATCTATGTCAGACCGATTTCAATAAAGGTGTTCTTTTACATCAATATATAATTGTTTAATAACATCAGCATGAATTGGTTCGTATGAGTTTTTTGATTTTCGCTCACTGTGCTTTTCTTTTCTTAAAACATATATCTGATCTATTCTAGAATAAGCAGGATCAACTGAAGTGTCTACTCAATATCTTTCAGTGACAATAAAAAAGCGAGAATAAGGATTTCAATTTTTAATCTTTTCTGCTGTAGCGATTGATCATTCCAACATGGTTTTATCTAAATATGTTTTACATTCGATTGAAACAATTGGAACATGTATTTCTGTTATTAAACCAGATTCATCTTCGAGTTTTACTGTTCTAAAAATGGAAAAATCTTGATCTTTTTCATTTAATGTTATGAATGTGTGTTTTTCAAAGTTATCTATGTTTGTAGGAGAAAAATATAGATTACAGTATATTTTTTTATTTCACGCATCAATGTTGTTAGAACAAAGATTTATAAGGTCTTTTTGAAATATTAATCATACAAATTCTTCTAAAATTGTTGGTTCTAGTTTACTTTGGGATGTAAATTTAGCAATTTTATTTATTTCAGAAATTTTGTCCTTGTAAGTATTTAATAATTCTGTTATCTTGTAAAAGTCTAATTCTCATTTATTTAGTTCTGATTCAAGGTTTTCAATATATTTTAAATATAATTTTCACATTTCTATTGAATGATCCAATTTGTTTTCAAAATTTTTATCATTTTGTTTATTTTCTATTTTTCAAATTAAGTTTGAACAATGAACATGAATGTTGTCTTTATTATAATATTTTAATTGTTCAAGAATATCCATATTTTATAATTTTAATATAAATTGGATAATCTCTTTTTTAAATAAAAAAAGAGGGCGATTTACGATTATCCAGATCTGCTACAATCATAAAACTCACCTTATCTTTTTAAGAGTACGGTAAAGTCGGATAACCATAAACCGTCCTCTTGTTTAAAAAAATAAGAAAACATTGAGTTTTATAATTGTAGCTCTTTCTTTATAATATTTTCAAAAAATTTTACAAGCCAAAAATTTTTATAAATCAAAAAAAAGATTTTTCGCTTCCTTGCTAAAGCCGGGTACAGTGCTCAGAATGACAGATAATTATTAATTACCATATTCTCCAAACAACTTGAAAACTACTCCACTTGTGATTTTTGCGTCTATAAAATCTCATGGAGTTAATTGTGATTTAGAAGAAATTATGATCTGTTTATTGTTGTCGGTGTATCATTCATACAAAAACATTCAATCTTTGTTTGTTCATGAGAAATTATTGATCAAAACTTTTCTGGTATTTCAAACTTCTTTTTCGTTATTTTTTTTTGAAGTTTTGTTTAGTAATGAATTGAGTCTGTCTCGTCTGTCTTGCTTTATATCGTATGGGATATTGTCTTGCAAATGCTTTTGTGCATAAGTTCAAGGTCTGGTGGAATAAACTCAGATATAAATCATATCAAATTTTCCGTATTCAACCAAGTCCAAAGTTTTTTGGAAATCTTCTTCTGCTTCATCACAAAATCATACAATAATATCAGTCGTGATACTGATATCTCTGTTCAGCCCTCTGATTTTATCGATGAATTCTCTGGCTGTAGCACTATCATATCCTCTATTCATTAATTTCAAAATCCTGTCTGATCCTGCTTGAAATGGGATATGGATGTGTGGGCAGAGTTTTTCTTCTTTTTCGTGTAATTTCAAAAGTTCATCGCTATAATAAGTTGGGTATGGTGATGTGTACCTGAGTCGTTTCAATCAATCCAATTTCAACACTTCTTTGATTATTTGTACAAATTGTGGGTGTTTATTTACTATCTGTCCGAGTAGTACCAACTCCTCTGCTCCGTTTTCGAGGTGCTTTTTACACTCATTGACTATCTGATCTACTGAAAAATATTTTTCTAATCATCTGGCAAAAGGCACGATACAATATGTACAAAATTGGCTACATCATGTGGAAATTGGGATGTATGCAGTTTTGTCGTGATGAGTGTTCATAGAAGTATTTGTTTCTGGTACGATTTGGCAGTAGTCGCTAAATAGAGTTTCGTCGTAAGAAATATTGTATCAGATATGTTTCAAAATGAGTGGTAAAAATCCTGTATCATCGATTCTTCGATATAATTCCAAATTTTCAAAAGTTTTTTTCAGATTAAAAAATTGTGGATTGAAAGCATTGTTTATTGGGATGATGTTTTCTCATTTTATCTCATCGACATCGTTTGTATTTAATCAGACTATTTGTGCTTTTTCTGGATTAATCGTTCACAAAAAATTTCATTTTCTCAGAGTTTCTGGGAGCTTTTTTGTTGTTAATTTACTAGCTCTGATATTGTGCTGGATCATACAACCAGTAATCCAAATTTTTTGTTTTTTATCAAATCATTTCAAAAGTCATGTGATTTTGTCTTCGGCTTTTTGTCTGACTGAGCAAGTATCGAGGATGATTATATCGGCATTTTTAATATTTTCTGTATACGAAAATCAGCAGTTTAATAAGACTGTTTTGATCCTTGCAGAGTCTGCATAATTCATTTGACAACCGAATGTGAGAATATGGAATGATGACATAATTAAGAATTAATAATGAAGAATTTTTTGCCCCTTTTTAAAAGGGCTCCCCAAAGGGGTGGGGATTTTAAAATATTCCGTCACTTCGTGACACCTCCTTTAAAAAGGAGGAAAACTTGATTACTATTTCTGGATGATTTCGAGGATTGTGTTTAGATTGTTTTCATCTATATTTGTGATGATGTATCTGTCGTAGACATGGTTTAGATTTTCATTTGAAACTATGACTGTATTTTCATCTTTTCAGAAAACCCAAGTTCATTTTCATTCATCTCGTGATCATTTAGCTTCAAATGTTCAGTCTGAACCGAAATATATTGTATTTTTTCAATTATCTTCTGATATGTAGTTGAAGTGTAAATCGTTACTTTCTTGTAATTTTTCATCTGCTTCAGGATTCTGTTCGTAGAATCGGAGTTTATCACAGAATTTACACTCAAAATCATTTTCAGTTTCAGGAATAATTGTTACTCAAAAATATTCTTCAGCCATTTCTAAGAGAGTTCTACCATCTATGAAATCATAATTTCAATTATATAATCTATCGATAGCTTCTTTAGAGAACATTTCTCTTATTGATTCATCATAATCGCTTCAATCTTTTGCTTGGATAGCATCTGTTACTATATAATTTCTTCAATTTTCTGTGTAAACAGTAACTTTCATTGGGATGCTAAATCCACAGCTATTATTTAAGTTTCATCTTTCATCAATATAAAATCATTCACCAATTGCATTGATGTAAAAATCAGCATTGTCTTGTCATAATTCTGCATAATTAACGAATAGTTTAGATCAATCATCACAAGAATGATTATTTTCAATGTAATTAAAAATTGCATATTCAAGGGTAAAGGGTTGATCCATTTCAATTCATGTTTTATTTTCAATATTAATTGTCTCTTGTCCTTGATTATTTAATTGACAATCTCAAGTTTTACATCAATCATTTATTGTAGTACATCAGCAAAGCAATAGGAAACTGAGTCCGAAAATAGGTAGTAATTTTTTCATGTTTGTTTAGTTTTTATGTAGTAAAATCGTAAAATTTATATTATTGAATGATTGTTGATTTTCAAGATATTATTGAAAAATATTTTTGTTTTTTTATATTCTTCTTTTGTGTTTATTGTATAATTTTGAAAATGTTTTTGATTATTTTGTTTTGAATAATTATATTGTGATTATTGTTTGTCTTCTTTTTTCCACAATTTTATTTTTGTGAATTAGTGATTAGTTTTTTGCCATATATTTGTGCTGTGTCATGAACACTATTTATTTTATCTTTTGTGTTTAGGAAAAAGAAATATTTTAATAAAGTATTTCCGTTATTTATATTGCTGTTTGGTCTTGTTTTCTTTCTTTATTCCAGAAAATATTGAGCATTTTATACTTGAGAATGATTTAGTTGAGATTTTTGAAATAAAGAGTGATTAGATATTTTGTATTCAAATATTCTCTTTAAGACGAAAAATTATGATGAATTGAAACAATGGATATCTGAAAATGATACAGATATGGTTTTGATGGTGGAATATACTGATGATTTTAATGAAAATATGTGAGATGTCTTAAATGAAAGATACCCTTATTCTTCTCGTGTAGAATATTCTGATAAATATTATGGAAATGTAGTATTTAGTAAATATCCTATCAAAAATTTGACGGAGGAAATTGAACGGTGAAAATGGAGATATTCGTATTTTTCAGTAAATTATAGTGGCGTAGATTATTATATTTATTTAGTACATACAGCTGCACCAGTGTCATTGAAACATTTCAGGATGAGAAATAATCAGATACAAGAATTAATATGAGATTTTGCCGGTAAAACCTATTGAGAAAATGATAGAGTTTTGGTAATTTGAGATTTTAATCTTTCTCCGTGGTCATATTATTATTCAGATTTGGAAAATGGTTTAGTTTGAATGAAAAATATGACAAAGAAATTTTCTCGTTTGTTTACTTGGAGTTTGTATTGATTATGATTGCTGTCTTCACATATAGATCAAGTATTCGTTGATAATAATGCTGAAATTTGAGATATTATTCAAGTAAAAACTCCATGATCTGATCACAAGTGATTTTTAATAAAAAATTTTAGATAAAATAGTACTATAAAATTTGCAAAAATAAAAAATTTTAGTATAATTATATTTAGCTGATAGCAAATAGCTGATAGCTGGATAGTATTGTGAATTGTGTATCCTTTTATAAAATAAAAATGAAATATGGTAATAAAAAAAGAAAAAAAAGTTTGAAATGTGAAATTTTTATTGAGTACAGATACATTGCCAGGATTTTGATTAGATCTTGTATTTCAATTGGCTAAAGAAGCGTGATTTGATGGTTTAGATTTGGCTATTTGGAAAATTTTTGATACATGGAATCTTAGATATGTCAGAAAATTGTCTGAAAAACATGGTTTTCCTATTAATGTAATACAAACTTCTCCAAATTTGAATAAGAAAGAAATGGATAAGGCTTTGGATTTATGTGAAGCACTAAATATTGATACAATTTGTATGAATGCACCTAAATTTTTTGATTATAAGACATATTATTTTATTAGAGATAATATAGAACAATATAAATCAAAAAATAAAGATATTAAGTTTTCAATTATTAATCCTGCTGATTCATATTTTCCACCATTTTCAATAGTGCCAAAATACCGCTTTAGCAATATAACAGAAATTATTAAAAAATACTGATGTAATTTGTGATTAGATGTCTCTGGAATGGATTTAGATGTGTTTGAAAGTGATTTTTTGAGAATGGTTGATCGTTATGTCCCATATGTTTCTACTCTTTATTTGTCCGATTCAAATTCAAAGAAAAAACATTTGTTTCCATGAGAATGAAAAATGAAGCTTCCAGAACTTTTGAGAAGATTTAAGAGGGAATGATATAGTCGCTTTATATCATTGAAGGTAAATATTTCAAAAGTTGATTTAGCAGATCCAGATAAAGTAGATTTATTGTTGAGAAAGGCTGTAAATTATTATAAAGATTATTATGTGGGTGCTAAAGTTGATTAATTATTAATTTTGTTCAAATGTTTAAATTTATATTAGATTTTTTGAAATATCCTTTTGAATCCAGAAACAAAAACAACAAGTTTTTTGAGTTTATGAATACTGTTTTCAAAGATTATCCTGCTTTTTTGTGGGTAAAGCCAACATGGCAGAGAATTATCTCTGCTCCTCTACTCTTTTTAGCTAAAATTTTTCAAAAATAATTTTAAAATAAACTTGTTTGTTGTGGCATTTGGTATTTATTTTTGATTTCTGTAATTACTTTTTCCATTGATCAGAAACTATATTCTTCTACTAGTACTTTTTTGTAGTTGTTAAAATCGATATCTAATCTGTATTTCTCGATTCAAATTTCATCTACTTCTGGGGATATTTCTAGTTGAATTAATTTTTTAGCATTTTCTGCAAAATCTTTTCAGTTGATTAATTTTTCTTTTGTACTTCAAGATACTCAATCAATATTTTCATAGATGTTTTCAATTGTTTTATATTCTTTAATTAAATCACTTGCTCATTTTGGTCAGATTCATGGTACTCATTTGATATTATCTGCGTTGTCTCAAATTAAAGATAGGTAATCTAAAATGTATTTCGGTTCAAATCAAAATTCTTGTATAAAGTCTGTTGTATTGTATGTGATTCATTTACTTGGATCTGTGAAAATTACATTTTCATCCAAGAGTTGTTTCAAGTCTTTGTCTGCTGAAAATACATTACAAGTGATTCAGCTATCTTGTCTAAATTTTGTTACAATTGATGCGATGATATCGTCTGCTTCATATCCTGGCATGACTAAATTTGGTATTCATAATTTGTTTGTGATTTCTTGTACGATTGGTATTTGAATTTTGAAATCATCTGGGGCTTTTGCTCTATTTGCTTTGTAGTCTGGATATGCTTCGTGTCTGTGTGTCTTTGTAGGTGCATCTCGTGCTATTACAAAGTAATCTGGTTTTTCGAGGAATATTTTCAAAATCATACGGAAAAATCAGTATACAGTATTTATATTGTGTCAGTCTTTATCTGGCATATCTGGGAAAGCATAATAAGCTCTGTACAAAAATCAAGATCAATCAATTAAATAAAATTTTTTCATTTTTTGTGCTTGTGTATAAATATTGTCGGCAATTATCGTATATTTTATTGAATTAAAATCAAGAATAATTAAATTTATTGTAAATGGGATTTGTTTTGATGTTTTACTTTGTTATCAATAATATGGAAGAGCAAAAAACAAGTAAATGATTTATTATTTTAATAGTGTTTTTGGTTGCTTTGTTGTTAGTGTGCGTGTTTTTTGATGGGTATTTATCGAAAGCTTTTTTTTCTTGATTTAATGATGATATTGCTACTTTTGAAAATATTTATGAAGATTGATCTTTTAGCTTTGATTTAGAAGATTTTCCAGATACTTTGCCTGTGTGAGAGTATACGGATTTAAAAATTAGTGTACTTAAAGATTGAGAAATATTTAAAGATTTTAGTGGTTATATCCTATTTTCTTTGTTGGATGAGGAGTGAAATCTTGTTGAATTTGATGATTATGTTGTAGCACACTATGGATATTATTGATTTTTATCTGAAGATCAGTGAGTAAAAGTTTTTGAAAATGGATTGAGAATTGACAAGCCATGAAAATATAGGTTTGTAATTGATGCTATTGATTGATTTAAAAATAGTTTTGATATCGTTGTTCAGTAGAAAATGATATATTTTATTATTTTGAATGAAAATATGATTATAACAACACCTGAAGAAATGTTTAAATTGTGACAAGAATTATCAAAAAAATATAAAATTTTGTTATTGTTTTGAGATTTGTGAGCTGGAAAGACTTTATTGACTAAATGATTTGCAAATTGATTGTGAATTGATGAGAATATTGTCCAAAGTCCGACATATGCTTATATAAATTCTTATTGATGAAAATTATTGCATGTGGATATGTATAGAATTTGAGAGGAAAATGATGTATGGGAGAAATGAATAAATGATCAAATTTCAAAACATGAATATATTGCTATTGAATGGCCAAAATTTATTGATAGTTTGGATATTTCACATTATGCAAAAATTACTATTGAAAAGGATTGAGATAGTAGAATTGTAGAAATTGTAGAGAATTAATGATTCTATAGTCCTTTTTTAATTATTGATTAATTTGTATTTAATTAATGTTTTTTTGAATCTATTAATGTAATATTGACTCATGTTTTGTTTACATTTGTTATCGTCATCTTTAACCAATTTCACTATGATTAGGAAGTCGTTTAGGTCTTCAAATATTTCATCTAGTTCTCTTTGCGAAAATGCTTTTCAATCAATCCTTTTTACTAATAATGTGGTAAATGCATTTGTCATTTGATTTATACTTGAATTAGTGAAGTTAGGCATTACTAGTTTTCAAGTCATTCAGTCGATTGGCAAATTTATGTTTTTAAATGTTAAATTTTCTGAACATTTATCAAAACTATTTAATTTTTCTCTTAACGCTTGCTCATCTCATGTTTTAAATCATACTTCTGTGATTAAGTGTGATTTCGAGATTTCTTTGTTTGTAAATATTACTTCGTCTCATGATAGGTAGAAATCTCATCAAATATTTAATGTGTTTTTAGCTTCATCTTCGATGGCAATACTGTAATTATATTTGAGTTTATTTCTGATGTCATTTAATATAAATTCGTGACCTGTTTTGTTATTACTATTTAAACTATTTGTGTATTTTGCTCATGATATCATGTATACAAAATATGCATCTGTAATTTCGTTTATATTAAATGAAACTCTGATTTCGTTTCAACTTTTTGTCATATTTATGTTTTCTATTGTTGGTGCTGTATAATCTAATTCAATATTGTCGTATCGTTCATAATATCATGTATTTCATACGATGTCTGAATAATCTATTCAATATACTATTTTACCTGTAGTATTGCTTTCAGTAAAATCCATTGTATATTTATATTTATTTCAATCTTTTTCGTCTAAATATGCTCTTGTTCATTGAATATTTACTGTAACTCAAGTTAATTCTTCATCTGATTCAAATGAAACCGTAACTGTGTCTCAGATATTTAATTTATTATTCCTTGTTGAGTATTCTACTCATGTATTTGATAATTCAGGAGACTTGTTATCAATTGTAAAATCTCATCACTCTTCTGCTCGGTAAATAGTATCGTTTCCATATATCGTTAGGCTGTATCATGTATAATAATCTGACTCTAATTGTGTACTATCAAATGAAAATCATGTGTTTTCTGAATTTCATGAAAATATTTCCAATTGACCATTTTTAGTTCGTAATTTTATTGTATATTCTGTGTCATAACAATCATCATTTTTAAATTCTCGAGAAATATCAAATACTCCTCAAACAATGTCTCATTCTTTTGGTGTCGTAATGATTATATCTCATCTGTCGCATTGTCAGTTTGATTCTACTCAATTTTGAATTGAACTTTCTGAACTATCTCAATCTCAGCTATTTAAATCGTCTCAGTTTCAGCTGTTTCACTCCTCTCAATCTCAGCTGTTTCAGTCATCTGAATCTCAGTTGTTTCACTCATCTCAATCTCAGCTATTTGAATCCTCTCAATCTCAGCTGTTTGGATCCTCTCAAACTAATTCATTTCAATCTAAACTATTTCAATATTCTCAATCTTCTCAATATTCTCAATCTTCTCAATATTCTCAATATTCTCAATATTTTCAATCTTCTTGTTCATTATTGTTAACTATTTCTTCAGCTACAATTTCTTCGTTATCTCATTCTCATTGATGGACAGTATCAGCAAATGAAAAAGATAGATTGTGAACTAATGCATATGCTGCAATTAGTGAAACTCATTTTCGTAGTAATGTAGCAGATAATATTCAAAAAATATACTTTTTGTGATGTTTTTTTAAGTGTAATGTGATTGTTTTTCAGTGTTTTTTTACGTGATGAATGAGTTTCATTTTTTATTTTTATTAAAATGTAAAATTTTCCCTTGTTAAGTATATTCAAAAATATTTTATTTGTCAAATTTTTGAGGACTTTTTTTATATTTTTTTGTTTTTTGTGGCTAAAAATTTTATAAGAAAAAGACGGATCAAAATCCGCCTTCGTTTAACTGCTTTATGATACGATTGCTAATCTTTTTCATCAATTTGCGAGACTTTTGATATTTTCGATTAATCTTCATATGTGGCTATCATTTTGATATTGAGTACTTGAAACAGCTGTTTTTGCACTTGGCAATTTATAAGCTTTATTCAATAATTGGGCAACTTCTCACCTAGTTATGTACTTTTTATCTGCACTAATGATGTCATAATCGAATGTAATTCACGTTAGTTTCGAAATGATGTAACATGCTTCGTGCTGCGTAACCTTTGAGTTTAAATTGAGATAGTCTTGTCATCTGACAGTTTCTACCAAGTAATCAACCCGTCATTCATTTTTGGCAAGTAATATATATGGTGCATATTCGGCTTCATAGTCTAAATCGGCAAGACTGTGTTCTAAAGCACGATTTTCTACATGCTCTCCTGAATGTTTTAAATGGGTTTTTACAAGCCAGAGGATGAAATCTTTACGTGATACATCGGCTTCTGGATAAAATCTTTCATCGGAAGCAATGATTCCATTTTCGGCTAATAATTGTACATCTGCTCCATATTCACTGTAGGCGATATCCTCAAATGAATATGATTCTTCAGAGTCAATCATCATTGTCCTAAAGATCGTCCTTGCTACTTCTCATCTTTTCAAGTTAGCATTAGATTCTTTGATATCCATATAATACAAGTTTACCAAATCTGGATATTGGGCTTTGAAATTTTTTAGGATTTTGTTGAAATCGTTATAAGAAACGAATCTCTCAAAATCTTCCAAATTTTCAATTCACTCAAAGATTCACATTTCATAAGCAGTGTTGTAATACTTTGGCATTGTGTTTGCAAAGTATACCTTGTCCGTCAATCAAGCATTTCAGTCTATGTCGTATCCAACTTTGAAACGATAGCTATTCACAATCATTTTAGCTACTTCATTCAGACGAACGAAGTTGTTTGGATAAAATTTTTGTGATTTGCTGATAATTCATTTCTTAGCTAAACTTTCAGCATAGTACCTGTTTGGATCAAGTTCCATATCAATAAAGATAGGAGCTTCTGATTCCAATGAAATCACTTCATTTTTATTCACTTGAATTGTTGAGTCTTTTGCTCGGAAATCGTACTTGTTTCTAGATGTACTAGTTTCAAGTCAATCCTTTACAAAATTAACAATTTTTGATCGTAATCATGAAGCCATTTCTCTTGCTTCGTCTGATAGGATCGGACTTTGTGTAGAGATTGTAGGGTGTACCTCTGCTGCGGAGACCTGGTTTCCTAAAGCTGTACCCGCTACTAAGATGCTCAAAGCTACTACACTAAACTTCAAACAACTTTTTGTTTTAGCTCTACAGTTTTTTCTCGCCATATAATGTTTTTATGATGTAAAATATTAAAATGGCAATCATATTATAACCCAAAATTTTTATTTGTCAAATTTTTTTGGACTTTTTTTGAAAATTAGTTGATGTTTGGTGGCAGACAACAGTCGGCAGTCGGTAGTCAGCAGACAACAGTCGGCAGTCGGTAGTCAGCAGTCAACAGTCGTCAGTCGGCTGTCGTCGGTCTGTCGTCAGCAGTCGGTAGTCAGTAGGCGGCAGATGTTGTCCGTTATTCTGGGTGCAGTGTCCGGTTCAAGCGAAGCGAGTTTCGAATTCAGTCGAAGATACCCGATCTATTGATGCGGGGTTAGCATGGAAGCGAAGAATATATTTTATTTGTCATTTCGAACGAAGTGAGAAATCTATAGAGAATGATAGTGTGGATTTTCCCTCGTTTTTCGTCGAAATGACGGAGACATGTCATTCTGAAGCTGATTCATCGGCTGAAGAATCCTTTTCAGACAAATGAAAAATTTCTGTTTTCTCTTGTTTTATTTTTTTATTTTTGTAAAAATTGTTTTGTTTTATATCGGTTATGATTATTAGGAATGAAATACGAAATAAAAAAATTGGCATGAATTGACTCTATTTTTGTCCCAATGGAAGACTCAAATTCTACTACAATGTTGATTTTAGCGAGGGCTGGTAGTATATATGAAAATAGGAAAAATAATTGAATTAGTCATTTTTTGGAACATATGTTTTTTAAGTGATGAAAAAAATACGAGACGCCAAAATCTGTTGCTGAAGCAGTTGATTCTTTTGGTTGAGAATTTAATGCATTTACATGAGATACTTATGCTGGATATTACGTGAAATCAGCACCTGATTTTGTTGAAAAGTGATTAGATGTTTTGTGAGATATGATTATGAATGCTCGTTTTCCACAAGATGAGATGGAGAGAGAAAAATGAGTTGTAATTCAAGAAGTTAGAATGTATGAAGATCAGCCTACAGCACTTGTGATGGATAAATGGCAAGAATTTTATTATTGAGACAATAGTTATTGATGGAGTACTTTGTGACCAGTAGAAAATATTCAATGATTTACTAGAGAAGATTTAATTGAGCATAAATTAGATTTGTATACAAAAGACAATTTGATAATAATTATTGCTTGAAAGATCGCCGATCAAAAAGCCGTTGAAGATCAGATTACTACTCTATTTGCTGATTTGCCTGAGAAAAAAAGAATTGATAGACCAGAATTTCAATGAATATTGGCAAAGCAAAAGGAATGAAAATTTGTGAAATGAACTGCTCAAAATCATATTATTATTTGAGCAAAGTGATTTGATTGAAATGATGAAAGAAGGTATGCTGCTTCGATTTTTTCAACTATTCTTTGATGAAATATGTCTTCAAGATTATTTCAAAATATTAGAGAGAAAGAATGATTGTGTTATTATATTAGAGCAGCTCATCATACACAGCCACATGATTGAATTTTCATGGTTAGAGCTTGATTGGAAAAGGAAAGATTTGATTATTGAGTTGAGAAAATTATGTGAGAACTGAAAAAAATCTCGAACTGAGATATTTCGAAAGAAGAATTTGATAAGGCAATTTGATTTAATGTTTGACAATATCAGATGTGAATAGAGTCAAGTGATGAGATGGCGAATTTTGTATGAAATCAGTATTTATTGTATTGAGAAATCAAGTCTCTTGATGATATTTTAGCTAAAATCAGAAATGTTAAGATTGATGAAGTAATTTCTGTCGCTGATTGCTTGAAAGAGGAAAAACTGTATAAGTATTGGATTGAATAAAATAATTAATAATTAAGAATTAATAATTAAGAATGTCCAATTTGCTGGTTATTGGCCTGTTTTATTGTATATTAATTGAAAATCCTTGTTGTAGGGACAGGATTCGTCCTGTCCTATATTTATAGGATAACACAAGTGTTATCCCTACAATAAGGATTTTTTTAATTTTTTAGAAAATCAAACTGATTGGACAATGGTCGGATCAGAGAATGAATTCTTGATGTTCCATATTTTTTACTAATTCTAGGATTCATTCAGATACTCGGAAATAATCAAGCCTCCGTCAGACATTTCTTGGTCTGGCTCATGCTCTATAGGACCGCCGGGTGTATTTGTTTGCTAATTTTGGATTTAGGTAGCGGAAAACATCTGTATATCAATTTGCTTGTAGTTTATCCATTTCTGCTCTTTCAATTGGGAGAAATCAGATTGAATTTGTGTTTTCTTCTGGTCTGGCAATATCGATTGGTTCGTGACAAATATTAAAATCTCATGTGACAATGATTTCTTTTCATTCGTCTCTTTGTGCATTGATATACTTTATTACATCTTCATAAAAGTTTAATTTATAGGTTAGCATTTCAGTTCAATCTGCTCTTGTTCATCCATTTGGGAAATATATGTTCAAAAGTACGATCTCTGTATCGTTATGTTTGAAAGTTAGCTCTACTACTCTACCGTCTTCGTTGAATTTTGGAAAGTTCTCGAATGTATTTTTTGTAGAAATTATTTCTAAATTTTTTTTGTAAAAAATTGTAGTTCAAGCGTATCATGGTCTTGTACCTGTGTGCCAAATGTAATCATAATCTCTGAGAGCATATTTCAGTTCTGCTGGAATTTGGTTTTCAAATGCTTTAGTTTCTTGCAAACACAAAATATCTGGATCATCTTTTTGTACCCATTCGCAAAATCATTTATTCAAAACGGCTCTGATTCAGTTTACATTTCGTGATGTGATTTTCATTTGAAAGTTTTATGTTGTTAATATTTTGTGGGGATTTTTGTATAAATGGGGTAAAAAATCCTTCGTCACTTCGTGACACTCCCTTTAAAAAGGGAGATAATTTTTATGATATTTCAGTTATTTTTGGATCTTTTCATTGGACAATATTTGCATTTCATCATCATCTAACTCAAAGATTTTTTGCAATTTCTTGGGCGTTTTTTTTGTTTGTGATTATGGCATATCATCAGTCATTATTGAAGACAACGATATCTAGTCATTCGAATACAGTTTTGCATTGGAATGTAATATCTTTGAATGATAAATCTTTTAGAATTGAATTTTCTGATACATTTATGATTTTGTCGAAAGTTTCGTTTGATTTATAGTCTCATGATTTCAACGAGTCGATAATCATTTTTGTATTGATTGATTCGAATTTTGAATTCATTTCTTCTTTCTCTTTTAATTCTTTTTCTAATTTATCCAAAATTTGATTTTCTGCTTTTACTCAAAGTTTCTCCTCAACTTGTCTCAATGTACCTTTGATCTCTTGTAGTCTTTCAAGTATTTTTGGTCCTGTATATGCTGTAATTCTTTTGATTCCACTTGCTACAGCTTCTTGGTTTATGATTACGAATGATCAAATTTCTTTTGTATTTGAGACATGTGTTCATCCACAAAATTCCATTGATAATCTCTCTCAAAATGATTTGAAATATTCTACATTATCGTCATTTTTCATTTCTTGTGGTAATTCTTTGTTCATTACTTGAACTACACGGACTATATCTCCATATTTCTCTTCAAAAAACATTTTTGCTCACAATTTACTGGCTTCTGCAATTGGTAGCTCCTCTACTTTCACTTCGCATGCTAAATAAATTATTTGATTAACTCTTTTTTCAATTTGATCTAATTCCAAATCTGTAAGTAATCTATCTGCCTGAAAATCAAATCTCAAAAGGTCATCATCAACCAGTGATCATGCTTGTTTTGTGTTTGGAAAAACTTTTGCTAATTGAGCGTGTAGTAAATGAGTGGCTGTATGTGCTCTCATTTTGGCGTATCTTTGTGGCAAGTCTATTTTTAGTTCCATATTATT
Source organism: uncultured bacterium (assembly GCA_937906635.1). Lineage (GTDB taxonomy): Bacteria > Patescibacteriota > Gracilibacteria > Absconditabacterales > Absconditicoccaceae > JALOAF01. The sequence continues at coordinate 9,473 of CALCYP010000021.1, read as the reverse complement.
GTACATCTGGTAAAATACAAATATTGTTTTCTGTGTACCAAGTTCATCAAGCCTCTGTACAAGATTCTTCTTCTGTGATTTCTTCAATATTTTCTATAATTTCTTCTTCACATTCTTGTGTCTCTGTGTTTCGAATATATCATTCATCACAAGGGTTATCGCTTCATCATCTAAATCAAGCATACATCACAATGTATACTGCAAATGATGCGAAAACGATGAAAATTAAGGTCAATCGGATAAATACTTTTGCTAATTTACTTTTTTTTGCCATTTTTTTTAATTAATAATAAAACTGTCTTTTTTGTAGATTAAATTTTTTTATCTTATATTCAAGTTGGAATTGATTTTATGTTTTAGATGTTTATTATATATATGTAAAATAAAAGTAGGAACATAAAAAATTGGTATATGTTAACATTTGAAGAATATCAAGACTTGTTTGGTCCAGTCGATGAGCTGGATTTGCCAATTAACGCAAGAGAATGTATTGATGGCGTTCTATATGTTTATCCAGAATTAATCCCATGAGACTTCTATATTTAGGAGTCTCTTTTTATAAATATTGAATGCTTAAATTTTTATATTGTTCTAGTTTTTGGACTTTTTCTCTGTAAAATTTAATTATATCGTTTTCAGTGAATCAATCTTTGATTATTTTGATAATTGCAAGTGGTCATGTCGTTTCTACTAGACGAGTAATTTTATATTCTTTGTTGTCTTTTGCTAATTCGTATAATTTTTCGTTATCTGTGTTGTCTCTTCAAAGTACAATAAATCCCCATTTGAATACTTTTAATCTTCAATATTTAATTAATTCTGTATCTAAGGATATGATATCTTCTTTAAAATTATCAAAAAGTGCTTTTAGTTTTCCTGAATATCATTCCTGAGTCAAAAGACATCAACCTCATGGCATTTCATATCAAATTAATCAAAACTCTTTTGCGAGTTTCATCTGTCTTTGTCTTCATCTTCAGCTGATATCTAATAATTTCTCTCTATCTACTAATCATAACTTTTCGTAATTTGTTTCAGGTAAATTCTTTGCACAAAGCGGTCTGAGAATTTCTATTCACGAAATTTTATTTACTGAATTCAATCCTCTGGTTGTCTGACTCATTGGTCTTTGTCCGAGGACTTCTCATGATGCTATGATGTCATATCACTCCTCTTTTGCGATTTCGCAAGCTGTTTTTATCATGAATCAATGGCAGTCGATACATGGATTCATATTTTTTCAGTATCAATATTTTGGATTTTTTACTATTTCAAGGTGCTTTTGTGAAATATTTACAGTTTTTATTTTGATTCAATTTTTTTGTGCGAGAGCTTCCGCTTTTTCTTTTCAAAAAAATGGTGTGTAAAATGTGATTGCAGTGCAATCTATTCATTGAGATTCCAATACTTTTAGTGCTAATATGCTATCCAGTCATCATGAAAATAGTATTAATGCTTTTGTCATTTTGTCATAAAATAATAAACAATGGTTTTATATTAATTTTTTTATGAAAGTCTATTATCAAATTTGCTTATTATATTGACTTTTTGTATCAAATCAATATAATATATTGAAATAAATTTGATATTTTTTATTGAATAATGGATATACTCAGATTTGGAGATAGTTTAGATTCTTTGTGAGTAAATCAAAATTTAAAAGACTTAATTGAATCTGAAGGAAAGTTTTTGATTAATCTTTTTGAAATTAAAGAAAAAATAGATAAAAGATTAGATTTATTAGGTTCAACGTGATTGAAATTAAAAGAAAAAGAATTATATGAAAATTTATCTATGGCTAATGAATCTTTGTTTACTGAATTTTATCAAAAATATTGTAGTAATAAATTCCCAATTGGTCTTATGAAAGAGGGGTTAATTACACAAATTATGGAAGACTTTGATTGAGATTTTGATAAATCTATGTTTGATGATTTTGCTTTTGTGGATGAATATGTCCGTTTAAATTTATGAAGATTAATTTTTGATAATATATGAAAAGAAGATTTTTTGATAATGCTTGATTCCTCTATTTGAAAGAATTGAGATGTTTTGAAATTAATTAAACATTTGATTTGAAACTTTTTTGATACAAAAAAAGAAGTTATTTATAATTATCTTGATGAATCACAGGATGAAAATTTTGAGTATTTAATGAAATCATTTGATATTGATAAAGAAGATTTATTAAATGATTTTGGTGATTCTTATATTGAATTTGTGTATGAGGCAGTTGTAAATTGATTAAAAGACAATATGAATGCTGATTTTGAAACTTTGGTGAAAATTATAGATGTCGTTTTGCTTTTGTTTTTTGAAAAGGAAAAAATTTTGCAATGATTTAGTATTTTTTGTGGAAAAATCAAAGAGAAAAATATAAATGATTTAGGGGCTAATAAAAATATTTGATTGCATAATCATGGTTGGTTGTTTAACAGAACATTGTCTATATTTCAATCATTTTGAAAATCTTGAAATTTTGATTATGCTAAAATGAATATTGATGAAGTTGAAAGTGAAGCATATCGTTCTTTATTTCTTTTTTTGAATAGAATATTAAAAGAATTAAATGCCGGTGAGCTTATGAAATTTAGCGAAAGTTTGCAATCATATGATGAAAACAGGATCATAGATAACGCTGAACAAATATTTGAAAAATACAGAAAACCAATATTTTTATGTTGGAAACAATATTTTCTTTCTGAATTAAATAAATTATTGCTTCAACAGAGTGCTTTTGTTGTATCATCAGATGATGAGAATTCTTTTTTGCAAGAAATGAGTGAGAAATATCCAAAAGCTAAAAAACATGTATGAAGTATATGAGTTCAGAGGAAGAAACAATTAAAATTGGATTTTGTTAAAAATCAAAATAAATTATTGGAAAAGATGATTAATGCTATTGTAAATGATAATTCTGAATTTTTCTGAGAATTAAATTTACAGGATTTGTTTTTGTTTGTACAGTTTTCAAAGTATTTCTTTGATGAGGAAAAATTGATGATGGCTGAGGAGTTTAGAAAATTTTATTTTGATTTTATTGAAAATAAAATAAAAGAGTCTCATTTTAAGTTTATTGAAAAAGAAAATAGGGAAAAACAAGAAAATATATTAGATACATTGAATATAGAGAAAATTGAAGAAAAGAAACAGGATGTTCCTCAAAAAATTTATGTTCCTAAGAAGAAGCAATTACCTAAGTGAATGTTTCCTCAAATTATTGATTATTTGAATTGAAGATTGAATAAAAAAGATCTTGATGATTTGGAAAGGTCACTTAGAAATTCTTGATGAAAATATAAGACAAAATGGTTTAAAAAATTTTGATTTGATTCGTGATTCTTTACTATTTTGGATCAATATTGATTTGAGTGTGATGATGAAATAAATGTCGAAAGATATGAAAAGCCTGAGAATGATGATTGATTGTCCGTGTGATTAGATACTACAGATGGTAATACTGCTGATTTAATTGATAGTCCTGAAATTGTTAAATTAAAGGAAATAATCCAAAAGATTAATGAGACGGCAGAAATTGATCAAAAAGTTGATTATTATGTCCAGGCATTTGAGATTTTTTATGATATTAAGGATAGAGAAAAGTTTAAAATGCAAATGTTAGATTCGATAAAATATGACAATCGTATCCTTAAATGAGTTGATTTAGTTTTGTATAAAATTTTGAATGGACAAAAAGAAGAGATAAAAACTTCTGGTATGTCAAAAAGAAAAAGATATTTTAGGTTTGATTTATGATACAATACTTGATATAGGATCGTAATACAGGATCAGGATTGAAGTTCTAGGAGAATTATTGTAGATTTTGTCAATCATGATACATATTCTACCAATATTTCTTTTTATTTGAAGGCTTTTTAGTTTTTTTTCAAATTAATTATTACCATTTCGCTTTGAGTTCAAAGTCTGAAAGGTAATCCCCATGTTCAAATTCATTGTGTAACGATTGCCGTTTTTCAATTCTCATCGTATCTTCAATATCAATAGTCATTTACCATTTCTACTACTTTACGGAGTCAAAATACTTGTCAGCGGTGTGTATGCCCTGCGACCTCTAAATCGATTGGATAATCTTTTAATTTTTCTAATGAAATAGGTTGATGTGTGATTAAAATTCAGAAGTTATTTGAATTTTTGTCTATTTTTGATTTTTCTAAATTTTCTTGTAATGTATTATCTCACCAGATACTCTTGTCTATAATTCATATTATTTGAATTCATTCATATTCTATACTCTCGTTTTTCAATAATTTTATTGAAGAATTTTTTTGAATATCGTCAATACTCTCTTTATTTCACATCATATCGTGATTTCACATCACTGCAAAGATTGGAATATCCTTATTTTTTAAAATTCAAAAGTATTTTGAATAGTCATAATTGGCTTTGTTCATCATATCTCATGCAATTAGCACGAAATCAGGTTTTTCTGATTCTATGATTTTTTGGATTTTTTTCACATGAAAATCTTTGTAAATATGGTCAACATGTATATCGCTAACTAGCAAAATCCTTGTATCTTTGTTGATTTTGTCTGTGTTTATTTCATATGTCGTAACTTTTGTCTTGAGTGAAAAAAATATTCAAAGGCACAATATTACTATGATTATTCATGTAGTAATTCGTGGATTTGGTTTGTATCGGATTGATATTACATTTTCAACTAGTAGCAGTGTAAATAATATAACTCATAATGTGAGTAGTCGTGTCGATATTGTTCCAAAAATATCAAGAATTTTGTTGTTACTTCATTTGTAGGTGAAGGATGATATGGAGATAACTGCGATAAAAATAGCAATGAAAATCGCTATACAAGCTGCGATTAATACTATCGTTCATTTTGGTAAATTTATATGGAAAATTGAAAAAAGTCTCCGTATTCAGTAATAAAATATTCATGTACATATTGCGATTATTGTTGCTTTGATTCGAATTGTGTTTGCCATTGTAAATTATTTATGATTAAAAGTTTTGTCAGCAGATTTTCCCACCACTCCGTGCCCGTTGAAGATTAAATCATCCAGTCTCTCCGATAATATCCAAAGTCTCTCAGATAAAATATAGATTTGGAATGTTTTTACATTCAAAATTCGGTTTAATTTCGTTCATATCTACTCATCCACTACTTACTTTGGCTTCTTCGAGTGGTCTGAAGTCTGTGATTTGAGCATAAAATCCTTCCGGCTCATCATTTCGTTCGCCACTCCTGCTAAAGCCGGACAGGCTTCCCTTAATAATGGATGCCAATTTTTTTGTGATTTGGTGTGGAGTAAGTTTTAATTGAATGTGCCATTCTGAACGAAGTGCCGTGCTCGGCTTCAGCAGAGAAGAGTCTAAATTATATCCTTCGTTTCACTCAGGATGACATGGTAAATATTTTTTAGTTAAATATTCGGCGAGTCAGGCACTACAGTTGAAAATAGCTGGACCGGATAGTCACCGATGAGTAAATAAGATATTTCATTGATTTTCATAGATTTTTTTGTTTCAATCAAATAATTCTACATTTCCTGTAATGCTACTTCATGATAAACTTGAAAAATCTTCTTTTGTCTCAAGTCAGCAGAGTGCTGGAAAACTTGGAATCGTGTTTAATCAAAATTGCTTAGCAATATCTATTCAAAAGCTTGTTGCTCAGGCTTGTGGATATGAAATTCCTCATGTAGAAATTACAAGTTTTTTGCACAAAAATTCAGATTCTTGTGTTGTGATTTTGAAAAAATCATTTTCTTTTTTTACTTTTGTGATTGACTTTCAGGTCTGGATTTCTGTATTATTTTCTTCACTTTTTCTTATTAAAAATTCTAGTAATTCTTTTGCCTTTCAGCTTTTTAGTATTACTCTGCCATTGTCTTCAATATTGTATTCAATTCAGTTTTCATCTAAATAATTCATGAAATCATAATTTGAATATTTATGAAAAACTGATGAAAGCATTTTCTTATTTTGTCAGAAATATCTTTCTGGATCGATGTTTAAATTTGTAAAATTACATCTTCATCATCCAGATAGGAGAATTTTGTTTCATAGAGTTTTTTGTTTTTCTATGATTAATTTTTTGCTATTTTTGGGTGCATTGATGGAGCAAAAAAGTCAGCTTGCTCATCATCAGATGATTATGATATCGTACAAAATAATTAAGAATTAAGAAGTAAGAATTCTGGTCAGTTTAGGTAATGTGTGAATTTATGCAAAAACTAATTCTTGAGCTTTGTGTTTAATTCACAATAAAAGTTCCATTTTTTCTTTTTGTTTTAATAATTGGACAGAATCTCGTTTGTTTTGAATTCAAATTCGCACTTCATGACTTATTCATAGGGCATATTCAAGTCTTAATGCCCAATCTATAGTGATATTTCTTTTTCCTGAAATTATGTCATTAACTTCTGCTGTGGTTTTTCATAAAATATTTGCAAAATCTTTTTGACTTCGTCATCTCGCATCTAATTCTCTTTTTAATAATTTTCATGGATGTGTTGCTCTTGGTATTATCATTTTTATTGTTTTAAAATGTAAAGTTATAATCGTGATTATTTATTTCTAAAATATTTACTATTTGTATTGTTCCATCTTCTTGTAGTTTGAAAAATAGTCTCCATCATCTTGTTAATTTCATTCTATATATTTTGTGCTTTTTGTATTTTCATTCTATAGGTTTGCACTGGAAAGCATGTGAATTACATACATTTTTGAGATTTGGTGAGTAGGCTAAAACATCAATTGCTTCGATCATTGTTTCCAAAATGTCTGGATGGTATCCTTTTGGATTGTATGATTCATCGTAATATATTTTCTCAAGATGTTTATCTGAAAATATAATTTTCATTTATTGGCATATAATTTTAAATGCTATATATCTTTTTTAGATAATCTCATTATCTATATTAGATAATTAATTTTTAAAATCAAGTAAAATTTTTTTATTCTCATATTCGGTAACTTTTTTTCAATGCTTGAAATTATCTTTCTAACTTATAGTAGACTTCGAATTGTCAGTTGGTTGGCTGGTTACTTATATAATATTTGCAAAATATTTTTTATTAATTCAAAATCAATGTTTTCAATAAATTTTATATGCTGTTGTTTTGAAATATATTGGTTTGCTCTTTTTTCGGCCAGATTTACCGTCCCAATCGGGCCTTTGTCTTTTCTTGTCCGAGTTGATGAGATTGGCTTTGGCTTTGGTAAGAGTAAAAATGGCTTTTTACTGATTTCTATTGATATAGTTGAAGAAAAAAATATATATATGATATGCTTGAATTGTAAATAAAATATTATTAAACAAAAAAATATATTATCATGGAAAAGAATAATGAATTTGAAATCGCTTATGCAAGATTTTTGGTTTTTCTGATGGCACTTTCTGTTGTGCTTTTTGTAGTAGGATATGCGATATCCTCGGAAACTTTAAAGGAGTTTACTAGGTATTCTTTGGTAACTTTTGTGACTTCTTTGTCTGTCCCTTTATTTGAAAAATCCCAGTCGAATTGACTTGGGATTTTTTTGTTAATGATTTATCTAGTTTATTGGTTAAAATTTGAATATAAATATATTGCGGTGTATATTATATATAGTATTATGGTAAGTGCTTTTTTGCCTGAGCTGAATTCTTGTGGTTTATCTCAATATATGTTTTTTCATTCATCTCATTTCTGGAATAATAATTGTAATCATACAAATAAATTAAACAAAGGAATTAATAAACACCATACATAGCTGCCTTTTTTTCAAAAGTCGTGAACTCTTTTTATTGATACAAAGATTTCCATAATTATATATAGTATTCATATGATTAATGCTGCGATTATTCCAAAGTTCTCAAAATTGTTAAGTTTTTGTCAGCTTATTCACCCGATTATTCAAAATATAAATCATACAATAAAACAAACAAAAAGATATCATAGACTGAGTAGTGAAGTGTATAAAGCGTATTCTCGTCCGCTCATTCTTCATTCTGATGAAAAGAAGAGTTCTTTAAATGATCTTTTCTTTGAAACTATTGTTTCCATCTGTATAAATTCATCCATTTTTATTGTTTTATAATGTAAATAATCTTTTTACATTCACATAATTTTTTCGTAAAGTTTCTTTTCTATATCAAGATGTTCTCCTTTGTCCCAGTCGATATCCAGTTCTAATTCTTTTGTGATTTGTTGTAGTATGAAGAATTTTTCTAAGCTATCTTGAGCAGCTTTGGATATGTCTTCTACGAATTCTCTCGCTTTTTCATCTCATAATTGTTGGAAATATTGCTTTACTCCATTTTCTCCTCACAATCTATCTTCTAAACTCTTGATTCTGGATTTAAATTCTTCTTGGATTAATGTCTGTGGGATTGTGATTGACATATTTTTTCATCTAATGTCGTTGATATACTCCTCTACTGCTTTGATTAATTCATTTTCATATTTTTGTTTTTCAATTTCTCATTTGATATATGCTTTTAATTCTTTTTCGTTCTTTATATCTTTTTGATCTGGGAATAATTTTTGGATTTTTTCTCCTGTAAATTCTGGAAGAACTACTTTTTTGATATCTTTAATTGTGATTTTAATTTTTTTTGGATCTTTTTCTGATTTCTTTTTTTGGAAAGTTGGTGGCAATTCTTTTTCTTTGTATGCTATTTCGAAATCTTTTCCTTTGTCTTTTCAGATGAATTGATCATAGAATTTAGCGAAATCTTTGTCTGTAAATTCTGGCTCTCATAGGTAAACAGTTCATTTTTCCAATTCTGTACCATCTTTGTCCAGAAAATTTATTGCAATTTTTGAAACTGTGTCTTTTTCAATTTTATCTGTGTCTTGATAATCGGCATAATTTTTTTTCAAGTTTAATAAGGCTTCGTCTACTTCTGCATCAGTAGCTTTTGATTCAATTTTTTTCATCTTATTTTTTTTCCATTTGTCGTCTTTTACTTCGACTTCTGGGTAAATATCCAATTTGACACTGATAGTCTTTTTTGCATCATCTTTGTCTAAATCATAAGGTTCTCAGATAAATTTGATATCTTTATTTTCATCCAAAATTGCTTTTAGTCCTTCATTTATCAATTTTTCGTAAATTCACATTTCTACATATTCTGGATTTAATCTTTCCATTATCATAGCTTTTGGTGCTTGTCAAGGTCTAAATCATGGTATTTTCACGTCTTTTCAAAAAATTTCAATCATGTGATTTCTTGCATTTTCTTTTTCATCATCTGTATATGTAACTTCGATGATGTAATTACAGTCTGTTCATTTTTTTAATTTTTTTTCCATAATAAAAAATTATTGGGTAAAATTTGCTTTCTTTCAGATTAGTGAATTTGTCGGTTAATTCAAGATGAAATAGAAAAAATTATATTTCTGAGATGTGGCTGGGGCATCCTTTGTACAAGATTCCGGGGTCAGAAAGGATGAGTCCCGGAGGGACGAAATATCAAATAGCTGAGGGTGAAACCCTCAGCAAGGAAT
>CALCYP010000020.1 GCA_937906635.1 uncultured bacterium | reverse complement strand
CTAAAAATCAACAGCAAAAATTTGCAAAATTTTTGATTTTCGTATATAATTGTATTGTTATTTATTTTATTTTTTCTTTTAATGCAATTTGAGAGTATTCCAAATAGTACAGTACTACCACAAGAATTAGAAGGTATTCAAAATAAAAATAAATTTTTGTCCGTATATGAAAATCTCAACAATCAATATAAAAAAACATTTGATCAGGAAGATTTTAAAATCATACAAGATACTTGGAATAAATGATGTAACGAATATTGAAACGATCTAAATACGGTAAAAATTAGGATCTTGGAAAATAGAATTGATTCTGGACTTTTTAGGAGAAATTATACTAGATTTTCTAATTTGGATGAAAAATATATACGTGGAAAAATAAATGATGCAAATATCCAAAGATGATTTAGAAGTATCGTGATAAACTTAAACAAAAAATATTGAGATATTTCATTGAATAATATTAATAAAATCACAGAAGCAATACAATCACACATAAATATATGGATAAGAGATAAAAAAAAGCCTAACTTTCAAGAAATTCAAAAAAATATCCAAGATAATATTGAGAAAGACCAAAATTCGACATTAAATGGATGAAGTATTAACGACAGTCATATTGAGCAAAATAGCACACCAGATAATATCAATTCCAACCAAAGTCAAACTGACAATATCCAAAGATTTTCAGATAGTGAAGTAGCAAACCTCAATGCCATCCAAATTTCTGAAAATTTTTCTCGTATGAAAGAATCTGTTTTTAAAATAATTAATGAAAAGAATATATATTATGAGGTCATATATTCTCGTTCAAAGTGAAAAGATAAATTTGATAAACAATACTTTGATAACTATTTTAGCTGAATATTTAACTATACAGCTCAGCAATTACAATATCTTTTTCCAGAAGATATTCCAAATGATTTTTTTGATGATGAAAATATTATACATATAATTTGATGATATTATACGAAACTAATTATTTGAGAAGAGGTGAATGAAAAAGCTCTAGTATATGAATTACAAAATATATTACTAAATAATGATGATGTATTTGCTAAATTTACTGATAAATTATGAAAAGATGTCAACACATGGAAATCGACTTCAAATATAAAGCACGAAGAATTAAAAGCCATCGAATTGACAGCAGAAGAAAATGAAGATTTATCCCAAGTAGCAAAAGATACTAAAATTAATGAAGAATATTTAGTTGAATTAGCAAAGACATATAAATATTTAAAGCAAAAAGAAGAAGCTTGAGTTGAATTAGATGAACACTCTAAAACTATCTTAGTAAAATTGGAAACTATATTTGGTAAAAAATGACATATAAAAAGTAGAGTCCAGCTATACAAAGCAAAAAAAGAATGACTAAATTTACCAAGTTTTTGAATTAAAGGTGTAGCAATGCTGGAAAATACTACTGGGAATATAAAAGATATAAGTCCGATTGCTATAGTAGAAAGACATGAAAAAATAAATAAATATATAGAATGAAGCAACATAAATGGAGATATTTCTACTGATACTGAAAAAAGGAGACAATTGTTCATTGAGTTAAAAAGTAGAAAAGAGAATGACAAAGATTTTAAAAAAAGTATAGAATACTTAAACGATGATTGAGAGATAGACTATAATAAATTTAATTCACTAAATAAGGAGGAACAAAAAATAGTCAAAAAAAATAAGAAACACATTGACGAAATGATCATAGACTTGAATCACAAATGAGAAATAAAAGAAAAATGCTGTAGAAAGAGCATAATGGTATCATGCTTCCGTGCAATATCTAAATTCTTTGATACAGTAAATAATAATGGAGAAAATTTTGCAAGTGAGTTTGAAATTAGTGATTTAAATAATGATATATGATTTGAAAACTGAATTATAACTATGGAATGATCTATATGAGCAAACAAAAACCATATAAAATTATATTATGATACAAAAACTTGAACTTTAGAATTTGACAATTTTTTGGCTTATGATTCTGAGAATAAACAATACAAAATATGAAAATGAAATTGAGAGAAAGAAAGATTACCTATATTATTGCCAACTATGTCTGAAATGGAATCTTACGCAAACACTATAAATGAGAGATTGATTAATAAATTATCTTTGAATACGGATCATTATGAACGCTTGTTGTGATTCGCTATGTGAGAGCACATCCGATTTGGCTGTTTCAAATGATTTATGTGAGTAAATATGGAAGTAAACAGAGAGTTTGTACAACAATTTAATGAAAAAAACATATTGAAACAGGATATCATAAAGACAATTTATTCAAAATTTTATAATAAAAATGATATAAATGAAAAATTAAATGGTTGTTTAATTGTCAGTGAAGGTAATGAATCTGAACAATT
>CALCYP010000019.1 GCA_937906635.1 uncultured bacterium | reverse complement strand
CTAAACAATTGTGCTGTGGCATAATGTTTTTTCCTCTCACTTGGACGAATTGAATATCATATGTGTCATCAGTGCTCCAATAATGCATCATTTAATTCTAATCTTGTATTAATAAATCAAAGTACTTTGTTATCCAATTCACGGATTAAGATAAATTGATTTGCAATTACATGTCAAGCATCTACTGTCTCTTTCCTTTCGTTGTTATTTATATTTTGTAATCGTCAGTCATAATTATCTGCATATCTTTTTAATCAACTAGTTCAATTTAAAACTGTACCATCATCAAAAAACTCTTGAGCAATCTCAAGTATCTGATTTTCAAAATCTTTAGTCGGTTTAATTAAGCTTAGTTTCTCCATGGAATAAGTATTAGTAAAGTTGCTTGTCCTCCTTTTTAAAGGAGGCGTCACGAAGTGACGAAGGATTTTTTATACATAGATTTACAAAAATCCCTCCCCCGCAAAGCGGGTACTCCCTTTAAAAAGGGAGAAAATATAAAACATTCTTAATTATTAATTAATTTAATAGCTTTTTGCAAATAAAACTCTTCAAACACTTGGTTTTCAGCTAATCATATCTACTCATTCATCATTTTGCTTTACAAATCATTCATTTGGAATACATCTGATAGTCGCTTTTGTCTCTTCTTGGATTTTTTCTGCTGATTCAGCTGTTCAGTCCCAATGAGCAAAGATAAATCATTTTTCTATTTTTTCTTTGAATTCGTCGTAAGTATTGACGTAGTATGTATTTGCTTCTCTAAATGCTTTATTTTTTTCATACAAATCTTTTTGTTGTTTCAACAAAATATCTTCTAAATTTTCAACTAAATCATCTAATCTCATCATTGTCTTTTCCTCAGTAATTCTATTGAATACTTCTACTTGTCAATTTTCTAAATCTCTTTTTCAAACAGTGACTCTCAATGGAAATCCTTTCATCTCGTATTCACTGAATTTTCGTCCTGGAGTCTTTTGTGTGTCACTATCAATTTTATATTTAACTTTGATAGTATCTTTTATATATTTTGAATGAGCATCCAAACTTGCATTGTCCATTTTTTCAATCAATGGTTTCAAAAAATTCATGATATCATTTAAATCTTCTTGATTTTTGAAAATAGGCACGATAGCTACATGATATGGAGCAAGTAGAGGAGGCAAAACTAATCCATTATCATCTCCGTGGGCCATGATTATTCATCCAACCATTCTTGTACTACATCACCATGATGTTCATCGAACATATTCCAATTCGTTATTTTGATTTGTGAATTTTACATCAAATGCTTTTCCAAAGGCTTGTCACAAAAAGTGTGATGTTCAAGCTTGTAATGCTTTGAAATCTTGCATCATAGGTTCGTAAGTATAAGTTTCTACAGCTCAAGCAAATCTATCATGAGCAGGTTTTTTTCATGTTACAGGTGATATAGCCAAGAAATTCTCAGCGAAATCTCTGTAGACATCAAGCATTCTTAATGCTTCCTCATTAGCTTCTTGTGCTGTAGCGTGAGCAGTATGTCATTCTTGCCAAAATATTTCAGCAGTTCTCAAAAACATTCTCGTCCTCATCTCCCATCTCATCACATTTGCCCACTGATTTACGAGTATTGGCAAATCACGATAACTATTTATCCATCTTTTGTAGCTATCCCAGATTATTGTTTCACTAGTAGGTCTGATAATCAATTCTTCTTCTAATTTAGCTTCAGGATCCACAATAATTCATTTTCAATTTGGGTCATTTTTTAGCCTGTAATGCGTAACTACAGCACATTCCTTTGCGAATCATGCTACATGACTAGCTTCTTTTGTGAAAAAAGATTTTGGTATTAACAACGGAAATGCTGCATTTTGATGTCATGTATTTTTAAACATTTTGTCTAATACATCTTTGATATTTTCCCAAATTGCGAAACCATATGGTTTGATAACCATACATCATCTGACACTTGAATTTTCAGCCATTTCTGCTTGTTGTACGAGCTGATTATACCATTCACTATAGTTTTCAGCTCTTGTTGTAATTTTTGCCATAATACCAAAATAATGTGATAAAATATCACATTATTATATATCAAAAACAATTGTTATTTCAATAATATTATTTCTTTTTTGATAGATTTCTATTAATTTCTTGTAATAATTTTAGGTTTTCATCATATTTATCAATCAACTTTTTTGTAAGATCAATGAGTTCTTGATTGGTCTTTATAAGATCTGAAATAAGTCATTCTTCAATATTTTTTTCTGATCTTGTTCATTTTTTCACGATAGTTTCATCATTGTTTAATTTTGTTTTTAGATTATTATACTTATCAACCACAAAATCTTTTCATTGTTTTAATGCACTTCATGCTTTTTTTGTTAATTTTTTTGCGTTTTCAATTACTATGACCGATTCATCAGAAATTTTATTTTCCACGGACTTTGTCGATTCTTTTACTGTGGCAGGCACAGTACTGAGCTTATTTTTAATTTCTTTACTTGCTAAAGAATCTTTTCATTTTGATGCCATGATAATTTGAATTAAGAAATAAAAATATATAGCTACAAATACTATCATTCTTAATAAATTTTTTATCTAAATACTTTTTTGATCCAAGTCGTCTTTTTGCTATTTTCTGAATTTTCTCCTAATTGCAAATTATTACTATATTCTTCATAAGTAATGTCTAAATATTCGCAATCTCCATATTCAAAACTTCATTTTAATTCTCAATCTACACATAGTCTGAGTTCTACGCTACAACTCGCATTTGTAAATCCAAATGGTGACTCATAAGCTTTTATAAATTGTCAGTGATTAATGACTTCTCATCGAGATGTTTTACAATTTTTATAACTAACATTTTTTTGTTCTTGTGATTCATAGTCACCAATATTTCAATATTTATCATCATTATTCCAATCTGTAATTGGTTCTTTTTCTCAATTTTTAATTTTTCATTTCGTATCAAATTCTGCTTTTTCATTTTTTGCAACAGTCGGAGTTTGAATTAATTCTCATTTTGGCAGATCGTTGTGTGATACTACACTTTTCCTCGTATATGAAACCACATTATTATTTGATTCTGAACTGATATTGCTACTAGATTTATTAGATATATATACTACATTTTCACTGCACGATGGCTGGTTGAAACTTCAATCTAGTACACCATCATTGCAAGTCCTTCTTTGTACATTACAAATATCTGGGACATCACTTCTTTGCTGATATGCCAAAATCGATTCTGTATGTTTAACTTTATCTCATCGAGGAGCCTCACAATCTTTTGGTAGAGGTTTTTCTATTGCTCATTCAGGCAGATTATAAGGATCTGTACTCACTGTATGAGATCATTCTCATCATCAAACATAATCTTTGTTCCCTAATATATTTCATTTGTCTCAATTTGTATTTTCTCAATCAACATTTTCTGTTCAATTTTCACTATCTCATTCATTTTTGAATCGTTTAAATAAAAAAGACCAATCTCTTGCTGCTCCGTGAACTGGCTCAAAGATATCATATTCGGTTCAATCATCATCGATAAAAATATATGTCATATTGACGATGTCTACACTTTTTTTTCTTGATGGAAAAAAGGATATTATCAATATAAACAAAATCACAGCCACAATAACTGAAAGTATAAATCATATTACTCTTCTCATCATATTTCATATTTAATTAATAAATTTTAGCTGATAGCTTATGGGTTAGTAGCTAATGGCAAAAGATTTTTTTTGCTGTCAGTTATCAGCTATTAGCTATGAGCTATTAGCTACCAGCTAACATAATTATAATCAGAAAAAAAAATAATGCAAATTTTTATAATCAAAAATTAACAATTAATAATCTTGGAAACTTCTTAATTCTTAATTATTCAATAATTCCACCTCAAAGGCATTCATCTCATAAGTATGCAACGACACTTTGTCATCTAGCGACTCATCGTTGCTCTTGATTATAAGAAAAAAATATTTTTCAATCTTTATTTTCCATTGTACTTGGATTTGGCTCTTGCCTGTATCTAATTTTCGTACTACATTCCAATGGTAATTCATACTCTTGACCAATTCGATGCCAATCTTTTACTTCAATATGTTTTGTCACAAGCTCTGGTTCGTATTTATCGTAACTAACATATACTAAATTCTTTTCTACATCAATTTTTACGACAAATGCCTTTTTATTTATATCCAAACCTCTACTTTGTCATATGGTGAAAAAATATGCTCAGTCATGTTCTCAAACTTTAGTTCAATCCATCAAAACTATATCTCATTTTTTCACCGGCAATCTTTTTTTCAAAAAAGTTCTCATTGGTACTTTTCAGACAAAGCATAGTCATTGACTATCTGGACGTTCAGCATTTGGCAATCAGACCTTTTTTGCTAATTCTCTGACTTCTGGTTTAGTCATTCAACCTATTGGAAATAGTGATTTACTGAGCTGATATTGGTTTAATCACGACAAAAAGTATGTCTGATCTTTATTGTAATCTACTCATCTAAGGAGTTTATAATAATCATCCCCTTCATTTTTATTTGAAATCACCCCTAAATCCCCTCTTTGAAAACGAGGGGACTTATTTGCAAAGAGGTTCCCCCTCTTTATCGCCGTGCCCGGCTCTAGCAGGGAAGAGGGGGTAAGGGGGTGATTTTCTTTTACTCTAGCATAATGTCCAGTAGCAATTCAGTCAAATCCAGCTTTCAATGCTTTGTCTAAAAATACATCAAACTTTATCAAAGTATTACACAAAATATCTGGGTTTGGAGTGATTCATTTTTGGTATCAATCGTAAATGTATTTGATTATTTTATCTTCGTATTCTTGTCTTAAATCAAAACTTAAAATCTCGATTCACAAAAACTTTGCAACCTTGATGGCTTCGTTTGCATCTTTGTAAGTAGAGCAGTTTGGATTTTCTTCATCTACATAATTTTTCATAAATCCTGCTACTACTTCGTATCACTGTTCTTTTAATAAGTAAGCGGCAACAGCACTGTCCACACCACCGCTTAATCAAACCAATATTTTTTTCATAAGTCTAATTTTATATAATTTTGTGGTTAATTTTCAAGAGAGGGT
>CALCYP010000018.1 GCA_937906635.1 uncultured bacterium | reverse complement strand
AATCTACTTCCATCACTTTCTGTCTCCACTTTCACTGGGATTTTTTCTGCTGCTTCGATGATTTTTTCTTTACTTTCATCATCAATATTTTTTATTCTCTCTTCCCATGCCTCACGAAAATCTTTCAATCCCTGCGAAATTTCTCCCTCCTCCAATTCTCAGTCATTCTCTGCACCTCATTCTCTGCCATTCTCCGCACCTCATTCTCCGCCATTCTCTGCATCATTCTCCGCCATTCCCCTTATTCTCATTTTCTCAAACATTTGGTTTTGTATTTTTTCTTTCACTCCATACACTACTTCATCTGCCTCATCTATTATCTTTCTCAAATCTGACAATTTTTCACTATGATCAGTGATGACTATACCAGCTACATCTTCCAATATCTCCTGTAAATTATTTTCATCCATATTGTTTAACTTTGAAACAATTTGACTGTGTGTAATTGGATTTAGCACTCACAAAGCTCTCAGAGATTTAGATAGATTTTTCAGTTTTGTACCATTATCCTCAAAATCCAAATTTTCAAAATTTGCTAGTCTATGTCTAGCGACATCTCATTCTCTATTAATCAAATTTCCATATCATTTAGCGAATTGCCATGGATTCACGAAACGAGTTCATCTCGGTATTTTTAGCTGAGACTTACTGGAAGATACTATAGTAGACAGATCATATGCAGTCAAATTAGTTGCTCATCTTACCAAATCTGGGATATTTTCTTTGCATAGTAATCCATTTTTGTGAAAAATTATACACAATATCTTACGATCCATATCTCATGCATCACTTGGTTCGATTCATTGTATGAATTCCACTATTTTTTGGTTTAATTCATCCCAAAAAGTCTCACTGTATCATATTTTATTTCTATCAATAAGTTCCAAAAACCTTTTTGTGTCCAGCACTGTAGAGGACAATTTCATATCACTTGTACTATCAGCCGCAGAATATTCTTTTCAACTGGTATATAAATCATTTATCTCTGTGACAGCATTGATAAAATGTGGTAATGTCTCTTGTAAATCTAATTCTGTCACTTGTGCAATTCATGGAGACTTATAAAGCTTTGCCTTCGCTAAATCATATAATTCATTTTCTGGCATGTATCACACATACAATCTTTTCAATTCTCTCTCTATCTGATCTTGAAATTTTATAGTATCTTTACTATATTTTTGTCACTCATTTGATGTCAAAATTACCTGTAAACGTGCTTTGATTGGAAAATTTTCTCATGTCACTTCATCTTTGTAATCTTGTCATGACTTCAAAGCTCGAAATTTTTTGAGTGATGACAAGAAATTTGGACTTGTCCTATTTGCTTCATCTATAATCAATGGCATTCAGTATTTTAGACACAAAGTAAGTAATCACTCATCATAAGTGAATACATTTTCTTCTCACTCTTTATTTGACATTTGAATTGGTCTGGATTTTATATCTCTAATGGAAGTATCTTCATTTCCATTTACCACACACAATTGAGATAATTTCTGATATGCAGCATCATCGATTTCTCTATTTTTCTTTTTCTCTTCCAAAATTTCCTTGTATATATCTATTGCAAGTCT
>CALCYP010000017.1 GCA_937906635.1 uncultured bacterium | reverse complement strand
AGTATTGTTTTGAAATTTCATCTGATTTATGTAAATTAAAAGTTATTGATTGTAAGTAAAACTTTTTTATTAAACTTAATTTTATATTGAATATTATTTTTGTTTTTTTATAAAGTTTGTATGTAATATTTAATGCTTTTGTGATGAAAAAAAAATTAGCATTTACCTTGATAGAAATATTGATAGCTATATCCGTTTTTGCAATCGGTATTTTGGCTGTGTTGAGAGTATTGACAGGAAATCTCTCAACATTGGATACTGCTAATATAAAATTACAAGCTACAGTTTTGGCAAAAGAGTGAATTGAACTATTGTATAATGTCAGAGATTCAAATTTAGAGAAAAATTTATCTTGGGATTGTGTGATGAATAATGAAATCTACGATTGGTCGTCTGATATATTAAATAATTATCTTTGAGATTTGGATAATCCTGAAGATAGGATTTGTGAATGAAAGTTTTGAATTAGTCAAATACTAAAATTATCGTTTGATAAAGATAATTATTTATATCAAAAGTTGGAAGATAAACAAGAATCTTTTGGTACCTTATTTAGAGCAAATCAGTTGTGCTTGTTTTCTTGAGATGATATGTATTGGTATGCTTATTGTGATGCAAATGACTGAGGAGAAGAGACAATATTTGCAAGATATCTTTCTTTTTCACCAGTATATATCGATGCTAAAGATGATAGCTTTGAAATGGTTTATCCTGTCAAAAGTGATTCAGTTCAATCAAATACATATACAAATGTTTTGCCAAATGATAAAATATTAAAAGTAGAGTCTCATGTGTTGTATGATAAATCGTGAAAAACGTGAGATATTGTTTTTGAAAGTTTTATTTGAAACTATTAAATGAAAAAAGCTTTTACATTGATAGAACTTTTGACAGTTATATGTATATTAGGGATATTCTCTATCGTTTTGTTTAGGACATATAAGACAATATCAGATATATCTTTTAGAGTAGAACAACAAAAAACAGTAAATGAAGAGTTTTTGTTCGTTTCTGAAATTTTACAAAATTTTGCAAATAGAAATTCGGTTGATTTTGAAAAATATAATGAATCTTTGGCAAGTACTAAATGATTTACTAATATCTTGTATTTATCATGAGAAGATTGAAATTTGGAAATATATTCTAGTGGAGATTGTGTTGAATTTTCACAGACTCCTGATTTTTCAAATTTACAATCGTGATGTTCATTATTTTTGAAAACATGAGATGAAGCAAACCCTATAATGTTGACAAGTGATTCGGTATATTTTAGTCAGGCAAAATTTAAGATTATTCCTTATTCAGACTCTTATTTTGAATCGGATGAATGTGAAACAAACTATTTTGCATGTATAAATGATGATTGATTTTGGTTATTTGTTGATATATATCCAAAACGCTATACTGAGGATTTTTGGGCGAATGATATACATCTTTTAGTTCAACATTTTTTTAATATATAGTAATCCTTTGTATGAAATTTATAAAATTTAGACATAGAAAATTGAATTGAAATATAAGTATATTGGTGATATTAGTACTTTTGGCGTGTTCTTTGATGGGTATTCTGAGTATGAATTTTTTGAATAATTTGATTTCATATACAGATAATAGTTATAGTTATTATAAATCTTATTATTATGCAAAAGCATGATTGGAGTTAGCTTTGACGGAGATAGATAATTCTGATGTTTGATTTTCTCATAATATACAATTGGCTGATGTAATAAATGATAATCTTGGTTGAACTTGAGAATGATTCCTTGTCTCTATTTTGTGAAGATCAACATTTCTGTCTAATGAATTTTGGAAAAATACTGAGTGTAATGAAAATGTAGCACTTTCTATTCCAGCTAAATGATCTATGACTTTGCCTATGTTTTATGATAATTCATCGGATTATAATACTATTTTTTCTAGCAATAGTATTTATCTGTTTTTGGCAGATGCAAGAAACAATTTGTTATTGAAATTTTTATGAGATTGATATAGTAGTAATCCCAAAATGGATATATGAGTTATTTTTCAATCCTGAGATAGTATTCTTTGGGATTATATTTATATGACATGATTGGAGTTTGATTCTTCTTTTTTTAAAAAATATTTTAATAATTTTGATAGTATGTACGGTAATGCATTACCATGGGATGATAAAAAGTATTTATCGTATATAATAATTTCAAATCCTACTGAGAATGATGTAAAATTTTGTATTGATGCAGGATCTTCAAATGCTAATAAAGAATTTCCATGGCCAACTACAAAATATTTTATTTCAAGTAGGTGAGAGTATAGAGGTAAAACTGTGTGATTACAAGCAATTTATGCACAACCATTGCCATCGTTTTTCATAAATCCTTATGTAGATACATCAATTTATGAAGATTCTACGATGTCGGCAAATGAGTGGTACACAGAATAAATTTACTATATACAAAAAGCTCCACGGTATTGTGGGGCTTTTTTTTGAAATATTTGATTTATTATAGTTTTCACATAAGTTCGTCCAGGCTTTTGGCTTGTTGTTCTTTTTGTTCTGCGGCTTCTTGTGCCATTCATAATGTATCGAGTATTGCTTGCCATCTCTTTTGTCTCATGATCCTTTCTTGTTCAATCGCATTTTTTTCATCTTCACTACCTTGTCTCAATATTTCTAAATTGATTTGTTCTTCTACATATATTTCATATAATCTCTGAATTTGGAAAGATCGTAATTCTGAAACTTTTTTTACGATACTTTGATCTCCACTTTTTACTGCGATATATAGTTCTGGTAACTCTTGTCATTCACTAGCTTTTAATTCATAATCGCTTGAAAAAGATCATAAAACTAGTTGTTGTAATAAATCCCAATCGAAATCATTTTGTAATTCATCTGGTACCAAGTATTTTTTAGGAGAAAAAGTACTAAGATAATCTCTGTATCGAATTTGTTCTTTTAGTCATCAAGCAATTTCTCCAAGAGCATTTTCGTATTTTCCTATTATCTCCTTTTTTTCTGGATTTTCCCTAAGTTCTCCTATGAAAGCGTTGAAATCAAATAGCATGTTTTTTTACAATATGTAAAATATTTTCTGTATTATAAGTAATTTATTTGTTGTTGCAAGTGTAAATTAAACAAAAAAACCCGTGCATTTTGCACGGGAAATAAAGTTACCTAAACATTTCGGTTTTCCTTAAAATTGGAACCTGAGATTTTTGCAATGGTGATGTAAACCACAAGACCAAACGATCAAAGAACCGAAAATCTTGCATATCTACTGACTGTAACCAGCCTTTTTGTGTTAATAGATATATTGCCTTAGTCTGGTTGTCCAAATCTTTTCGGATGATGATATATGAAATATCGACATCATCTGGATGCAAAAATACATCCACAGATTTAACCATAGTCCATTTGGGAAATTCAGAGTAAAACCTCTCATAAATCCCATAATAGTCCTCATCCTTGGGAATCGTGTCTGATGATATTACAAGCCCAACAAGATTGAGGACATCAACTTCTGGCTCATAATAGTTCTCACATTCACGACAATTCATAAAGGTAATAGTCTGCTGGCCAATTATCTGACCAAACGTCGTCACCATCATCCCGATGGCAATCAACAAAAGTAAAACTTTTTTCATAACTAACATATTTTGCGATAATATTATATTTATTTTAAAATTTAATTCAAACAAAAAAACTCCCGCTGAAATTCAACGAGAGTTGGCCGCCCTATTCAGGCGAAGCCACTTCATCCATATGCTGGATGAAAGCAATAGCTCCAGACAAGAATAGCAAATCCTCATCAGAAGATATGCACTCAAGCCAGCCATCCTCAGAGAGGATTCGGAGAGTAAGAATCTCTCCTTCCTCTGTTTCTTGGAGGAAGATGACATTGAAGTTGCTGTGGTCTGGCACAAGTACGGCTACCGCTGGCTCATCTGGTCCAAGCTCGGATGGAAATGTACTTTCGTACTCAGCCATCAGTCTGGACACTTCATTGTCGTCGTCGACTAGTGTATCGCAGTTTGCGATAATATCAGCCAGATCCGCGACCTTGTAATTGAGCTCGCAACCAATCTGGTTGACAAATTGGATGGTGGATTCCTGACCCATGACTTTGGTCGTTGCTATAGCAATAAAAGCAAACAATGCAACGACGATTAATACGCACTTTTTCATTTTTGTGTGTTTTTGTTAGTTGTTTTGTTAATTGTCTGATATAATTATAAATTATTTATTACAAAAGTCAAGAAAATCTATCAAATCCTGTCGTTGTAATTCGTCAACTCTTTTTCAAGATAATTTTGATGAGAAATTATAGTATTTTTTGCCTTGTTTAACCAAAATTTTATTGATTGCTCAAAGTGTTTTCCTACTAAATGGTGTGTATAAATCCAAAAATTCTACCAATTTTTCAAAATCAATATTTTCAGATTTTTTCTTTTTTTTGAATTCTACCAGACAACTTTTTACTTTTGGAGGTGGATTGAAAGATTTTGCTCAGACGGTTTTGTGATAAATCACATCATATCAATAATTTACAAGCCACCATAGATAAGATTTTTTTCCTGCAATTGTCTGTATTTTTTGTCCAACTTCGTCCTGAATCATGAAAAATCATCCAGCAAAATCACATTTTCAATCTCAAAAAAATTTCCTAAAAATTGGAGAAGTAATGTAATATGGCAAATTTCCAACGATTAAAATCTTTGAAAAATCAATATCCAAAAAATCTTGAATATTTGTTTCCAATACATCCATAAATTTAATTTGATCTGGAGATAGTATTTGCCCTAAATGTTCCTTCATCTTCAAATCTTTTTCCACCACAAAAAAATTGTCAGAAATATCTTTTATCTTTTTTGTGATAGCTCCTTTTCATGGTCAAATCTCTACTATTCACTGCAAATTATTATCACGATAAATCTGCCCAATCTTGGTCGCTATATAATTTTGTATTTTCGTATCTATGAGGAAATTCTGTCCTAAATATGATCACATATTCTTTCATAAAATAAAACATAAACATAATAAAGATTTTTAAAAAAATTTCCATTGCAATTAGATTTGTTAATCTTATAAAAAATAATTGAGAAAAATTTTTTCGTTTTTTTAATATTTAATACAAAAAGATAATGATATGGACTATTATTATTTGAATTGTGGCACTCGGAATTGGTGCGGCTGGTGGTTTCTTTTGATACAAAAAGACGCTTACAGAAAAGGCTAAACAATACAAAGCTAGGATGGCTAGAGTAAAAGAGACAGAAGAAGAAATGTTGGCAGAAGCAAGGAAAAAAGCTGATTGAATTATAGAAAGAGCAGAAGACAAAGCAGACAAAATTGAAGAACAAAGATTGAAAAAGATGGAAGAAATCCAAAACAAGCTTTTGGAGAGAGAAGAAAAAATGTGAGAGAAATTGGAAAGATTGGAAAAAGAAAAGGAAAAAGTAGCTGAGAAGCAAAAAGAAGTAGAAAATGTAATCAAACAACAGACCGATAAATTGGCTGAAATTGCATGATTAAGTAAGCAAGAAGCTAAAGATCAACTTTTTTCAAATATGGAAGTAGAATACCAAGAAGAGATTAAAGAGTTCGTAGAAAAAATGAAGACTATAAAAAACGAGGAAGCGGACAAAGAAGCTGGTCAAATTTTGGCGAAAGCATTACCGAGAATTGCTTCTGAGTCTGTAAATGAATTTACAGTAAAGTCTGTAGATTTGCCAAATGAAGATTATAAATGAAAGTTGATTTGAAGAGAATGAAGAAATATTTCTTTCTTTGAAAAATTGACATGAGTTGAATTGATTATTGACGATACTCCTATGGTGGTCAGAATTTCATCATTTGATAGCGAAAAGAGATTTATCGCAGCTACAGTTTTGAAAAAACTTGTAAAAGATGGAAGGATTAATCCTCACTACATTGAGACTTTTTACAATCAAACAGTAGAAGATTTGCCGAATATTTTGATAGAAAAATGAAAAGAAGCACTGACTCAGTTAAATCTTCCTATGATGAAACCAGAAATTGTGAAATTAATTGGTCAACTTTATCTCAGATATAGTTATGGACAGAGTGTGCGATTACACAGTGTAGAAGTAGCAAAAATATCAGAAGCTATAGCTACAGAGCTTTGATTAGATCCAATTATCGCTAAAAAGGCAGGGCTATTCCACGATATAGGAAAAATTATTGCGACTACATGACAATCTCACACAGCACTTTGAGCTGAAACTTTGAAAAAATTATGAATGGATGATATTATAGTAAATGCAGCAGAATCTCATCATTATGATGTCCCAATGACATCTCCTTATTCTCGAATAGTCGCAGCAGCAGATGCTATCTCTGCATCCAGAGAATGAGCCAGATATGATACAAGTGAGATGTTTATAGAAAAAATGTCTGAACTTGAAAAATTGATAAAGGATGTTTCATGAGTAGAAAAAGTTCATATTATGCAAGCAGGTAGAGAAATCATGGTATATGTAGATCCTGAAGAAATTTCGGATAAAGATTTGGAAAAGACATTGAAAACAATAGGAGAAAAGATAGAAGAACAGCTCGATTATCCTGGAATCATCAGGATTACAGCCATCAGAGAAAATAAATTAGTAGAATTTTTGAGATAAAAGAGTCGTCAGTAGTCAATAGTCGGCAGGAAATTAGTCAACAGTCGGCTGTCAACAGTCGGCAGTCTTCAGAATCAATAAAGCTATATACTGCAGACCGACGACTGACGACCGCAAACTGACGACTGCCGACTGACGACTAAAGACAAAAGACTGCCGACTAAAATTTTTATTTCGTAAAATTTTTCCATGTATCCATATTTCAGATTGTTTGGGATGGAATTTAGTATGACAAGTGTTGGAATTATTGTATTTTTGGTTTGTTATATAATTATAGCATACAGATTGTGTAAAAAATGGCATCAAGACTTTTATAAATTGTTTTATTTTTTGCCAGTCGCTATCGTAATTGTTTACTTTTTGTGAGCTTATGTATATTTTTTCTTGAATAATAAGGGAAGCATTTTCCCATGATCACGACAAGCATTTTTGGATATGTTAAATCCTTATTGATATCATTTCCATTTTGTATGAATATTAATATGAGTAATTATATCGATGCTAATATTTTTTTCTACTGTAAAAAGACCCGAAAACAAAAGAGTTTGGGCTGATATATTGTTTTTCGCTATTACTATATCTTTGATACCACTATGAATATTTTTAGCTTTCGGAGATGATTTCATAGGAAAAGCTAGTAATTGATTTTTGGCAGTAAAACCACTGACAACCAATAGCGAATTAAACAAATTATGATCGGTGTATCCAGTCGGATTGTTTATCTCATTCATAGCGATATTCTCAACACTAATCACGGTCTTGATAAAAAACAAAAAATGACAATTTGGTACTTGATTAATTTGATTTATAATCTTGTTATTGTGAATAAATATCATACTTATGTATTATCAACAAGCTCCCAGATACGGTGTATTAGCTCTATGATGAATTACATTTGATATTAGGCAATATGTTTCATTTTTTGTGATAATGTTGTTTGTATTATTTTATTATAATCGGAAAAATAAATAAATATGAAATTATTTTTTTCTTGTGATGATAGTTTACTAAAAATATTTAAAACTTTAGAAAAAATACCTAGATGAAAAAAGGTAGAAATTTCTATAGATCCTGATCATTCATTATTTGATAATGAATGGCGATGAAAACAGATAAAAGAAATATTAGAAAAAAGGTCAATTAATGCTATATTTAGCACTCAAAGTGAAAAATGTAAAAAATTTTTTGAAAAGATATGATTAAAAACAAATTATATTGAGACAAACAAGATACTGAAAGCACTAAACACAGTTTACTTATTTTTTTTCAACATAAAAAAATTTCATTTGGATACAAAATGAAAAAAATACTGAACAATTTTAATATATTGATTTGAATCTATCTTGATATTATGAATCTTGTATGTGATATACTTATTGATGATTCCTAATGCAAAAATAACAATAAATCCATCTCAAAATACTGAAACTATAATATATAATTTCCGTTATTATCCAGCTACCGACACTGAATATCCAGAATATTCAAAATATTTATCGATACCATACTACACTTGAAGCTTTGAATACAAGTATGATTTATCTATGAACACGACAAATATCAAATATCTTCAAAATCCATCAGTTTGAGAAATTAAAATTTTTAATACGACTAATGAATCGTTTACCTTTGTACCAAACACCAGATTTATCACAGAAGATGGTAGATTGTTTCAAAGTACCATTTATGTTGATCTCCCTGCATGATATGACTGAGTAGCTGGAGAAAAAATAATTAAAGTAAAAGCCATGGAGCAAGATGACAACTGAATAATTATGTGAAATAGATGAAATATTCCAAGCTGAACCAAATTATATATCAAAAACTTAAAACAAAGTTTTTTCTTGAAAGAAATCTATGCTATTGCACTATCTGATTTCACATGAGGGACTTTGGATTCTGAATGAGAAATTACACAGCAAGATATAGACCTTTTGAGTGGAAAATTAGCAACATATATTGATCAGCAGAAAAAAAATATTGCAATACAAAATTTTGCAGATAAAGAATGAATTTTGCTTACATTTTCTGATACTGTAAACTATAAAATAAAATCTATAGATATTCCACATGAAATATGAGAAAAAAATTCATTAATCAATTGAACCGTTACAGCAGAAATTGATTTTATTTACATTAAATGGTCAGATTTAATATCAGCTTTTTCAAAATATATACAACAAAGACCATCAGAAAAAACAAAATTTATTAGCTTAGACAAAAATTCTCTCACATTTTATGAAGATGATGGCTCAATAAACAACGAAAAAATTTTTGTAGTACCGACAAAAATCCAAGCAATTCAATGATATGATTTTTCAAAAGACATAAACTGAATTCAAAACGAAATCAAAGACCACATACTATGAAATACTACAGAAAGTGCGAGAGCATATATTTTACAGTATCCAGAAATTTCCAGTGTAAAGCTCAAAGTCTCACCAAAACGATATTCTACGATACCAAAGCTAAAATCCAGAATAAAAATTTTAATCAATCAATAATTATCTCACCAAAATTCTATCGGTATGAAATTTTACGATCTTTGCATTTCACTGTAAAGAATCTTTTTGTTTGATCAATTGCAATGCTTGTATTGCACCAGTTACTCATGCAGTATCTGGGAGCATCACTCAATATTTATTCCCAGCAATTACAGCGACTCAATATTCTTGCAAAGGAATTTCATTTATCTTTGATACATCTACTATTTCTTCTTCATCCAAAATTACATCAACAACTATATATGAAATATTTCTGTATTTCTCTACCAATCAATGATAAAGTGTATCCAAAATATTATCCAAAACCTTATCAGTATAAAATACTCCGTTTGACATCAATAATTTATCATCTGCATCAAAGACAGACAAAAATACTCATTTACAATCTTCTTTCTTATATTTTGCAAATACTGCATTTTTTATTTTTTCCAACATTTTATTTGTGACAGAAAATAAACATAAAACTATAAATATACAAAATATTTGAAAATTCAAGATAGCTTTTTCAAAAATCTTTTAACTCATTTTCCCTTTGACAAACATCTCATTTTCGCTATAAGGAAACTACCACGCTCAAAAAAAGAACTTAATTTTAGCATATATTAAAAGACGATATGCAATCGACTCGCATTTCGTCTATATGCTGAAATTGTGTTAAAAGAGCGTGGTAACTCGGTCGGTTGTATCTCGTCTTTTTTAGTTTGAGAAATATCGACATTTTAGTTACCACGCAAGACGAAATGCCAAAAACTTCTCTAATTGAAGCACTTCCTGATATTGTCAGAAAAGGGAAAAAGGAAGCTGAACAAATCATGCAACAAATCGCTGATGGACGAAGATTAAAGTTGCAGACAAATGAAATCGTAATTCCATCAAAAGACACCAATTATCAGACACTCTTTGAAAATTTCAAAAAAGAGTACGATGAAAAAGCACGACAAAATCGTCTGATTTATGGTGATAATTTACTGACTATGGCTGCTCTCATTGCAGGAGATGAAGCAAATGGAGTGCCAAGTTTAAGATGAAAAATAGACCTAATATACATAGACCCACCTTATGACAGCAAGGCAGATTATAGGACAAAAATCACTCTGCCTGATGTTTTTTGAAATGATAAAAACTGAACAGAGCTTGACCAAAAACCGACAGTTTTTGAGCAATCTGCTTATTCTGATACATGGAAAGATTGAACGGTTTCTTATTTGGAATATATGTATCCGAGATTGTATCTTATGAGAGAGCTTTTAAGCGAAAAATGAAGTTTCTATTTACATATAGATTGGCACGTGTGACATTATGTAAAACTTTTATTAGATGAAATTTTTTGAAAAGATAATTTTATAAATGAGATTATTTGGACTTATACTTGAGCAAGTAATTTAGAAAGTTATTTTCCTCGTAAACACGACAATATTTTATTCTACAGAAAAAATCGTGCTTGAGATTTTATTTTTAACGTAGATGATGTTCGTATTCCATATAAGTGATTAAACAAACAATGAAGCAGAGCTTGGAATGACTGAGAAGAAGAGAGGATAAAAGAGCAATTGCTAAGATGAAAATTAGTTGAAGATTATCGGTTAGATTGTGATTATACAAGTAATGAAATATCCATATTAGAGGAGAAATATCCTTGAATTGTTGAAAAAATAAAATGAAACAAATTGAGTGATAATGTACGAAGTGATATTGCTTTAGCAATTAGAAGTAGTAAAGAAAACCTCAATTATTGAACTCAAAAACCTGAAAAGCTTCTTGAAAGAATTATAAAAGCAAGTTCTAATGAGTGAAGTATTGTCGCTGACTTCTTCTGATGAAGTGGGACAACTGCCGCTGTAGCAGAAAAGCTTGGTCGTAAATGGATAACTTCTGATATCGGAAAACCAGCATGTATGGTGATGAGAAAGAGATTTATCGATATTAACGATTGTAAACCATTTCTTTATCAGTCCATTGGTGACTATCAGAGAGAAAGTTTAAGTCAGAATTTTAATT
>CALCYP010000016.1 GCA_937906635.1 uncultured bacterium | reverse complement strand
GTGAATAGTAAAAGTAATGGATCCAACCATGTTGGAACTTCGTGGATATGTAATGTTAATGCTTATGAGGAGTGAAAAATAGGGGATTACGGAAGATTGGGAGATTGCGGAAGATTCCAAGATTACAGAAGATTGGGAGATTACGGAAGATGAAACACATAGTGGATTTTTCGTCACTACGTCACTACGTTCCTCGAAATGAAAGATAGCAAAGAAGTCCTTGTCTCGCAAGTTTGCGGGATGGGGATTTTTTTTAATTATTTCTTGCTTGAAAATATCAAAAATATATGTAAACAATAAATAAGTTATTTATCTTTTTACCAAACAATATGGCAAAAAAAGAAAACAAAAAAATTTCAGAGACTGTGAAAACAGTAAAAGAGGAAGCGAAAGAATATTATAAATGAAAAAATATGGTCGTAAGATACATTATTTTGTGATTTTTGGTGTTGCTATTGGTTTTTCAATTTATTTTACCACACAAAAAAAATTCATGAGAGACGATAGAGGAGTCGACTCAAAATATATGAGAATTTGAAAATACAAAAACAGACTTGTTTAGCTTCCTATGAGCAGATGTTGATTTATATCTCATGGATACTGATACGCAGATAAAACTAGATAGAATAATAAAAAAAAATCAGAGTGATGTTGATTATAAATATACTCTGTCTCAGTATTATTTACCAGCTGTTTATGAAATTTTTCAAAAATATAATATCCCTGTAGACTTTAGTTATATAGCAATAATAAATGATTTTCAGCAACCATATTGGCAAATGGAAAAAGATTTACGAGAATATTACGGTTTAATTATATCAATAGATGTAGATGAAACATTAAATGTAAAGAAAGTCAGCGAAGCTGTAGCTATGTATTTCTCTGATTTATACAAAGAATTGAAAGATCGAAACCTTGTCTTAATCGCTTATCTCATGTGAACAGATGAATTAGAACAGCAAATGAATACTCAGTGAGTTAAAAATTTTGATGATTTGTATATTTCAAACGATATAAAAGAAAAATATTTACAAATTATGGCATATTCTTACATTTTCCAAAATTTGGATGATTTTGTGAATGTCAATAATTTATCGTTTTATGAATCTAAAAATACTGAAATTATCTCTGTCTCAGAAATAAAAGATTTGGTCAAACGAGCTAAGAAAAATAAATATTCATACAAAGAAATCAAAGAATTAAATCCACGAATTCTCTGAAATTCTCTGCCAAAATGAAAACGAGAGATTTTAGTTAGCCATTAGTCTACGGTCGGCAGTCTTCGGTTATGCCAGTAGAGTGATGACAGCCGACTGCCGACTATCTTTTTGGATTACTTTGATCTATAAATTTTTTAGCAGCTTCTAGACTTGTAAAGTATTTTGCGTCCACAAAGTTATAAGACGAATACATGTTTGGATTGTTTCATTTACTACTTGTTTTAAAGATCTTGTAAACTTTCCCATTTGGAGCCGTATATACTACTTGCTCAAAATCTGGATCTACAGTATGATTCCAATTTGAAGCAGGATTATTTGCCAATATATGATTTATAATATCTTCTTTTGTATCAAAATATTTAGCAGTCTTAAAGTTACTTGATGTCCATTTTCAATTTGTTTCATAAATTGTATAAATTTTTCCATTGTGTGTCGTAATTACATTTCATACGATTCACCATTTTCAAACGGCAGGATTATTTATATCAATATGATTTGTAAATAGTTCTCGAGTAGGGAAATACTTTGGACGTGCAAAATCTGGAGAAGTATAAGCCATCCTATCTTCATCATATTCCACCAAATATTGTTTTCCATTTGGTGCTATATATACTGTACGATCTTCAACATTAAGATTATCATAACGATATTTTACTATTGTATACAAGAAATCTACAGCATTTTTATAAGTTCTGTATTCGTTTGCCAGTTCATTATCTCAATTTAATTGTGCATCAGATATTTCTTGTCCATAATAATCTGATTTATCTTGTAATAGTTGCATAAATGTAGCCAAGAATGTAGCTAATTTTTCTGGATTGTTTTGATACATTTCTACCAAACTATCCACGAAAATAATTCACCATAATCTCTGTAGAGGAGTCAACAAAGGATCGTTCCAACCATTAATTCAATCTTTAGTCGTAATTTTGAAATCACCAGAAACTAAATTAGATCCAGAACCAATAATTAATTTTGTAGATACGGTTGTATTGTACTCATTGCTAGCTTTTAATTCAATACGAACTTTATCATCATTTGTCACAAATCATTGTGTTCATACGAAATCTCAATTTATATACAATACTCATATATTATCCTTTAGATATGCCAAAGAATACCATCAATTTTCAAGTCAATCAATTGTAATCGAATTTGATTTATAATATTCATTAATTTCCGCATCATCTATTTCATAAAATTCAAATTGATCTACTTCTAAATCTGGTAGATTTTCAATATCTACGACATAGAACAATGCTATTGCTTCTATATTACTCGAGGCTATATCTTCGACAGACCAAGAATAAGCACCAGTATTGAAATATCGTCAGCTTAAAGTAATAGATGTTCAAGTAATGAATCCACTAAAAATAGTATCTCATCAAATCTTATTTACATTCAGCAAATATCAGCTATTTAATTCTCAAGAATTCCATTTAAATATTATATCATTTCATAGAGAAAATCTATCGAACAAAGCCGGAGTAATTAAACTAAATCACGTAATCGTCTCTCATGTTTCGATATTTCAGGAATTACTATTTCAAGAATTACTTCATCCAGAATATGTTACATCGAAAAATCTTGTACCAATTTCAGAACGTCAAGCATTATCATAAGCTGTAACATATCGATGCCACCTTCATTCAATATCTACAATAATTCAAGTACTTGTCGTGATATTATCAAAATATTTGACAATATTAGAACCATTTGGTTTACTAATTTCTAGAGTATATCCTGAAATTCAAGATGTACTATCATATCCTGTTCGTGACAAAGTTACCGCATCTCCTGATTCAAAAGATGTTCAATTATTAGGGCTCTTTAGCTGAATATCAGGAGCAAAAGCATCAATCATAAATGGATACTCTGTACAACCGGTTTCGACTCTTTCTCATGTCTGAGAATAGATACAAACATATTTATCATTAAACGATTCTCATGTCGTTGTCAACAATAGATGTCCATTTTCAAATCAGGTACCATCAAATATGTTTACTCAAATATTTGTCGTTGAAAAGGCCCATCGTCATGTGCTTCAGCAAAATAGTTCAACTTCTACAGTATCACTTTGTGTCCAAGAAGAGTAGGGCACTTGTGTGAATTGAAAGAGTTTTTCACAAGATGCAGAGTTATGTCAAGGATTGTCTTCTTCGGTTACAGTAATTTCTGGTGAAGACACTCTAATATTTGAATTTCAAGCACCATCACGTATCTTATTATCTAATATTGATATTGTGGTTTCTCATACATTTAAAGCAGTATATATAAATGAGAAATTCTTACTTGATGGGCTTCATGATACTGTAGCATTACTAAAACTTAAGACACCATATGTAGCAGATAAGCTACTACTTAAAAGAGAACTTGTCTCTATTCATGCTCATGTGTCTACACATGTCAAAGTTATAACTCAAGTTTCTCAAACAATTAATTCTGTTTTTGATGGCTCTCATCGAGAACAAACAGGTTTTGTCTTATCAATATTTTCAATTTTATCACTTCTTGCATATCAAGTTCAATAAGAATTCCATGCTCTGAAACATATATATTTTCAATTATAATATTCATTATTTAGTTCGATATTTCATCAGTTGTACGAGTTTGCTCAGTTGAAACTTATATTTCAGTCACAACTGTCTGATGCTGTTATAATATACTGAAATCCAGAATAGTTTGTAGAATATGCGTTTATAATTTTATTTTGAGACCAACCTGTACTTGGTTGTGTTGTGATTGCTATATTAGGCTTTGTTCAAGATGGTTCTTCAGGGTCTTCAGATTCTCATCCAGATGTAGTATTTCATGTAATAACTACAGAATATGAATTATAAACACCATTACAAATACCCATATTATTAGCTAGACAAATAGAATTACCGTTTAAAGATAGAGAAGCTGTTCAAGTAGTGCTTCATGCAGTAAATGTGATATTAATATCATCTAAAGATTGATATGTAATAGAATTGATACTACCACCAGTGTAGCCAGCAATATGTATATTTCAGCTACTTATTTCTCCTGTTAAAGCACTTGTTCAGGTACATGTTAGTCCAAAAATCGTCGATCCACCAGTTAGAATTTCTTGAGGATCTGGTCATTCCCAAGTACATGATACTGATCAAGATTCTGTATTAGGTATTCCATTTCATCATTCATCTGCTCAAAGTAGAGTTATTTGATAGTCGCTAGAATGTATATCTATCCACTCTCAATTGTCATTGGCAGATACAGAGAAATTTATGCTTTTGCTTCAAGTTTGGTTGGTTAATGTTACAGATTTCTCAATATTTGCAGTTGAAAAATCTCATGATAATGTTTCCATTAAATCTCCAGATAATTGCCAATGATATCAAGTAATTCAAGACATTCTCACCTTAACTGTTTCTCATGTAGTATACCAATTATTTCAAGAGAAATATGCAGGATCTATAAATCTAAAATTTATAGTTTGATCTCATAAATATGGAATTCTATGTTCAGAAAAATTACCATTTTCATTTGGAACAACTATTCCAGTGTTAGAAACTGAATCAAAGATCCATCAAGAAGCTGACACATCGCTACCACTTCATCATCAAAGTAAAAATAAGGCGTTTGCAAATGATGGTGTATCAGTATTTAATCAAGAAATTCCTGCCCAAATTTTATATCCTGTTTCCTGATTGTCTAATGAGGAAGATGTATCATTAGGCGTATAATCATATTCGATATACCCAAATATTGCAAAAGGATCAATTTGTTCTCCTTCACAACTTGTGAATAATCATCCATCGATATTAAGCCCCTCAAAGTTAGGGTCTTCTTCGGCTAATGTTTGTAAACTATTTGCACTTAATGGCCAAATACGACCATCTCACCAGAAAGGATTTATATAGTATCAAATTAATTGTTCATGACAAGCTAAATTTTGATCATAGCCAGAAAGAATGATAGAATAATTTCAAGTTATTGTATCGTTTCAAAAAATAAACATTCAAGAACCATTATAGTCTCAACTATATCATACATAAGCAAAACTACCATCTGATCATTGTATGCTATCAAATACATTTTGTGTGATAGTAATATTAGCAAATGCTACACATGTTGTCAGTATGCATGATACAAGTAATCCGATAATACCTATACGATTAATTTTTGTTTTCATGATGAAAAGTCAAATAATAAAAATCCTTACCATAAGTGGCATATATATAGTATGCCACCTACAAATGTATATTTCTTTTAATCTCTACTGACATCATTTCAACCATCAAATCCTTTTAATACAACACCACTGTATTCATTAGCATTTATTTTCATACACATGATTAATTTACTTCAAGAATTATCTTCTTCATAATACAAAGACCCAGCTGTTTCCTCATTACAATCCCTCCTAGCATTATTACCCTCGAAAAGAATTCAGGCTTCTTCCCATCGAGGTGTAAAATCAATATAATATTGTCATCCATCATTAAGATTACCAAGTTTACTAGCGAAATAATTTTTAAATGTTATGTAGGAAAAGACATCATCGAAACTGTTTAGTGGAAACTCTTGAGGACCAAACGTATTCGTAAAATATAGAAAACCTCAACTAATTAAAATAGTACTTTGGTCATCGTCATCGCCATTTCAAATTCTTATTTTATCTACATACAATATATCTCCAGAGATTTTAGCACAAGATTCTGAGTTGTTACATAATCATCATTCTCACATCATAATTCTTGATGCTGATAAGTCTTCAACAGAGATACTTCTTGATGGTGAGAAACTTGTATCAATAATAATATTTCCTCATTCATTATCTGCCCTAGCCAAAATAGGTTGAGTGATTAATGTAGCCAACACTAAGCATCACAAGAACATAGCAATAGTTCCAATGTTAAATTTTTTCTTGATAGTAGACATTTTTTATTAACTTAAATTATAAAACAAAATATACTCTACAATAAATTATAACCAGAAAAATTTTTTTGTCAAATTTTTGAGCACTTTTTTTTTGTTGAATTTACAAATAAAATAATTATCTATAAAATATGGCAAAGAGTTACAGTTTTATTATTAAAACAAAAATATTATGGCAGATCCATTTTTTACGACATGAAATAATAATACATGAAATACACAGTGAACAAATACTGAAAACAATATTCAATCAACTGCAACAGATAATACACAGAGTAGTATTGATAAATTGAAATCTCAACAAGAGCAAATACAAGCAAAATACAAAGAACTAAAAGAGCTATTGCAGGATTCAGAGCTTACAGATAATCAAAAAGATGAGATACATGATCAGATGCAGAAATTAAGCGATCTTTATTCTCAGAATAAATCAACATTAGCTACATTGACGACAAATATTTCATGAGAAAAAGAGATTCATGTAGACAAAAACATAAACACAGATGATTCAAAATCAAAAAATTTTTCATTCAAAAAATTTATGATTTGATGTGGAATATTGCTTATTTTCTTTCTCGGATGACTGGTCGCTGTGTTTTATTCTCTGATGAAAGACCAAAATAGATTAAATATTTTTTGAGTAGATAGTTGTACAGCTGTAAATCTCTTACAACTTTTTTCGATAATATTTTTCTGATTATTATTCATCATTTGATTGTGATTATTCTTAGTCAATTTAAATAAAACTATAGTATCAAAAAACAAAAGGAAAACACCTTTTGTGTTGTGAACATTCCTATCTTTTTTGATGATGATAATTGTATGAATTTTATTAGTAAAAATGCTTAATACTTTGTCCTGATTCAGTGATACATGTAAAAATCGATGAAATAACCAAATAGTAAATGCTTCTGCAATAGTTAAAAATACGAAATTCAAAGATTCATCTATATCATTAAAAAATAATCCATCTTTGGTCGCTCCTATAAATGTTAATTTTACCTTAAATGATCTCCAATACAAAGATATAGTGACAAAGTTGTGATCAGTGACTGTGACAAGTATTGCATTGGATTGTTGAAACTGACAGAGGATCCAGCTATGAAATAATAGTTTAAATTTTTCTAGTACATGTTTTTATACAAAAAAATGATCTTATATTCCTGAATTTATAGTTTATTATAATGATACTGTTTGAACTCCACAGACATACCAGGCATCTGTACAAAGTATAAATATTGGCTCAGAAATAAGCGTTGCTAGTGAAAAGTTTGAAATAGAAACATTAAACTCTGCTTTGTTGGTGTGAAAAAATCCTGTAAATTTAAAATTTGATTCATCATCGGTATTTAAAGATTATAATTTACTATATGATATAAAATGGAGTGCAGAGTGTAATTGAATATGGGATGATGAAAAATCAGTGGAATTTCAAAGCCGTTATACAAAGGAGTGAGTATATGATGTTTGCGTGTATTTTCCAGAGCTATCTGATGATATAATTTATACATTCCCAATAAGAGTAGAACAATGAGAAATAGCAGATTGATTTGATATAAAATATACAGTATCATTAAGTACATCAAACAATAGTTATGATAATCCAGAGCAAATACAAATATCACAACTTCCCACGACATTAACATTACAAATATTGAATATAACACCCAATAGCTCATCTGCACAAAAAAGAGTATTTATAGATTGAGAATCAAGACCATCATTATTTTCTGATCCAAATACATTTCAAATCACAATAGATGAAGATAAACAACAAGAAATAACATTAGAAGTATCAGATCCCGATCAACAACTCACGACTACCAAAACAATTGAGATTACAGTAAATCAAGCGACAATAATAGGGACATTGTTGGTGTCTCCAGAGACCGTATGAACATCCCCATTTACTGTAAATTTAGATGCATCTACCACGACATTAAATGACCCTAATGACGAGATTGTCTACTTTTCACGAGATTTTTGAGACTGAGTAAAAAATGCGAATACATCAGAATCAATTATTTCTCACACATACGAATATGATTTTGCGAATGAAAATGGAGTATTTTATCCATCAGTCGATATGAGGACAAAAAACTGACTTACATTCACGGTATCTGGAACAATTATAAGTGTAAAAAAGCCTAATACAAATATAGTAATATCATTAGATGAACACCCAGCACAGCTTGCAAATGTTTGAGAAAATGTACCAATGAGTATTACATTTGATTGAATGCCAAAGAAGATTTACTGGGAATTCGGAGATTGAGATACACAAGAATGTGATTGAAGATCTTGCTCAGAGACAATGCATACATACATAAAGTGATGAACATATAGTATAAAAGCTAGAGTGGAGTTTGAAGATAAACCGGCATTAGAATGATATATTAATTTACAAATTAGATGATAAAATGGCAAAATTGACGAAAGAAGAATTAAAGCATTTACAGAAATTATCAAATGTAAATATAGATGAATCTGGAGAAGAAAAGTTTTTGTCGAAATTAGATTCTGTGATATGAATGTTGGATAAATTAAATACTATCGATACTTCAAATATCTCAGAAATTAATTGATTATGAAATACGCTGAGAGTACTTTCATGAACAAAAGATTTTCCAAATAAAAAAGAAATCTTGGCAAATGTAAAACACGAAGTAGTAAACAATTCTATTGTTATTAAATCAGCATTATCTTCAGATTAAAATAATTTTTTAAAAAGCGAAAAGCGACACTGAGTTTCAATGCCGCTTTTTTTGGGTTGGTGGATTATTTCAAGACTCCAATTTCGTGGAGCCAGTCCACGAAATAATCGGTGCACCGGAAGCCGGCACAATCAGATCTTCCATTGGTAGCCGTCAATCTGTACGGCCATCCGCTGAAGAATTCAACAAGTTTCTGAACCTCTTCAATCGAGATTCCCATAGAGTCGGCGATTTCATCACACCAAATATGGTGTAATGCCGGATCGCTTTTCCTACAGACTTTTTTGTACAGGTTGACGATGAATTCAACCTGATTCTCGGTCAGACCTTTTTGTTGGAGATGGGCTCTGACAATGTCCACCTTTGATTGCTTTGCCATGTTTTTTATTAATTTTAGGTTACGACATAAATTGTAATAATGTTTCATAAAATGTCAAGTCAATTTGTGATCATAGTTTGTTATTTTTTTGTAAATTTTTACTTGAAAAAAGATTGGCTTTTCTTATATTTTTTACCGAAAATTTTGCATTTTTTTGCAAAACAGAAATTTTAATATTTTAAATATTTGAAGAAATGGCACAAGAAACACCTTTGGACAAGGTTAGAAACATTGGTATCATGGCTCACATTGATGCCTGAAAAACTACTGTGAGTGAGAGAATTCTTTTTTATACAGGTAAAAAACACAAAATCTGAGAAACACATGATTGAGCAGCAGATATGGATTGGATGGAACAAGAAAAAGAGAGATGAATTACAATTACATCAGCTGCTACTACTTGTTTTTGGCATAATCATCAAATCAATTTGATTGACACTCCAGGACACGTAGACTTTACAGTTGAAGTAGAGAGATCTTTGAGGGTTTTGGATTGAGCAGTTGCAGTATTTGACTGATCTCAATGAGTAGAACCTCAATCAGAAACTGTTTGGAGACAAGCAGATAAATATGGAGTTCCTAGGATGGCTTTCATCAACAAGATGGATAAAATGTGAGCTGATTTCTTTATGTCAGTAGAAAGTATCAAAAAGAAATTGACAGATAAATGAGTAGTAGTTGAAATACCTTATGGAGCATCTTCTGATTTCAAATGAGTTGTAAATCTTTTGTCTATGAAAATGTATACATTTGAATGAGATATGGGAAGTGATGTCATCGAACACGAAATTCCTGATGAATTAAAAGAAATAGCAGAGGAGTATAGAGACAAAATGATCGATGCTGCTTCTGTATTTGATGATGAATTAGCTGAAGCTTATCTTGAAGGATGAGAAATTTCAAATGATTTGATCATCAGAGCTATTAGAGCATGAACAATAAAAAATGAATTATATCCAATATACTGTGGTACTGCTTTGAGAAATGCTTGAGTTCAATTACTTTTGGATTGAGTTTGTGCATTCTTGCCAAGCCCATTGGATAGAGATTTGATAAAATGAACAGATCCTGATCATCCAGAAAAAGAAGTAACAAGAAAACCAACTGATGCTGATCCAGTTTCAGCAATCGCTTTCAAAATTGCTACAGATCCTTTTGTTGGTACTTTGACATTCGTTAGAGTATACTCTGGAGTAATTAAATCGTGAGATACTTTATTAAACTCTGTTACATGACAAAAAGAGAGAGTTTGAAGGCTGCTTTTGATGCATGCAAACAAGAGACAAGAAATAGATGAAGTACATGCAGGACACATTTGTGCATTTTTGGGATTAAAAGATACAAGGACATGAAATACGTTATGTGACCTAAAAAATCCAATAGTATTGGAAAAAATGGAATTTGCAGAGCCTGTAATCAATATCTCAATCGAACCAAAAACAAAATCTGATCAAGAAAAATTATGATTGGCTTTGGCAAAATTGATGTACGAAGATCCTACATTTAGAGCTTATTCAGATGAAGAAAGTGGACAAACAATCATAGCTTGAATGGGAGAATTACATTTGGATATTATGATTGATAGATTAAAGAGAGAGCACAAAGTAGAAGTAAATACATGAAAACCACAAGTAGCATACAGAGAGACAATTATGGCTGACAAAGTTGAATGAGAAGGATTATTCAAGAGACAGACATGATGACGTGGACAATACTGACATGTATTACTTAGACTTGAGAAAATACAAGACAAAAATTATGAATTCGTTTCAGAGATCAAAGGTTGAGTTATTCCAAACGAATTTATACCTGCTATCGATAAATGAGCAAAAGAAACTATGGCACAATGAATCTTGGCTTGATATCCAATTATCAACTTGAGAGTTGTTCCATTCTTCTGATCATATCATGATGTCGACTCATCTGAAGTTGCTTTCAAAATTGCTACATATAGAGCATTCAAAGATGCCTTCACAAAACCTGAAGCTCAAGCTTGTATTTTAGAGCCTATCATGGATGTAGAAGTTACAACTCCAGAAGAATACATGTGAGATGTGATGTGAGATTTGTCTTCAAGGAGATGAATGATTCAATGACAAGAACAAAGAGGAAATGCTACAGTAATTAAATGTAAGGTTCCTTTGGCTGAGATGTTTGGATATGCTACAGATTTGAGATCAAATACACAATGAAGAGCAAGTTATTCAATGGAATTATGAGGATATGAAAGAGTTCCAGAAAATATTTCAAAGCAAATTATTGATGAAAGATCTGGAAAAATCAAAGCTATGGATGCAGAATAGTCTCTAGTCAACGGTCAACAGTCGACAGTCAACGGTCAACAGTTGAGGATTCTGTCGACTGTAGACTGATAATTATCGACTAAAATATAATCGCGGGTAGAAATATCTGCGATTTTTTTTAATTAAAAAAGTATTCTAAAATTTGCATTATTTTTTTCTGATTATAATAAGGTATAAATTTTTATATTATTATTTTATAATAAATGCCACGTAACTCAGAAAATACTAATGAACCTAGAATGTCATGAGGTGTTCCAAATTTGCCTAATAAATTTTTACAAAAAATTCATGGTTTTATATGAAGTTTTTCAAAACAAGCTGAAGCATCTTTATCGAGCCAGGAAAAATATAAAGAAGTAAAAAAAATTATGGAAGATAATGAAATAGGTGAATTTTCATTAGAATGAGCAAAATTATTGATAGAGAACTGATTGTGATATTATGTCGTTGCAACAATAAAAAATTTTCCTGAAAATATTCATGATGATATTGTAGATTTATTGCTTTTAAATCATGAAGGATCTTTGTTACTGTGAACTGATAATAATATGGTTGTTGATTTTAAAGTAGATACAGAAAAAACATTGCACAAGTTATATTATACAGGGCAATGATTGAGCTTTAAAGGTGTTTCAATGCCAGAAATTGATTGTATGAATGAAAATCGACAAGTTATCCCAAATGAAATTAAATGATTGAAAGAATTTGAATGAAATCTAATAATTAGAAGATTAATATTAGAGCAGTTGAATAAAAAAGAAGATTGATATTTAATATTTTTATTTAAACAAGAAAAAATAGACAATTATAGAAATTTGTTTACAGAGAAAGAATTTGCAGAGAATTCAGATTTCATAGATAGATTAGAAAAAATATTAAAATAATAAAAAGTCGTGGATAGAAATATCTGCAATTCTTT
The DNA here is from genome assembly GCA_937906635.1 of uncultured bacterium. Lineage (GTDB taxonomy): Bacteria > Patescibacteriota > Gracilibacteria > Absconditabacterales > Absconditicoccaceae > JALOAF01. The sequence goes on along the minus strand of CALCYP010000016.1, from coordinate 3,818 downwards.
TTATTTTCAAAGATTCTTGAATTCTCATTTTTTTAACGAACCACAAAATGTTCATCAAAGGATATTGTATGTTCAATGTTTTTTGAAAAATTTTTGCAAATTTGGTACTTCATCTGTATAATCTACAATAAAAATAGTTCACCAATCTTTTAATATTTTATCAGCCTGTTTCAAAAAAGTACTAATTTTGTCTGGTAGATAATTTAAAATATGGTTTATAAATACAAAATCTTTACTATTTGATTCAATACCTTTTATATTTTCTCATGATGATGGATTGAGTTTTAAATTATTAGATTTTTTTTCTTTCCACCTTTCCATGTTTTGCTTTATAAGCAGTTTGTTCTTTAGTAATTTATCTTTTCTCTCTTTTAACTGTAGTTTTTCAGCAAGTTCTTCTTCTATTTTAGATAATTCATAACTATTATTTTTTCCATCCTTTAAAAGCTGTCAAATTCTTTTTTTCATATCATCAATCCAATTTTCGAGAAAACTATTTTTATGTCTAAGAGAATTAATGTATGATTGATATACCCAATCATAAGTCTCTTGCCATTTTTTTTGTATTAATTTTTCATTTGAATAAATAGGATCAATTATCTCTACCTCTGTTCATCTCGTAGCTAAATCCATTTCTAATATTCAAAATCATCATCATATGCTAGCAACTCTTTTTCATTCAAAATCAGAAAAATTTAGATTCATCAATTTCAAATAATCATCACTATCAAGATTTGGACTAATGCTTTTTGTGTCAATAAATTCCGGTGAAAAATTAGGCTTATTAATGTTGCTCATGATTATATCAATATTTATAAACATAATAATTATATTCACAATTTAAAAATTTGCAAATTTTTATCTGCGATTTTTTTCATCTTGCTTTAAAAACATTATTAAATATAAGAAGGAAAAGAATTTTAGCTCATAATTTTTTTTGCTATGAAAAAATTTTATCTAATTCCACTACTTTGTATTTCTTTATTCCTTGCATGATGCTTTGAAACTACTGATAAACCTACCATGGTCAACAATTCTATCGAAAACAATCATATTGAAGAACCAACTGAAAATACTGAAGTCGCTCCATCATTACTAACTGAAAAAAATAGTAAATATTCTCGATCTCGGAAAATGGAAAAACCGGAATTGACAGAGATGGACAATTTTAACGAAATGCTAAATTGAGTAGACAAAGAATGGACCAGAAATTATGAAATTACTCAAAATGATGCTAGTAGAGTATCAGAATACTGCCAGAATAATGAAGTAGAAATTTACGATGAATATAATGAATGGTGAGATTGACAGCCAATTCAGAAAATTAAGAAAAATGAAATTATACAATGAAATACAATAACTGTAAATTGAAGATATACGGCAGATCCATTGGCTGTTTTGACTGAAGAGCAAATAAATGTTTTGAGTAAAAATGGTCGAGTAATAGCTCCAGCTACTACTTTGACCCACTATTATCCAAATAATTATGATAGAGAGACAGCTGGTTATCCAAGTGATTGAACGTCTGAGGAATGGGTGAGCGTTTATGACAAAATTGCTGGAGATATTAGAGAAAATCATAGATATTCTTTCAATACATTGCTAATCACAAACGATTTATTACTTCATGCTTATCATAGATTGTTTGAAAATTCTTTGAAATATTACGAAGAGACACAAGCAAGAAATACAATAGCAGATTTATCATATAATTTAACAGCTAAATTCAATTGATTGGCACTCAAAGAAGAAAATACAGAGCTAAAAGAGATCTATCAATTTTTAGCAACATATTGGACAATCCCTACAATTTTCACTCCAGAGGTAGATGATTTGAAAAAACAATGAGAATACGGACTACGAGAGGATATGAATGATACAGAATTGAAAGAATTTATCATGCAAAGAGCAAATATTTATGCTGATAATTTTGAAAAGAGATTCTGATATACTGAATATTCTCAAGCGATCTTAGATACAGTGAGAGATATACTGAATGCGAGCCAGTATCAATGAGCAGATCATTTGATTTTAGCATTTAGTCCAGATTTTATTGAAGATCATCAAATTTTACAAAATTATACAATGTACCAACCAAGATCTCATTATACAGATTCTAATTGATTGAAAACTTATTTCATGGCCACAAAATGGTTAATGAGAGAAAAATTTTACTATTGAGATGAAAACTTAGTTAAAGCAGCATTGGTCATGGCAAGTCAATTAGACGATACAGAATTAACTAAAATGAGACAGCTTTCTGATATGATAGAAAATCTTGTTTGAACAGATGATGATTTGACTCTCAATTGATTGATGGATTGGGCAAAAAAGAATAATCTAACTGAGCCAGAAAATATTATAAAAACTTTAACAAAAGAAAATATTGATGAGTTATCAAAATTAGTTCCACAAAAGATTGCATCTTCTCAATATCTCGTAAATTATACATGAGAAGTATCTGAAAGTGAATGAAAAACTATGACAGATTGATTCGTTTTCTTTGGTGAGAAATTCACACTTGATGGATACTTGTTTGACTTAAATACAGCATGAAGTACGCAAGATGAATTTCAGACAAAACCAAATATCCAAACAGCACTTATGGTACCAGATATTTTGGAATGAAATAGTTTGGCAAATGAATTGGTAAAACTTCGATTGAAAAATAAGAATGCAGCATGACTTGTGACAGATAAACAATTGGCAAGCTATGATGATGTAAAAGCTGATTCAATCAAAAAAGTCACAGAAGCTTTAAAAGATTCAAAGGTCGTAAATAATATCTACCACAGATGGTTGGATACTCTTGGACGATTAGTTTCAAAGGTAGATGAAAATGCACCATACTTCAAACAAAGTAGAGCTTATGCACTCAAAAATCTGGCGACATACTTATGATCTTATACAGAATTGAAACACGATACATTGCTTTATGTAAAGCAACCAATGATGGCAGAACTTGGATGAGGTGGAATGTGAGACTGTGAAATCGTAGTAGAAGCTCCAGCTTTACCAGTACCAAAATGATATATTGAAGCAGACATAGACCTCATCGATGAATTATTGAAATTGACTAATGAGACAAAAAAATATTATGATGATACAGCATATCAAAATCTATACAACCAATTTGAGACAATACTTGAAAGATTAAAAACCATGGTACAAAAACAGATGAAAAATGAAAAGATTTCTGATGAATATTTTGAATGGATGAGAAATTTGGATTGAGATTTGTATTCAATAGTTGAACCAATAAAGGCTGATTATTCAAATCCTACAAACAAAGAAAACAGATGATCTCTTATCGCTGATATCTTCACTTCAGAAAAAAATAATGTATTGTACGAAGCAATTTGAAGACCAGCACTCATGTATTTGATGGTAAACGATACAAATGGAGCAAGAGTGGTAGTTTGACCAGTATTTACTCAATATGAATTCTATACTGTTGAAGCTCCAATCAAAACTTCAAATTCTACAAGATTTACGGATGAAGATTGGCAAGAAAATTATGATAGGATAGCTGAAAATTGAGAAGCAAGTAGTTTAGCTATGCAAGAAATGGAGAAAGAAATGAAGTAAATCATCAGGGATGATTTTTTTGACTCAATTTGGAGGTTGATTATTTCTCATTGAGGAAATCCCCGCCCGATTTCATCGGGCTCCACTACCGCATTGTGGCATAAATACCGCATAGCGACATAAATTCGAAATGACGGGTCAGAAATAATAAGTCCCGGAGGGACGAGATATTAAATAGCTGAGGACTTTAGTCCTCAGCGATATAGTGGAGAATTAAAAGAAGTCCCGAA
>CALCYP010000015.1 GCA_937906635.1 uncultured bacterium | reverse complement strand
GTCATTTCGAGGAGGAACGAGGAGAAATCCACTCTATAAATCTCTATGGATTTCTCACCTACGGTTCGAAATGACATGTCACCGTCATTCCGTCATTTCGAGGAGGAACGAGGAGAAATCCACTCTATAAATCTCTATGGATTTCTCACCTACGGTTCGAAATGACATGTCACCGTCATTCTGTCATTTCGAGGAGTGAAGCGACGAGAAATCCACTCTATAAGTCTCTATGGATTTCTCACCTACGGTTCGAAATGACATTTAATTCTTAATTTTTCATTATTAATCCTTTATCAATAGATATATCACAAATTCCACATAAACCTTGAGTTTATCAGTTCAAAGACAAAAAAGGTAATATTTTGTATATCTGAAAAGCGAAAAATCTCAAAAATAGAGTCTCTCAGTATTTCAACCCAAATTCTGTCTGGAAGCAAGAAATGCTGAATTTGGCTGAGAGTGTGGATTTTTTTCAAGTGAAAACAGAATCAGAAGCTCTGTATTTAGAAGACAATTTGATAAAAAAATATCAGCCACCATTCAACAATATGTTGAAATGATCAAATAGTTATGCATATATCAAAATCACAAACGATGATTTTCCACAGATAATCATTACCAGAAACAAAATCAAAGACTGATCAAAGTACATCTGACCGAAACACAATACCAGAGAATTGAAAAATTTTTTGCAATATCTGAGATATATACTCAAATGGAGATGATGCAAAAAAACAGAATTCAAAAAATGAAAAATTTGTTCAGATTGTCATTTTTGACTGTGTAAATGACGATGCTCAAAGCAATATTTCCCAGATCGTGAACAAGCAAAAAAAGAGTATTCGGACATAATCTATCTGATAGAGCAATTTTTTAGATGAAATACAAAACCTGTCGAACAAGAAATCAAAAAACAGATTCAACTTGCTGTCCAAGAGCAACATTTTGAGCGAGCTGCGAAACTCAGAGATATTTATCTGCAGATAGAAAATTTAGTAGAAAAGCAGACAGTAGTGATGTCCAAAGATACTACAGGATATGTCTGTCAAATTAGAGAAATTTCAGGTTGGCTCGTTTATACTGTTTTGAATTTCTTTGAATGAAAGTTGATAGATGTAATCATCAACAAAAAAAATAAAGAAGATTTTGACGAAAATTCAGTATTATCATCACTGGAATCTGAGCTCGGAAATTTAGAAAAAAATGAAATTGATAGATCAGTATTTTATCATACGAAAAAAATAAAATTAAACAAAACACAGACAAATGATATCAATAATTTGATTGATTGATTTTTTGATTCTTATGTGGTTGGAGAATCATTTAGAGATGAAAACATGATTAACGGACTTCTTGCCACCTTACAGCAAAAATATTCTCTCAAAAATTTCCCATACCAAATCGAATGTGTCGATATTTCTCATCTTTCATGAGCATATACCAGTGGATGACTTTCGTGCTTTGTTTGATGAATACCAAATTACAAACTGTACCGCAAATACAAAATCAATGCAAAAATTGATGTAAAATCTGGAGATGATTATGCAGCACTGACCGAAGTCATCACGAGGAGATTTCATTCTAATATCCACGATATGTCCCCCTTTAAAAAGGGGGTGGCCGAAGGCCAGGGGATTTTTTTACCCCCTCATCCCGACTTGTCGGGAAGCTCCCCAAAGGGGAGCTATGTTTCCGGTCGCGATAATGTTACAAAGGAGCACAACAACTACCCAGATCTGTTTATTCTCGATGGATGAAAATGACAACTTTGAATTCTCAGAGAATTACTCAAGCAAGAGCGGTTTCAAAAAGTGTATTCCAAGGTCGATTTTGTATCTCTGGGGAAATGAGTAGCCAGACATACTTGATGAAAACTCAAATGAGAAAAAGAAAAAATATTTAAATTCAATGATTCTCTCGAAATTCAGCAAATTGATTTAGATTATGATCAGGCTGACAAAATTCTCGTGAAAATCCGTGACGAAGCACACAGATTTTGTAATGCATATAGGAAAGAACAGATGAAATTTAATGGTAAATAGACACTATTTTTTCCTCCCCTGATAGGTCGAATATCCTCGAGCATCGAGCTCCACCAAGGGAGCAATGTCTAGTAGAGAATACCTCCCCAACGGGGAGGGGGACCACGAAGCTTGCTCAGCTATGCTGAGTGGTGGTGGGGGTTTCTCCCCTGTCAGGGGGAGCTGTTCTGCCGAAGGCTAGTGGGGGTTGTCCAATCTCTCTGCAACAACCCCTCACCCCGATTTCATCGGGGAGCTCCTACCGCATTGCGGCATAAACCTAACAGGGAGCGAAAATGACATAATATGTCAAAAAATTAGTTGATTTTTTATTTATTTTGGATATATATAGTAATATATTTATTGAATTAGAAAAACTAATATGGAAAAGTTACATTATATTCAATATAATTCAAGTCTGATAGATTATGCAAAAGAAAACAGAAAAAATGCGACAAGACAAGAATGAGTATTTTGGAATTTAGTATTAAAACAAAAGAAATTCTGCTGATATAAATTTAGGAGACAAAAAGTGGTAGGATCTTTTATCTTAGATTTTTATTGCTCAAAGTTATTATTATGAATAGAAATTGATGGTTGATACCACAATGAAAGACAGACATACGATAAAGTAAGAGATTCAGAAATATATAGAAAATGAATTCTTGTGATAAGATTTACTAATGAGGAAATAAATAAAAATCTTTGATGAGTTGTTTCATATCTTAAAGAAAAAATAAAAGAGAGAGAACAATCACTATGAATATTTTTCTCCCCTGATAGGGGGAGCTGTTCTGCCGAAGGCTAGTGGGGGTTGTCCCATCTCTCTGCAACAACCCCTCACCCCGATTTCATCGGGGAGCTCCCCTGACAGGGAGCGAAATTTTCCTCTGATAGTTTTTTTCTCCCCTATCAGGGAGCGAGAGCACAATCCATATCACAAAACTACTATTAGTCCATATATCACACCACAATCAGCAAAAAATAAAAGAACTCTTTACCTACTTTTCCTTGCAACTCCAAAAAAAAATCATATAGATTTAGTACCATACATTATGAGTATGTTTTTATATTATATTCTTTTAAAAGATGAAAAAAAGATGATTTACACTTATTGAGATGCTGATAGTAATAGTAATAATCGGTATCTTGGCATGAGCATTGATCCCAAGAATTTGAAGTGCAAGGGATAAGGCAAATGACACAGCAAGAGAAGCAAATGTGAGAAGTTTGGCAACAGCAATGGTATCTTATGGAATGGATCATGGATATCCTGCAACAACTGAAAGTATTTGAGAAACTCCAGTGTGTGAAGAGGAAGATGACGAAAATCCTGGTTGGTCAGTTCCTGGATCAGCTACAAGACAAAATGGTTGCCGTCTAAATGTTTCATTGACTGCTTATTCAATACCTGCTGGTAATTTCCAAGAGAACCCAACAGATAATGATACATATTTTTATAATAGATCATCTGATGGTGCACATTTTGTAATATATTCAATCTTGTCATGATGACCAGATGCAGATGATGCAGGTAATTGTAGTACAGATACAGCTGGTGAAGCATGAGGTTTTGATTATGCAACATTAAATGCTGAAACAAATTGAAATGCATTTTGCTATTTCCAATAAAAGAAATTGAACCTGTTAGCAAGGGATAAGGCAAATGACGTAGCAAGGGAGGCAAATATTAAGTCTTATGCTACAGCTTTGAGTTCTTATGCAATGGATAAATGATGATACCCTATATGTTCAAGTACTACATGTACATGAGACTTCTTTAAGACTGGTAATTGATCTGGTGTGATGAATTCTGCATACTGAATGACACAAAATTTAGATAAGCAACCAGCAGCAACTGATTTTTATTATTACATGTGATTAAATACAGGATCAAGTGATGTTGCTGTTTGAGCAAGGCACTTTGTTATTTGTGTAAAACTTTCAGATGAGAGTGAAGCTTGAAATTTTACAGGAAATATGGCAACAGGTGTTGAATACACATTTACATGAGTTTGAGCTATGGAAAATTCAACTGGAAATTATTATTGTTCATTTATGTAAAAAAACAAATCAGAAAAATATGAAAAACAGAGTCGCGAGGCTCTGCTTTTTTCGTTGATAGAAAGTCCACGCGCGCGTGCTGATAGTAATAGTAATAATCGGTATCTTGGCATGAGCATTGATCCCAAGAATTTGAAGTGCAAGGGATAAGGCAAATGACACAGCAAGA
>CALCYP010000014.1 GCA_937906635.1 uncultured bacterium | reverse complement strand
GTAACAAAATCATAAATTTTGGCAGTATCAAACATATTTTGTAGTACTTTGAAAGAATATTGACTGGGTTTACGAGGTCATACAATACCGAGAATTTGCTTATCCAAAAGAGAAATATCTCAGATATAATGCATAATATATGGAGTATAATTTATATTATGAAATTTTGTATGAAAATCTGGCTGTCACATAATACATGCTTTTATATTGTTTTTTTCAAATAATTCCTGCGTCTTTTGGAGATCATCCAAAGATATATTAAAATTTGAAGAATCTAAATTTTTTAATTCTGAGTAGGTAATATTTTCATCAGTCGAATATAATAAAATTTCTGGGTTCATAATTGGAAAATAAATATAAAACTAAAAAATTGTCACAAATTATTTTTACAAATATTTTTTTATTTTTCAAGTCGTTTTTTGACTATTTTAAAAAATCTACTATTGAAAATGATAAAATAAAAGATATACAAAGGCAAATTATATTTTTTTTATGCTAAAAAATGAAAAAGACACGACTTCCTGTTATCATATTTTTGTTACTAATTTCATGATGCTCCAGATCAAATGAAAAAATTTTTTTAACATTTGAATCTTGTGAAAAAATAGTATCAGACAATATAAATTCTTCATTAAACGAAAATAAATCGATATCTGAATACCAAAATTTCTATAATCAATGTGAAATAAAATCAGATGATGATAATATAAAATTAAATTCAAATATAAAAAGTTCTTGATTCTTGGATAAATCAAAAAATGAAAAAATTGATATATATCCAGAAATTTATTTTTTTGATAAAAAATGAAAAAATGAAGTTTCTATTTCTGGATCAATACTAAATTTCTATAGAGAAAACCAATATTTTACCAAATTTTCATGATTTTCTATCGATATGTGAAAATGAAACTATGAATCAAATTTGCGATATATCATAATGGAGAATTTGTGAGATAAATGGATTAGATTTGATTCTATCAAGTTTAATAATGTCAGGGAATGACAAAAAAATATAAAATTTTTGTTAAATACAATATTTTCTTCAAGTGTTTTTGAAAATATATGACAAGTAACATATGAATGAAATATTGCATATAAAATATCTATAAAACAAGATATTTTGTCTTTTTTAAAAGATCAGACAAATATAGAAATTACAGATTTTGACTGATTATTTGTTATCAAATCAAACGACAATGTAGATTTGAAAATAAACAATATGCAAGTGATATACAAAAATGATTTATGAACAAAAAATATTAATATAAAATGAGTTATCTGAAAAGATGATTGAATTTTAAAATTTTCAAGAGATGGAGAAAATATAGAAATTTCTTTTGAAAAGTATAGAAAATATACAAAATTAAATATCTCAAAATCAATAAATTTTGATCAGATATGGAATATTACTACAAATATATCACAATCCAAAAAAGAAAACTCAAACATATTCAATATAAAGTGAGATATCCAAATTTCTCCGATGGTGATTTATTGATCAGACCTTGAAAATGAATTAAAAATCAACATAAAGTGTCTTTATGAAAATTTTAGTTGAGAAGTTTTTGAAATAAAAGAACCAGAGAGTTATATATTATTAGACCAAATACTTTGAGATGAATTTTCTATAAAAAATTTTATTTGAAATAAATAAATTATGTGAAAAGGTTTTAAAACAAAGAAAGTATGAGAAAACACATCTAAAGAGAGTACGAAAAAAATTACATTTTGATCTGTATTAAAATATATTGTAATTTTTGTCTGTATTTTAGCTGTAATCTTTTTGTGAGTTTATCTGGTAAAAGCAGATAAAATCAAAATTCCATCAATTTGAAAATCTACTATAAATATAATTAGTGAAAAATTTGGTGAAGAAATGCAAAAAGATGAAAATTGAAATGTAAATATTTTGCTTGTATGAGTAGGATGAGATGGACATCAATGATGATATTTGTCAGACACAATTATAGTAGCGTCACGAAACCAAGAATTATGAGCTGTAACAATGATTTCAGTGCCAAGAGATTTGTATGTAAAGGCTACATGATATGTATGAAAAATCAATTGACTATTTGCTCGTGGATATGGATACAGCAAAGAAAAATCTATCACATGATGAGTTGAATCTTTGTGATGAAAACTAGAAGATATGATGTGACTAAAAATCCCATATTATGCTGTGATAGATTTTAAATGATTTAAAGAAGTAGTAGATACTATCTGATGAGTTGAGATAGATGTACCATATACAATTCACGATACTACATACCCAGATGAAAATTTGTGATATGAAACCTTCCATATTTCAGCTTGATTACAGACATTGGACGGAGACACAGCATTGAAATATGCTAGATCCAGACACACTACATCAGATTTTTCTAGATCTCAGAGACAACAACAACTCATAAAAGCTATCATGGATAAATTACTTCAAAAAGAAAATCTAACAAATATAGATACATTGAGAGAGTTGTATGATACATATACGAGGATGGTAAAAACAAATATTTCTTCAAAAGAAATGATTTGAGCTGTAAAATATGTCTCAAATCCACCAAAAATATTTTCATTTGGTCTAAATACATATTGTACTTACTCATCATACAAGCTTACAGATGCAGGATGTTTCCTTTACAATGGAAATAGAGATGCTTTCAATGGTCTCTCTGTCATAATTCCAAATGGAGGTACAGCATCAAATGTATCGTTTTATGATTACATCAGAAATTTTGCAGCATTTGTAATGCATGACCAATGATATTTAGTAGAAAATCCTAGAATAATAGTCAAAAATGCAATAGATAAATCTTACGCTTCAAAAAATGGAAAATCACCTACTTGACGAGCTATGAAAGTAGCAGTAAAGATGAAAAAATATTGATTTAATATCGCAGGTACTGAAAATTCTGGCGAACCATATGAATATACTACAGCAGTGGTTTACGGAAATGATTACTCAGGTACAATAAGTACATTACAAAAATTTCTTCCAATTACTATAGTCACAACATGACAGATTTCGACACCAGAATTGACTTGAGAAAATCTTGAATTCGCCGAAGAAGAATTACAAGAACAACAAGATTTGTGATACGATGTTGAGCTATATATTTGAAATGATTTTATAGATTATATCAAAGAGACACCATTTAATTATGAAATATAAAAATGCTACCACAACAAGTATTAGATGTTAAACAAAAATTGATAGAATATGCAAAATCTCTATGAATACCTGTAGAAAAAATACAAAACGAACACGATTTTTTGCAGGCTTTTGTCCATAAATCTTTTGCAGCAGATTTCAAAGAAATCTGAGATCATAATGAGAGATTAGAATTTCTCGGAGATGGAATACTTTGAGCTGTAATCTGTAAATTATTATTCAAAAAACATCCAGAATTACAAGAATCAGGGATGACTCTATACAAAATAGCCCTAGTAAAAGAAGAAACTTTGGCTATAGTAGCCAGAAATATCAAATTAGATGAGCAAATTCTCATCAGTAAATGAGAAGAAAAGACTCAATGAAGAAAAAAAGATGCAATTTTGTCAGATGCCCTCGAGTCTCTGATTTGATATATTTTTGAAGATTTGTGATATGATGAAGCTGAGAAATTTGTAGAAAAATATGTCTACTCTATGTATGATATCGTAAAAAAAAACCCAGTAAAAAGCTACAAAACAATGGTCCAAGAGTATGTCCAACACAACACAAAACAGACACCAGTATATATAGATTTTGAAGAAGTAAAAGATAGTAGATGAAATGTGATAAAATATAGATCAGATCTCACAGTGTGATGAAAAAAAGTCTCAGAATGATTTGGTACCAACAAAAAGAAAGCACAAGAAGATGCAGCAAAAAATTATTATGAATCAACTAAAAATTAAAAAAGTCACCATCAAAACTAAAATATAAATAGTATGATGGCGAGAGATTCCAAAGAGGATCCAGGGCCGAAAATCGTACGTAAACAGGTAGAAAACCATGAAACAGTTAGTGGGCGAACTACGAGTCATAGAGGAGGGTTAAAGCCCAAAAGATTCTCAGAGGGAGAAAGAAAACCAGATAAGGAGCATAGCAGTAGATTATGTGGTAAATAAATATTTGGAAACCCGTGATGAGGCAGGTAGCATTGACTACGAACGTATCCCTGAGTAAAGAATATTTAGATAAGCATAATTGAGCTATGCAAAAGCCAAAAAACGGTAAAACGTAAATATTTTTGATATTAATAAAATCAGAAAATAGGCTAAAAAATGGAGGAAGATGAGGTTTATGTAATGCTTATGATGATGAGAGCAGATGAAGGATACACACCAAATGAAAAATGTTCTCTTGAAGAGATGGTAGCATGTGCTTTAGCTGAAGATACAGATGCTTGTTTAGCTGCTTGTACAGGTGATGAAGAAGATAATACTGACCCAGAAGAAGTTAAAGCTGGAACACTAACTGTTACTATGACTTCTGAAAAAGGTGGTGATACACCTAATGGAACAAGTTCTTTACCAGTTGCAACTTATACATTAAAAGCTGCAGATGAAGATATAAATATTACATCATTGGTAGTTGAACAAAAATGATATGGAACAGATGATACTATAGATGGAGCTGCTTTATTTATCAATGGACAAAGAGTTTCAAAAATTAAAAATCTTGATATTGATAAAGAAGTTTCTTTAAATTTAACTACAGCATACACTGTAAAAGCAGGAAAATCAGTTGATATAGAATTGAGAGTTTCAACTCCTGTTGCAGCAACATCTAAAACAGATCAATTCACTATTAAATTGGTTGATGTAACATCTTCTGCTGAAAAAGTAAAATTACCTTCAAACACAACTTCAAATGTATTTAAATTGGTTTGAACTAATACAGCATCAATAACTATTAGTGCACCTGCAGAATTAGAGGCTGTAAAAGCATGAACAACAAATGCAGAATTGTTTGAAATAAAAGTTGCTTGAGCAACAGATCAAGATGTAGAATTTAACTCTATCACTTTAATGTGAAGTGATAAAGATTTAGCTGATTACTTAGAAAACTTAAAATTAGTTGTTGACTCTGATATAGTTGCTACAGCTAAAATGAATGGAAAATATTTAACGTTTAACTTAGATAACGCATATGTTATCGAAAAGGGTAAGAATGTAACATTCACAGTAAAAGCTGATGTTAAATGATGAGCTAGTGATACACCATATACATTTAAAATGGAAAACATAATGGATGTATTAGCTACTGCTACATCTTATGATGCACCTGTTCGCGTAACTCCAACAACATTAACATTTGCTGATATAACAATAAGTGCTGGTAGAGTTACAATAGAAAGAACAAATCCTTCATTAACTGAATTCACGAGAAACAGGAAAAATGTATATTTATGATCATTTACTATTAATAATAATGCTAAATCTAATTTAACATTAGAATGATTTAAATTAACAATAGCTGATAAATGAAGTAACAATGCGACAACAGTTCAAAACTATATCGATACTATAAAAGTTAAGTATGGTTCAACAAGTGCTGCTGCTTATGAATTAACACCTAATGCAGATTATACATTATGGACATCTGATGATGAACAAAGTTTAAATTCAAAATTAACTGTATATGTTTATGCAGATATTGAAGATGTTGATATTACTACAAGTGAAACAGAATCATTCCAAATGAGTATTGCAAATGCAACAGATATTAAGATTGTAGATGATGATGATAATACTGTGACAGATATGTCATTACCTGCTTCTTGGTTAGCAATGACAGCTACAAAATCTTCTATTAATCTTTCAAATGTAACATTAGCTGCTAAATCTTATGCTAAATGAGCTGAAGATATTGATGCTGTTTCATTTAAAGTAAAAACTAATGATGTAGCTTGAATAAAAATTAAGAAATTAATATTTACAGCTGATAAGGCTATATCTTCTAATGAAATAAGAAGTGCTAGCATTTTTGTTGGAGAAGATGAATATCCTGCAACAGTAAGTGCTAATACTGTAAAATTCACAAATGCAGTTACATTGGATAAAAACACAACAACAACATTTAAATTGGTTGTTGATTTAGCATCAAATCCTAATTCAAGTTTAAGTCCATTTACTTACTCTTTGACTTCAATAGAAGCTGAAGATACATCTGCTGATAGAAATGATTTATCAAATCCTGAAGTAGTTAGTATTGTATGAAGAGCTATATCTATAATAGATAATTGATCATTAACTGTAACTATGGAAAATGTAGAAAATAATAAAAATGACAAATCAGTATTAGCTTGAACAGGAGCCGTAATAGCTGAATATGCATTACAAGCAAAATATGAAGATGTAAAAGCAAAAACAATAGTTGTAACATTCAACAAAGACATAACAGAAAGAGTAAATGATGTTAAATTATATTACTGAGAAGAAGAAGTTGCTTCTAGTCCTGTATTAACAACAGACTCAACAGCAACATTCAACGATGTAAATATGACAATATCTCAAACAAAAACTCCATTAACTGTAAAGATTTCTACACTAGAAATGTGAGAAAATGGAATAGTCTCTGTTGTAGATGCAAAAGTTACAGCAATTAGCTTTGATGGTATGTATGGAAAAGAAACATGAAATCCTATAGCAATGTATACATTAACAAAGGATTCAAAATTATTTGATGTTGTTCCTGCTGTAATTACAGTATCAAAACTTGAAACATCTAACAATGCTCAAACAAAACTTAATTTGTTAGTCAATAAATGAAACAATGTAAAAACTGATGATTCTGATATAAAAGTATACATAACAGACTTAACTGTTGAGCAAATAGCAAACAATGGATGATTGATATGAGCTTCATTAGCAACTTCTGATAAAAATATTTGATATTTGAAATGAACATCATCATGTGCATCATCTGAAACACAGTATGGTAAACGATGCATCTATAATACAGTAACGGCTGATGATTTTGAATTATCTGCATGAGACAATGAAATAACAATAACATATGTTGTTGATGGATCTATGAGTAATCCATCATACACATTGGATTTAACTAATGTAAAATATATAACAGATGCTGAACATACTATTACAGATGTAAACTCAGTTTTGAATGCAACAAGTCCATTCTTTAATAGAATGAAATCATTAAATCTTGTTACAAAATAGTTCACCATCGAACTAAAAAGGGAATCGAAAGGTTCCCTTTTTTTTGTTGTTTGATTTTTGTTTTTGTCAAAATTCCTCTTGAAATTATATAGGATTTGGATATATTTTCTTTGTCAAAATTTTTATTTAATCTGTGTTGTTATGAATAAAGAGAACAATATCGCACTTATAGACTGACAAAATTTACACCTATGACTCAAAAAAGAGTGACGAGATTTAGATTACAAAAAATTTAGACAATACTTAAAAGATAAATTTTGAGTACAAACAGCCTATTATTTTTTATGATGTGTAAACGAAGAATTTCAAAATTTGTATGAATCTTTGCAAAGAGCTTGATTTATCATTTATTTTAGAGAACATTCAGCTTCATTGTCTGGGAAAAAGAAATGAAATGTTGATACTGATATTGTTTTTGAAACAATGAAAACAGTTATAGAAGACAAGGATTTTGATAAAATAGTTTTGGTTTCATGAGATTGAGACTATATTAAAATGGTAAAATATTTAATTAAAAAGAATATTTTCAAAAATATATTATTTCCAAATAATAAGTATTCATCACTTTATAAATCTATAAAGCCAAATTATTGAATAAATTTAAGTCTACTCGATATTCGCAAAAAAATAGAATATTTCAAATAAAAAAAAGAGATGTCCTAAAGCACCAACACTTTTCGGAATCTCTTTTGTCGTGATAACAATATCATTATAATCAAAAAAAATAAAAATGCAAATCTTTTTTGACAAAAAAAACTAAAATAAAAAAAACTTCCTTTGGGGAGTTTCTTTTGTTGCTCGGAAATCTCCACCCGGGTGAGTCGACCATCAGCAGATCGGATCTGATTTTTTGATTTGTTCGAGGTTGGTGGTCCACCCGGGTGGAGGTAGCTGGGGTGATTTTCTTCTTGAAAAGGTTAGTTGAATCGTTAAAATAATAGTGTTATTTATTTTCTATATCTAAAGACTATGTGAATCAAAATCACAAAAGAAAAAGCATGATATAGTGCTTATATTTCAGAATACAGAATTCATACACAGTGAGATACATTTGAAGATTTACTCCAAAATCTACAAGAGGCTGTAGATTTGTATTTTTCAAAAGAAGAAAAAGATATACCCAATAGTTTGGTAAAACTAATAAATTATAAACCATCAAATACTTTTAATATGGTAATATCATAATATTATGGTGTTTTTGAGTATATCTTGAAAAGAATTAATAAAAATCTTGGAAAAATATTGATATATTAATTATAAACAAAAATGATCACATGCACAATTAAGATATTGAAATAATATACCAATTACAATTCCATGTCATAAAGAATTGAAAGAATGATTGTTCAATCATCTATTAGGTGATATTGCAGAAGATTTATGAATGACAAAACAGGAAGTTTTTAAATTAATTAGAGATAATAAATAGAAAAAACTTCCTTTGGGGAGGTTTTTTTTGTTGCTCGGAAAGTTGACCCCGGGGTTATCGATGTTGATGGAAGAACCCCGGGGTCTGTACTCGAGGTAGCCATGGGCTGTTTTTTTGGTAAACAAAAACCTTGTACACAACTCAGAGGGGTCACCCATGGCAACCGGCGTACAAGGAATTACTTTGTTGTTATTAGTATACTCAAAATTTTTTTAAATGCAAGTTTTTTTTACTTATTTTTCATATCATAAATATTCTTCCTCCAAAATAACTAAATCTTTGATTTGATTATATAGCTCTAAATTACCGTTTTCATATTTGTGATATAAAGCAAAAGCAATTCAATCAACAACTTGTAATCATTTTTCTTCACTTGGGTATTTTAAAATAACATCTACATCAAACAGATCCTTACAAGAATCTTTTATCTGTTCTGAAAATTGTCTATTAAGATGTTTGTTTGTTTCCCTACGAGCGGCATAAAGTTTAATCTTTTCTCATTTGAAAACTCAATAATTAATAGACTTTCTTAATAATTTACAAACGATATTATTGTATAAAAGATGAATATCTTTTCCTATTTTTCCTTTTATCTTTCTTTTATCAATATAACAAGTCATTACGGAAATATTTTTATTATATGTATAATCCAACAATGTAATAATTGTATTATGACGTTCTTTATATGTATGAAAAAATCAGGTTTTGTTGTTTACATTATTTTTTTTCATCCATTTAAATATCTTTTTTATTATTTGTTCTGGTATTGAAGGGTATTTAGTTAACAAGAAAACCATTAAGAAATAATTTGAATTTCAAATATTTTCAGAAAATCAAAGATCTCATGTCTCATCCATATAAATATATCGCATCTTGATTTTTTGTTGTAAAATACAATTAATTAATAATCAATAAGATTAAATTAATTAAATTTATCTTAAAATCAATAGAATTTTTGACTATCGTCCTAAAAGGAAATTTTTCTTTTTCAAATTTGTTTTTTTCTTCTTCACTTACCAAATAAAAATATTCAGAGAGCCAATTTTTTCTTTCATTTCTTTTAACAATATATTCTATTCTTTTTTTCTTTTCTAATTTAAATTTTTCTTCTCTGAAATAATTACAGATATTTTTCTTTGTTCACAATAAAACATCATATTAATAAACATATTAGCTTTGTTTGATAAAGCAAAATGATTTTCAAAGTGATTTACTACTTGCCTAATATTTCCGTATTTTCCTAATTTACTATAACTAATTCCATTTGTATTTTGTTGCCATTTAAAATTGTACATATTTGTCACAGTGCTAAATGATTCTTTCCAATTTATTCTATGGCACATACAATTTTTTACTAAATAAGAAGCATTACCTGGTACAATTGCGTAATTTAAATAATTAAATTCTTTAAAACTGAATTCTGATTTTAATTTATAAGAATGTTTTTCATTAATTGATTCTTTTTCATTATTAATCAATTTTCCTTTTAAATTATTTTGATTCAAATTTTCAGATTTATTACTAGAAATATTTAAATTAGAGTTAATGTTTATTGAATTTTCTTTTTTTTCTTGATTTTGTTGTTGTTCTTTTAAATGTGCTGAATATTGCATCATTAAATAACGCTTATTAATTAAATTTATATTTAATTGAGCTTTAGTTATTTTAGTATTGTTATTTATATGTTTTGTATCCAAATTATTATCAGGTAAATGCAGATTTAAAGAGGAATAATTTTCTCTGAGTAAAGAAGGAAGATTTCTTTGTCTTCGAATTTTTTGTAAATCTAATTCCATTAAACTATTATTATCAATTTTATCTAATTTATCATATAAATCTTTTGTATCTTGCTTTTTATTATTAATTGTTGATCTATTATTTCCAAGAACTTTCAATGAATATTTTTTTATTAATTCTAAAGAAGTTTCTTCTTTTGGTTTTGGAGAATTATTTCTTTTGATTATTTTTATTAATTTTACTTTTTCAGAAAAAATTTTTTTTCTTGCTGACAATTCCTTTAAGAAACTTTTTTTATCTGAAAAATCATTGCTATTAATTCTTCTTAATTTTATTTTACTTTTATCAGATTCAATTAAATTCATTATTTTATTTTCAGCCCCAACTGATATATGTCTTAATTTTCTTTTTTTATTTTTTTTGTGTTTTGATTTTGTACTTATTTTTTCAGATAATTTATTATAAAGAATAATAGGTTCACTATTCTTCATTTTTATATCTATTTTAAAAGGATTATCACTTTTTATTTTCGGAAGTTTTTTGATATTATGTTTTTGTGAGGAAATTTCATTATTAATATTCATTTTTTTATTGATGACTACC
>CALCYP010000013.1 GCA_937906635.1 uncultured bacterium | reverse complement strand
ATTTGAATAATAAAACACTATTTTAGCATATCGTTTATCACTTCATTTGCAATAGATCAATCAACTTCTTCTCCATATTTTCATTTAATTGCTCACATAATTTGTCATCTCTGCTTCGCTAATTCTGTAATTCAAAGTTCCGAAATCAATCATTCAATGATAGTCTTTGTCTCCTCTTTTGATTTGCATTGAGGCAGATAAAATTCCAAAATTACTTTTTTTGCTTTTTCTTCTTCCAACTCCTCTACCTTATCAGTCTTTTCCAAAAATCCAATAGTCTCACAAATAGCTTTTATTTCTTTTTTCAAAATCTTGATAACATCTCAATCTTCAAGCTCTTTTTGAATTTCAATTTTTTTATTTTTCATCTGTGCAATAATATAATTCAATGCTGATTTTTTTATCTCATCCCTATTTTTCATTGCAGCAATATAATCTTTTTGTATTTGTTCTAACAACGACATAATTAAATAAATAAAATATAAAATAAATGTCCCCCTTTTTAAAGGGGGTTTCGGCGCTGTGCCCGGCTTTAGCAGGGAAGCCGAGGGGGATTTTTAAAATCCTCACCCCTTCGGGGAACTCCTTTAAAAAGGAGCAAAATATTTATTATACAAACTCTCTCCTTGATATCGCATATTGTGATTCCACAATATTAGCTCAAATACTTATTCAACTTCTAAATACTTGACTGGCGATTTCAAATAATTTTTTATTCTTCAATTCAATGTAAAAACTACTAATTTTAATTCAAAAATCTAACGATTTTTCTCTCACTATATTTCACATTTTTTATCCTTTATTCATATAAAACTACATTTCAATTATTAATTCTTCATTTTCAATTATTAATTATACTGCTCAAGAGGGGACTTGAACCCCCACGGACAATCGTCCACAGCGACCTCAACGCTGCGCGTATACCAATTCCGCCACCTGAGCATTTTTTATAAGGTGTATACCCCCGCTAAAGCGGGACTCTCAATCTTGCTAATCATTTTGTTCGCTTCGCTTCAAAATAATTGCAATCTTGGAGCAATTCCGCCACCTGAGCATTCAAAAAAGTCGACAGTCGTCGGTCGTCAGTCTACAGCTTATTGACTATTGACCGCAGACTGCCGACTGTCGACTATATTATCTTAGTCTTCAGCTATTTCTTCTAAATTCTTTACTACATCTTCTAATCCTTTTGATGCTGTTTTTCTTGTCGTCTTTTTTGCAGGAGCTTTTCACTCTGCTGGAGTATCTGAATCTAAATCTTTCATACTTAATCATATTTTCCTATTTTTTGGATCAAGTAATATCAATTTAGCTTTTACAGTTTCTCCAAGTCTAACGACTTCATTTGGATTGTTTACTGATTTTTGAGATAATTCACTCAAATGAACTAATCAGTTGATGTCATCAAATACTCTTATAAATACTCAGTATGGTACAAATCTCACTACTTCTCATTCTACTATATCTCATACTTTGTATTTCTTTGGTAATTCAACCCAAGGATCTTCTTTCAATTTCTTTGATGAAAGTGAAATCTTTCCATTTTCAAGTCCAATAACTTTAACTTTGATTTTATCACCAATTTTTCCTAATCTATCAATATTATTTACGTGTCCATAAGTAATCTCTGAAATATGAACTAATCATTCTACTGTACCTCCAATTGTAACAAATAATCAGTAAGAAGATACTCATGAAACAACTCAATCAAATACTTTTCCGACTTCAAGCTCAGCCAATACCTTTTCTCTCTCTTCTTTCAAAGCTTCTCTTTCAGACAAGATGATTCTCTTTTCATCTTCATCAATATTGATAATTCTCACGGCGATTTCTTTTCAGATTAGGTCTAATAATTTATCAAATATTGCTTCTTGATCTCAATCTTCTACTCTAGGGTAATGTATAGGAGCTAATTGAGACAAAGGAATGAATCATTTGATACCGTGCATATCGATTAATAATCATCAAAGATTTGCTTCTGTAGGT
Source organism: uncultured bacterium (assembly GCA_937906635.1). Lineage (GTDB taxonomy): Bacteria > Patescibacteriota > Gracilibacteria > Absconditabacterales > Absconditicoccaceae > JALOAF01. The sequence goes on along the minus strand of CALCYP010000013.1, from coordinate 7,611 downwards.
ATTACTGTAATGATTTCATCTTTCTCAAATTTTGCAAGGATAGATTTCCATACATCGTATTGCAATAATTTTGTAACTGAAACGATATAATATCCATCTTCATGCCTAATATCAGGATTTACAACTTCTAATTCAATTTCTCTACCTGGTGCTAAATCATAGTGACTTCTCTCCAATTCTTTTACTTCTTTTGATAAGATAATTCATGTAAATGCTCCATTGTCACAGTCAACTAATACACCATTGTCTATAGCTTTTAAAATTGTTCATTTAATTTTGTTTCATTCCTTTATCAAAGGAATTTTGATTTCTCAGTCGTGAATTCACTGAGAGAATGCCTTTAAATCCATTATAATATAAAACTTAAAAAAATAAAAATAAATTTAATTTAGTCTGTTCACATTTTGATATGTTATTGAATAAATTAAACTCTTACACCAACTTTCTTTGAAACCTTTGAATAAGAATCTACATCAGCATTTTTGATGTACTTTAGTAGATTTCTCCTTTTAGCTACTTTTTTTAACAAAGATCTCTTTGCATCAAAATCTTTTGGGTGTAATTGCAAATGATTTTGAAGTACAGTAATTTCATCAGACAATAATCCTACTTGAAATTCTGGAGATCAAGTGTCTTTGTCATGTCTCTGAAATTGGCTAACAGTTTTCTTTTCTGCCATAATAATAAAATTAAAAAAGATAAAAATACGATAGACAAATTAGTCAGATTATCTGCTTCAAAAATACAATTCCGACCAAAATGTCCAAAATTACTCCCAACAGGACTCGAACCTGTATCTACTCCTTAGGAGAGAGCTATTCTATCCAGCTGAACTATGGGAGCACAAAACACCTTCATATTCTTATATTTTTTTAATAACAAAAATCAACAGAAATTGCAAAAAAATCCCTTGATTTTAAAATTATTTTTGAATATAAGAAATCATCAAAAATTCATAATTATTAATTTTTAATTGTTAATTAAAATAATGGAAGACCAAAAAAAAGAATTAAGTGCGACAATATGAACCGATACCAAAAAATTAGCAGTATGAAAAAAAGATATTTCTGAAACCATTTGAAACGAATGATCTAAAATTTTGGACAAAAATCAAATTCCAATTAGTATGGATAAACGAGAAAAAGATCTGGCAAAAAAAAGAAGCTATGAAAATTAAGAGTTCAGAATTTAAATTAATAATTTAAGAAATCCAAAATCCTTCATTATTAATTGTTACTCGTTTTTCAAAATATCACACAAGCTAAAATTATAATCAAAAATATTATTATTAAAACAATTATCGTCTTTAGCAAAACTGAAAAGAATTTTCTGATTTTATATTTTCTATAAAGCTTTGAAAGTGTTTTCCATTCAGAATCTGGTATTACTTGAGTTCATATTTTACCTTCAATTTTTGAAATAGTATCTTGTATCAATTGTCTATTTGGTATATACTTTGATTTTCCAGATCACCAAATACTTTTTAACACGATAACTCATGGATTCGTACTCAATTTTTCAGTATGTTTATTGTAATACAAAGACCATAAATAAAAGATATTATCGTATTGATAAGTTATTTTTTTCTCCGCATTTTGAGAAAGATTTCCCATCTTCATCGACAAAAAAAAGTACAATCATACGATAAACAACACAGCCAAAAGAACAATAACCCAAGGCTTTATATAGGATTCTCATATGAGATTATTTACATAATCGACTGTCTTTGTGATATATTCCATTTAAAAATTAAGAATTAATAATTAAAAATTAAGAATTTAGATGAAATATTTCAATATTTCGTTTCAATCAGCAACTACAGGCACAAAATTTCTCCAAAAAATTGGAATTTTTTTATTGATACAATATTTTCACCAAGATTTTGAACCAAATTTATCTCAAGGTTTTGGATATCTCAATGCTTTACCGATAAACTCACTTGAATCAATATTTACTGTATTTTTTCAAATCTCAACATTTCATATTTTATCAATAATAATTTCTTTTTCAATACACTTTTCCCAAAAATTTTGTTTTGCTTTAATGATATAAATTTTCCCATTTGAAATAAAAAAATATACTCAATTAATATATTTATATCCCTGCTCTGCCTTATGAAAAAATTGCAAAAAATCATCCAAAGTCTTTTTCGTGACATCCAAATAAGCATTAAACTTTCTCAATACTGCTAACAAAACATTTTCATCAATAAATCAAAATGGAATGTCTCGCAAAAACGCAAAATCAGCATTTCGATATGGAGATACTTTTATCGCTACAAAATTTCAAATATATAAATCATCTTGTTTAGATTCAATATCATAGTAAATTTGTTTCATTGACTCAAAAAACGAACACGAAAATTCATCATTTTTATTTGAAATTTCAGCTAATTTAGGCAAGATCGACAATCTAATTCTATTTCTAAAACTTGTATCTTGATCAAAATTTGTACTATCAATCCTATATGGAATATTTTGGCTATCACAAAATTTTTCGATTTGCTTTTTTGTGAAAGATAACAATGGTCTCAAAATTTTTGCTCAATCGATTAAATTATTCTGGTCCACAAACTTCATAGACAAAAATCAATTTAATCCAGATCCACGACACATATTCATAAATGTTGATTCAATACGATCAGTCAAATTATGACCTGTAATAAGGAAACCAATTTTATTTTTTTGAATTATTTTATTAAACTCTGAATATCTCCATTCCCTCAACACATTTTCTGATTTATCAGATCAAGCATACTGACAAACATTTAAAATTAATCCGTCGAAAAATGAACGAATAAATTTTTCTTCATCATCTGTTTCCACTCTCGTTTTATGATTACAATGGACAAAAAATAAATTATTTAAATCAAATTTATTTTCCAAAAAATATTTGTAAATTAAAACACTCGTAAGCATGCTATCCGGTCATCCACTCACTGCTACCAAAACTTTCGTATTTGGAAAAATATTTTCAGAAAGCTTTGTAAACACTTGCTGAATTTCATTTGATAGTGTAATATTTTCTTTGATACTTTTCATTGACAAATGAGTACAAAATAATATTCTTACAACTAATAGTTTATAGCAGATCGCTTATAACAAGAAAATCCTTCGCTATCAGCTACCAGCTATTGGCTATCAGCTACCAGCTATTGGCTATCAGCTACTTTTACATATTTCGGTATTAATTCCAATGAAAAATTCAAAATTTATAATAAATGTGGGAGATTTGCTACTTTCTGCCTGAAAAAGAGATGAGATTAACTTTGAAAAAGAAATGATTCCAGAAATAGAATGACTCACAAAAGAATGAATTAGCGGAAAAATATTGATACAATCTTTTGATAAAGAATCGCTATTGGTGACATTGGAAGATGTGACTTGCACTATTAAAGAGCCATGTGATAGATGTACAAACTTATACAAAAGAAACGTGAAAGTAGAAAATTACACAGCCAGATTTCAAGTAGAATTTGACAAAGATTATGATTGAGATGATGAAATATTTTTGATAGACAAAAATGAAACAATCGATGTAAAAGATATGATAATAAACGCTATATTGTTACAAGAACCTTTCACAAAAAAATGTGAAAATTGTCTAAAACAAGATGAAGAAAATGGAGAAATGGAAGATTGAGATTTAGATATCTTTGAATGAACAGGAAATATAAATTTCAGATAAAAAAACAAATTAATAAGTTAAGAATCAAATCTATTTTGAGTTCTTAACATTTAATTAATTAAACCTTTCTATGAAAAAAGAAATATTACTATGAATGTTATTATCAGGACAAAGTACGACCACTTTTGCAAATTGATATGATAATAGCAAAAATCAAGAGATTTTTGATAATTTCTCAGTAAATAACGAAAAAAAATCATATAAAATATCGTCAAATGAAATTCATGAAATATTACAAGATGATATAAAGCAAAAAATAATTAAATGAACTCTAATTTATTTTGAAAAAGATGTCACTTTTTCGCTAACACCAGCAGAAAAATCACAATTAGAATGAGAACTAAATGACTATTTAAAAAAATATCCAAACATAGTATATTCAAACTGAAACAATGTATTATTAAACTTAAATGATACAAATTTTAGAGAACTTTTTAAAATTTTGCTACCATATCTCTGAAAATGAAAAGAACTCAACAAATATCCACCAATAATTAGGAATAATAGTAATCTGATAATAAACCATATCATTAAAGCAAAATGAAATGATGCCGAAAAATATTTTTTCCGACAATTTTGAAATTTAATTAGGAGAATCGTAGAACAACAAGGATGATTTATGACGATATGATATTATAGACAAGAAATGTTAAAAATCATCCCAAACCAATACATAAAAGATACAGACTATCCACCAGAAATTTTGAATAACGATATTAGATTATTACAAAAATATTTTCAACCCTAATTCAAATATTTCTGTTTATTTGCATTATGCTCAGACAATGTTTTTCAGTAATGGATAACTCAAGAATTATCGTGTAAATAATATAGATAATCTGTCTTTGTATAATTTAACACAGCTGAAATAGTTGTCACGGCAGGATTTGAAATTGGAGTCGGTGTGAGTCATGCAACAGCACGTGTATTGTATTTATTATTTGAATCATTTACATTTTTTGCGATAACATTTGGAGTACATTCACTATATGGTTTAGCAAATCCATAACAAAGTGTAATATCAGCTCAAAGCAACATTTTTGAATCTAATCTATTTAAGAAAATTCAAGCTACTGTCGGCTTATTAGAATTGTTTTTTTCCTCTTTTTCTATGATACTTGCAAGAATTACAATATCATACCAATTCAATTTTGAAAAAGAAGACACTTTTGAACTATATACTTGCCAAACTTTATTATTAAAATTATCCAGCTGTAAATAAACAAGCTGATCAATAAAATTTCATTGAACATCTATATTGTATGTATCCGGATACAAAAATCATTCTAATGAATTTATATTTCATGCTTTTGATAGAAATTCATATCTATTTTGGTACCTGGAAATGTAAGTAGAATCAGTCACGAAATCGATATATTCTCACTGAGAAATAATTCATTTTTTAGTCAAATCATCATCAATATCATATATTGATCGTCATTCCAATACAGTATATCTCTGATACATAGTTTTTGGTCCATCTGCGATTACTTTTAAAAAGTCTTTTTGAGAATAATCTCCAGAAAAAACATAAGTTCACTCCTCTATCTTTGAAATATCCAAAATCGATTTTGAATGTTTTACACGAAATTTTAAACCGAACTGCTTAAGTTTTGGCAAATCAGACATAAATTTTGAAAAGCTATCTCAACTGACTATCTTGATATTTTTTGTCAATGAGACATCTCAAAATGCCGATTTTAAGATAAAAATTCAAATAATCAATACAACGATTAGCCGACCAAATTTAAAAGACTTTTTCTTCTTTTTTTGAAAACTCATAATTTTTGAAACAATATAAAAAATAACAACCTAAAACATAATAAAAGGAGAAAACATTTCAAATGTATTTGAAAAAAAGTCTCACTCAGAAACCTGAGCAGACTTTAAGAGCTCATCAGACACCCCAGTCGTTCCCATAGATATTATATATGAAACAGCAACAGAAACCGGAATATCAGTATGAATCAACTCTTTGGAATCAACGACAATCAAATATCCATTAGTCGGATTTGGTGTCGTAGGAACAAAAACTGTAACTAAATTAGAATTTTTGAGGAAATGTTCAACAAGTTTAGGATGTTCACCGGTAATAAAGCCGACAGAATAAGTGTATTCTGTAGGGAATTTCAATAGTACAGTCTCCCTAAATGAATTAGTATTTTGTAGTGTATGAGTGACTTGATTCGTAATTTTGAATAAGGAACTTAAAAGAGGTACTTTGGATACAAGCGGAGCAAACCATTGCTTCAATTTTTTACCCAAATGTTTCTCATTCATTATCACACCGACTAACCACACCAAAAAGACAAGTACAACAAAGCTAATAATATTGATTACATAACTAGGAATTTCATGAACAAAATTTTTTGAGATTAAATCTCCTATCCATGAGACTGATGACATCATCAATGAAAAAAGCCACTTAATGATTACTATAAACAAGATTACTGGCAAAACTGTCACAAATCCTCTAATTAAGTTTTTAAATTTTTTATTTTTCATAGTGTTTTCATTTTTTTATTTTACTACGATAATATAATTTTTTTTTAAAACATATCAATATCAAATTGACAATTTTACAAAAATAATTCTTTTTGATAACCAAACTATATCACAATCTCAATTATTGTCAAATCTTTTAACATTTTTTCATCAAATATTGTTAACTTTCTGTTGAAAATTCTATTAAAAAAATAATATATTTCTATATAAATAATCTGTTTTATAAAATACAAAACAACCAATGAAAAAGAAATTGCTATTAACATTTTCACTATTATTTTGATCAATAATCAGCATCTGAATAATAAATGCCGACTCAATATTAGATTTTTTGGACTATGCTGAAGCACAACAATGATCTTACTGATACACATCCAGAGATTCACTGACAATTGTGAGTGTCTCAAACTCTTTCATCGATATAGATTCTCCAATCATAAAAAATTGAACAAAAGACATTAATAGTTATCTCTTTGTTGCCACTACACAAAAGGCTCAAAAAAATCCAACTGCTTATCGATGTATTGATGATGTCTCAATGAATTGAAATAAATTTTCAGTCTCATTACCCACGACAGAACTAAATTCTTCAGATATATACTACATATATGCTACACCTCTGGATTTTAGTAGTACTTGAATATTCAATTGAAGTTGTTCAGCTGGAGATGCAAATCAATTTTTACAAATTGCTGATAGCGTATGAAATGATTCAACAGCAAATTGAAGTGACCCTTGTTTCATAATACAAGATAAATTTTACTGAGAATGAAATGATTGTGAAAATCACAAAAATCCGTGATCAACAAATATATACTCCATCACATGAATATCTCATGTCTATGATTGAAACAAAATAAAGTTGACATGGAATTCATTTGCAAATGTAAATTTAGATATATTCCTCTGGGATGAAAGCAAATGAGCCTTTGTAGGACTATGAAACGTAAATAGTGAACAAAAATCATTTACTACAGACAAAAAACACGATTGAGATCATATTTTTAAAATAAGACCATCAGATGGTTCTCAAGAAATTAATTATACAGCACACTACCAAGAATCAACTACACCTCAAGTGACACCTGTTACACCTACCAGCACAGTAGTAAAACCCGTGGTAGTTTGACCAAAAGAAAACATTATGTACATCATATTTGGTACATTACTACTATATCTGGTATATAGAATTGCAAGGAGAAAAGCTTAATAAAAGATCAATATAGTTTAAAAGCATCGAATACGAAACTTCCAATAATTGGAAGTTTTTTTTATTGAAAAAATACCTCATATATCACTTCATAGTCGTCAATACTTTCCAAATTTTACTTCACAAGCTCCTGATACATTTCCATCAATCTGGAAACTATATCAGATTCAGACATTTTTGTAGAAAATCAGTAGGCTTCCATTACAGCT
>CALCYP010000012.1 GCA_937906635.1 uncultured bacterium | reverse complement strand
AACAAGAAAACAATCCTCCGATATGCAAATATCCAGTTGGACTTGGAGCAAATCTCGTACAGACTCCACTCCTTGTAGGAAATTTATTCTTTAAATCATCAATAGTTTCTTTTACATCAGGAAACATCAATTCAGCTAAATCATTCCATGTAGCCATAATCAAAAAATTTAATCAATATAAAAAACTTTTCTCAATCTACTTTTATCAATTATCAATTTATTTTCAATAGAAAGGATAAAAAGTATTATTAATTTGATTTTCTTTCTCAATTACAAGCTGTTTCACTCCGCAATCATTTATTTAAAAAATTTGCCTCACGCTGTGCTAATTTAAACTCATTCTGATATTTATATGGTAATTTATATGTATATTCTCGTCAATACCCATCTTCAATTATTTTTTTATTCACATTTTCTCAATTAAAAAACACATAAGCCAAAACCCTACCATATTTATCATATGTTCACTGAGTTAAATCATATTCCAATCAAATAGTCTTATTCGATAATAAATTCTTTAAATAATTTGTTGACTCATTTCAAAAACATTCAGTGTATCAATACCTAGTATCTGTACTTTCAGGAGCATCAACTCAAATCAATCTCACTTTTACACTTTTTCAATTCATAAATACTCTGATTGTATCACCATCGATTACACTATCTACTTTAATATTTTCATTTACTTTAGATTTTAATCATGATAATATTGAAACAGTTCATGATAAATTTACTCCACTCTCTTTATTAATTCATGTATTTAATTGAATTTCAATTCATGTATTTAGTTGTTCATCTATTCAGGGATTTATATCAACATATTCCGGGATATCCAAATCTATTTTTGTTATTTGATATAATCAAGTAACAGATTCTGGTATATAATCAAACGGATTCAAATTATAAAAAGTTTGAATCTCTAATAATATTTTTTCTGTCTTTGGAAGTAATTCATCAATTAAGGATTTTGCTTTATAATAATTATCTCAAGTTACAATAACTGTATTTCTTTTTACGGCATTAATAGTCGTTGTCATAACATTATTAGAATTATCTTTATCAACTGCTCTTACCGAAAGTTTTCAATTTCAATCAACATTAAAATATACTATTGCTCATGCTGTTCATTTCAATCATTTCTGTAATCAATACACAGTAATAGTTCACAAATAGGTATTTAAATTCGCTATATCATTTTCTCACTGATATATATTAAATCTCACCTCAGTTTGATTATCATACATCGTAGTATAAACATTATTATTAGATGCCGGCAATTTACTTCATCATCGAATAATTCTACTAAATCTTCAACATTTATTAAGATCGCTATCAATACATGTATCCACTCATAAACTAGTTGATAGTGTTCATCAATTCGTTTCTAAAAATAATCATCAAATATTCAACTGTCATAGTATTTTATTATACTCTTCAATCTCTTTTTTCAACTCTAAACCAAATCAAGTAGTCATTCATAATTTCGAATACAAATTTCATATATTATTTGCATTACTTGATAGTGTTAATTTATACGATGCTACTGAATTTAAATCTTGTTCAGTAAATGTAGAATTTTGTAATTTATTCAACTTTGTTTTAATCGTTTCCAGTGCCGTTTTAATTTTTCATATATAGCTATACACATTATTATTATCTTTCTCTAATCAATATAATTTAGGAGCATCAACTACTCTTACTTTATTTTCAGTTTTAGATGCTTTATTCAAAATACCCAATATATCAGACTCATTTCACAAAGTTTTACCAAAAGAAAGATAAGTTCACAATAATCACGCTAAATGTGGAACTGACATACTTGTTCATCACCAAAATTCTAATGGATCATTTAATCAATAAGAATATATACATTCTCAAGGAGCTAGTACATCTGCGACATAGTTTGAAAACGAAGACATTCAATCATATCATACAGATCCGACACTAATAGCTCATGTATAACTTGCTGGATAATATATAGAAATATCATTTCACTCATTTCCAGCAGCAGCTAAAATCACAATTCATTTTTCTACTGCTTCATCTATCAATTTTTGAGTTACTTCATTAAATCATTCTCATCAAAAACTCATATTAATTACATCAACGTCAGCATCTATTGCATATCTCAGTCATTTTATAATAGAATATTCATCTACATATTGAGAATCTCATTCTGATACCTTAATTGGCAAAATCGATGCATTAGGAAATGTTTGCAAAACAATTCAAGCAACATGTGTTCCATGTCAATTATAGTCATGAATATTTCAATTATTTGACACAACATTTACTCATGCAATATCATCAATAAATCAATCATCATCAGTATCTTTTCAATCTTTAATCTCACCAGAATTAACAGCGAGATGTCACTGTAATACTTTATTATCTCAATCAATTCCACTATCTAATATAGCAACAAGTACATTATTTTGTTTATGAGAATTAATATATTCATAAACAAATCCATTATAATTTACTCACAATTTTCACCATAAATTCCAATAAGTAATATTTGCATCACATGACTTTGCATCAATTGGTTTTGGAATTATATATCTAGATGTATCAATAGATTTAGAAATCAAATTTTCATCTGATGTTACAATTTCATAATATCAATTTGTGACTGGAGAAATTTGAATATTTGATCTATCTTTTATTTGTTGAACTTGTTCCTCAGAAATAATAACATGACGAGTACTACCTGTATTGATAACAGAATCAATAGGATTATATTCAGTGTTCACAGAATTATTTCAAGTTTTATTTTTTATATCATTACTAGGATTTAAAACAATATCCTTATTTTTTGTATCATTAATTTCTTTTTTATTTATTATTTTTTCCTTAACATTATTAAACCAATCAGGAATATATCTCCATCAATATTCTGATACTCACCTATAAAATAACATCAACAATAATAATAAAAATCGAATTACCCACAATAACCAATATGGCCATATATCTCTTCTTGTTCCAATAGGAGAAAATTCTTGTTCTCTGTTGTAAATATATGTTTTTCTATGAAAGAAAAAAATTGTAAATGCAGCTAACAATAAAAATCATAAGAAAACGTATATAAACATATGATTTAATGCTAAATATATAAATTACTTATCAATTAATCATAATAAAATTCATTCTTTAACATCAATAGATGCCTGATTAAAATCATGAGTTAATTTATTAATTTTTGCCTCATTAATTCTTTTAAGATTTTCTAATCTACTAATATCTTTTGAATATTTATTTGAAATTCATTGTAAATGAGAATTATATTCTACAAGAGTTTTATCCATTCTGTCCTTAATATCAGCCATTTTTACATCATATTCCTCAGCCTTTTGTGATTGTTTATTCCGTATAGGATCTAGAATTGACTGGATTTCAGAAATATCTTTCTTTATTTCTATAAAACTAGGAACTTCTTCATTTTGCATTTCATTTACTAACTTTTCAAGTAATTTTTTTTCTTCCTTGGCACAGCTAGAAATTCTTTTACTTTTTAAAAAGTATAATCAATTAGTAATAAGTTTTGATAAAGAATTTGGTCATTTTTTCTTTCAAATTCAGAAGTAATCAAGAATTAAATCTCGATTTATTAGTCAGATTATTATTTCTCAAGCAAATAAAGATGGCAACAAAAACGATCTGAATAATATTTCTGGTTTTTTTGCTAAGGCGTTTCATAATTCATTTCACATAACACTTTTTAATAATTGTGGAGATGATTGGAATATATATAGTATAACGATAAATATAACAAACAATACAGAAATAATTCATAATTGTTTATTCATATTCTTATTTTCTCATCATCCCATACCTTTTACGGAAAAATGTATCAATCAAATTGCTAGTGGAATAACAAACAAAGCTACAAATAAGGCAGCCCATTTGGGATCTATTAAAGTGTTTCATTCGTATACAGTAAAGATATCAAGGGCAACTCAATATCATAAAATGATATCGAATATACACATTAAAATTAAGAATATTAAATATCAAAGACTACTTCATAATTTATTACCTCATTTATCGTTTGAGAAATTATTATTTTTTTCTTTTGGTACAATATTATCTTTAATTTCTTGTGCTGTAAGTCTTGTATTTTGTTTTAATGAAAATTTCCATTGAGATAATAATCTTTCGGCTTGGCTTTTAACTCATAATTTCACTTCTTCAGAATATTCTCATAGATTCTCAAGTAATTTTCAAAGTATTTCTTTTGCTCATTTTAATTGTTGAGCATCTAGTAAAGAGTTATCTTCAAATTCTTTATCAATTTTTGCTTTCTCTTGTTCAAGAATTGTTTTTTTATTAGTAAAAATCTCAGAAGTCTTTATTTCTTCTTCAGCCTTTAATGATTGAACTTCATTTAATTCTTTTTCAGCTTTATTAGATTCTATCTCTAATGTAGTAATGCTATCTTTTACTGTTTTTGCTTGGTCTTCAAGTACGCTATCAACCAACTTCTTAACGAATATATTACTATCTTTTCATCATTGATTTACTCGTTTATCATATTCAGCACGATCAAGTTTCCCGCGAACATATCATGACTTTTTATAGCTGTTCCAGAAATAATAGGTAATTGGTAACATTTCTTTTTTTGTTAAAAATAAATATTATTTAAATAATACACTACAAGGATCAAAAATTTGTCTATATATATTTTCAGTTAATGGTTTAAATTCGGCGGAATTTGCTAATCATATAATGTGTATATTAACATTGTCACATACTGGTAGCTGAGGACGAAGAACTTCTATAGCGTCAGTCCAAAATGATTCATATTTGCTATCTTTTTGGTACCAGTTAGCATAAGCCATATTAAAATCTGTTAAATTATGAGTTTTATCGGCTCATGCATCATGTTTCCATATATTCTTGTACTTTTGTTTTAGGTCCGAAAGATATTTAACTTCCCATTCATATCAAATTTTAAACTCTCAATTTGTAATAATATATACATCATCTTTTTTTCATAATCCAGAAAATCGATTATTTTTAGTTGCCAAAGTTTTTAGTAACATATTATTTGTATGTTTCTCATTTTTATCGTAATTTGTATCATATATATTTTTAATTTTTTGATAAACACTCTCAGAATCATAACAAATATAAGTATTAACAGATTGATTTGTGCATTTAATATCTTTTTCTTTTATTCATGAGAAAGTATATGATAGTTCCGTATTTTCAAAACTCAAGAAATATCTTCAATCTATATATCTAATATTATTTCATCATTTATCTTTAATATAAGTAATTGGAAAAGCTGAAGAATCTATTGTAAATCTGTACAAATTATCATCAGGTTCTTCTGAATTATCATCTGGAATTATAGTAAACATATAAGTAAAATCTATCTTTGATCAATTCAAAAGTTTATTCTCACGTATATAATCTCACAATAAAGCCATTCTTTGATTAGGTCATGCTTCATTAATTTCTCAATCTTGATTCTTCGAGTAAGCATTATCGAAAAGAATTCCAATACCTTTTCATCATGAGGTATTTAATTCATTGCTATATTGGCGAGGACAACTTCGGTCAATTACATCTCAATCTTTAGTATTTTTTACAGCATCAACAAATGCTTTTATCTCTTTCTCTCATCTTATTTCACATTCTCAAACAGTATTTGGGAATAATGTATATCAGTAATTTGTTGCTATAATGGTATTATTTCATCACTTCAAAGCAAACTCAGTTTCGTCATTATCAATAATCTCAGAATTTTCTGTAGTTTCATCCAAATTTTCGTTAACATAGTTTCACTGGTTACTTGAATCTTTTAACAAAGATTTTGCCATGAAGAATATAGCAATAACTCAAATAACAATAAATACAAAATTATCAGAAAGAAATTTAGAAACTTTTGATTCTCATTCTCAATTATTATTCCTGTTTTTTTGAGTATTCTTTTTGTGATTTTTCTTAGCATAAGAAGTGCTTTCCTCATATTCGATTTCATCATCTTTATCTTTATTCTCAATTTTGTTTTCTATAACCCATTCTCAACAATGTTTACATTTTTTAGCTGTTTCAGAGACATCTCATTCACAAAACGGACACTTTTTCATTTTTTTATATTTGTATAAATAAAATATCAATTATTTAAAAAGTTAAACAGTTACTTACAAACAATTTCCCAAAACTAAAAAGACGGCTAACCCCTGTTAGTCGCCAAACTATAAACTCGCCACCAATACACGATGAAAAGAGACAGAAGCTAAACCGTCTTCTTCTATGTATTAGTAGCAAAAACTACAAACGAGTTATAATTTGGCAAACTTAAAATTAATAATATTCATTAGAAAATCAAGTAAAAAATAATTTTTGTCAAAAAGATTTGCATTTTAAAAAATTCAAAAAGATCTACCCTTTTGGACAGCTTTTTATATC
>CALCYP010000011.1 GCA_937906635.1 uncultured bacterium | reverse complement strand
TGGAATGTGTATGTTATCAAGAAAGTATGTGAAAATTGTATAGTAACTGACAAATAATATGATCATCAGCATGAGCTCAATGATTATTCCAATTTATGCCGGGTACAGCCGATACTTATATGAAAAATAATACATTAAAAGAAAAATATTGAAAAACATTTACATATAGAAATGATTTTTTAAAAGATCCCTTAGCTTCAGCTCGAGCTGCTTGAATTATGTATTCAGAATTTATGCATAAATATAATTATAATTTACAAACATCTTTAGCTTGTTATAATTGGTGAATTTGAAACTATCAAAAGAAAATATGAGACAAAAATATTACAGCCTGAGATTTATCAAAAATACCAGAAGAAACTAAAAAATATATAGAAAATATTACAAAAAATTTATTAACACATAATTCATCATCAACTGATGATATATTTGTTGATTTATGAAAGTTTAAATGGAGTAAAGAAAACCTTGATCATAATAATATATTAATTTGACCAGAATTATTAGCAACAAACAATTTACAATTATGATGATTATGAAATTCTATGATGACAGGTTTTCAGTGATATTATGAAAAAACTAAATTTCCAAATATGGATTGAGTAGAATGAAAAAGCACACAAACTCATCCAAGAAAATTTAAATCAAAACAAGATGTAATTAATTATAAAAATAATCATTCTGAAGTAAAAAGTTTTATGTTTTATTTTTGAGGGAATACAAGTAATAATGAACAAACTTTAAAAGACATAAAACAACGATCTGAATGGATGGAGGAAGTATGAATTCAGCCAGTTTTGTGTACATGTATATGAGAAGATAATCATCCTCGATTAACACAATTAAATGAAAATTTAAAACAAATGTGAAAAGAAAAAAACCGACCAGTTATGGATTTTGCCAAAAAATATAATAACTGACAAATAGTAATGTGAAATAATAAACATCCAACAGATAAATGATATAATATTATGTCAGATATGATAAACGAATGTTTAGTATAATAATTATTAAAATAAATTAACAATTAATCTCACTAAATTGTAAGAAAGCATAGCTACCACTATTGCTATTATACAACTTGAAGCTAATTTTCCAGCTTTTCCAAGTTTTGATTTATCTCAAGATGCTGTTATTATCATTATTCACGCATAAATTAATACAGCCATAGCCACTCATGCAATTCAAAACCATAAATATTTATTAATAATCTGTATGTATGTAAAAATAGTATTTTCATTTCATTGTATTTGTGTACTTTCTATATTAACATCTTCTTGCCATATAGCATCAGGACCATATAAAGTTACTTCTCAATTTCAAAAACTAAAAAACGGTATAATGTTTAACAATAATATAGATGATAATATAATGTTTTTAAAAATCTTTTTCATAATAAATATTTTAAATTTTAAATTAATTTTTTTGTTAATTTGTTATATTTTAAAGTTCAATAAGATCATGAGTTTATAAATCAAAAATCATTTGTTTTAAAAGTACTTTTTGCTAATGAAATAACCAAAGTTACTGCTGTAATACTAAACATAGCTATCAAAAGTCATATCAAAACATTTATTAAATCTTTTTTAGCAGTTGCTGATTTTAAGTCACTTCAGCTAAATACTTGTATCATAAATTTTATACTATAAAATATAATCATAGTAATTGATAAAACTACAGTAAGTCTAAGCACAATATATACAATTTTTACTATCAACGGTGCATTTTTATAAAATTCTCAACTACCTCACATCCAAGAAAATACTGTAGACTCTCTCAAAAGACTACGTCATACAGTCTGTTTATCATCTCAAACATAAATAATACCTTGTTTTTCTTTAGCAGGTTGAAAAACCTCACTCATTAAATCTCATGCTAAAACTTTATAAGAAAAAATAGAGGATATAAATAATAAAAATAAAAATATTTTCTTAAAAATTTTTTTCATAATTATAAATTGTTTAATAAATCGTCAGCTTCTTTTGCATCTTGCTCCATACTATTTTGTTCATTAGTACGGATTTGAGCTACTTTGTTATTGTAATTTGCTGCATCAAATTTCATTTGATATTTAGCTCTAATTTCTTGTTTTTTTTGCTCATATTTAGCTTCAATTTCAGCTATTTTATCTCTTTCTCTGGTCAAAATATCTCTAAGTTTTTCAATTTGCTCTTGGTTCATCATAGGAATCAGATTAAACCAATTCTGTTTTTCTTCATTTTTAGCTAAAGATCTAGATCTCAAAATTAATACAGTTAAATCAGGTTCGGCATCCAAAAAATTATCAGGAATATTTAATTGTCATGCTAAATTCCATAAATCTTGTGGTAGTTTTTGTTGTACAAGTTGTAAATTTGTCATTTTGTTTTTAATTTATAAATTAAATATTTTTATTTCATAATCATAAATCATAAAGCCATTCGACATCTTTTTTATCAATGATTCCTTTTTGAATCAATAATTCAGCATATTGTTTCATGGTAATCATACCATAATTATTTGATGTTCAAATAATATTATCAAGTTGATTTATAT
Source organism: uncultured bacterium (assembly GCA_937906635.1). GTDB lineage: Bacteria > Patescibacteriota > Gracilibacteria > Absconditabacterales > Absconditicoccaceae > JALOAF01. The sequence goes on along the minus strand of CALCYP010000011.1, from coordinate 2,500 downwards.
CTTTTTTCTTAATATTATTTTTGATAGAACTATTATTAATCATTAATTCAAATAATGCTACTCTATTTTCTCAATCTTTACTTTTTACCAAAGTTTGTGATTGAACTCAAACTATAGCATCAGATAATCTTTCAGCGACACTATCTTGGATATCAGAAGGGAAAAACCCCATAAATCTACTGATGGTATTTGATGCAGAATTTGTATGTAACGTACTGAAAACCAAATGTCCAGTCTCAGCTAATTCCAATACAGCTGCAGCTGTTTCACTATCACGTATCTCTCATATAAATAAAATATCTGGATCTTGTCTCATAGCTGCTCTCAATGCATTTGGAAATGACCAAGTATCGTGTCATATTTCCCTTTGAGATATAATACATTTATCTGGCTTAAAAACATATTCAATAGGATCTTCTACTGTGATTATATTTTCATTTCTAGTTTCATTAATCTCTTGCAACATAGAAACTATTGATGTAGATTTTCCACTTCCAGTGGGTCATGTAACCAAATATAATCATTTTTTCTTTTTTAAAATATTTTCTCTAACACTATTTGAAATATTTGCAAGCATAATATCTTCCAGTTTTAAAGGTGTTTTTAATATTTTTCTCATAACAATTCAAATTCTTCCTGTTTTCAAAAAAGCATTTACTCTATATGCTGTATTGTCTCTGGATACATAAGCAAAATCAGCTTCTTTATCTCACAAAAACTTCTCAAATCTTTGAGGATTTCATTGAAAAAGTTGTTTCAAAATTATTTCCATTCATTCAGTTGTCATTATACCAGCATCTTCCCTTTTTATAATTTCTCAATTTAATCTATAAGAAACACAATCTCCACTTGATAGATGTAAATCTGAAATATTAGGATTTTGCTCGATGATAGGCAATATTTTTTCAATGTCTAATCATTTGTTTTCCATATGAATAGATTATTAAATAAAATTCTAACAAATCTATTATAACCAAAAACAAAATTTTTGTCAAATTTTTGACCACTTTTTTTGAAATTAATTTGACATTTTATAGAATTAATAGTTATGAATTAATAATTAATAATGAAAGAAATTTCAAAAATTTTAATTATTAGTTATTAATTATTAAATTTTTTAGTTCTTTTTTAATTTTTTTATAATCTGGCAAAAATTTTTCTACTTCAGCCCAAAACATTTCAGAATGATTTTTGTGTTTCAGATGACAGACTTCGTGTATAGCTACATATCTGATATATTTTGTAGGCAAATGAACTAAATTTATATTAAACATCAATTTTTGATCAAAACTACAAGATCATCGCTTTGTTTTCGCTTTTCAAACACGAATGTTTTTGTACTCATATCACAATTTTTCACTATATTCATCCACAATCGGTGTAATGTATTCTATTAGTATTTTCTTTAATTCTTTTTCTAAATTTCATTTTATTTCGAATTTTTCTACATTTTCTCAAAATAATAATATATTATTTTCAGTAATTGCTTGCACATGATTATATTTTTTTTGTTTTTCAATTAATTTTTTTCATTTTTCCAAAAGATTTCTTTTAAAATTTTCATTAAATCTCAAAAAAAATGGGATTTCTATAATCAATTTTCCATCTTTTATCTTTGCATATCAATTTTTGTTGTGTGTATATATTATCTGTGTTTCCATATTACTGTATGCTTTATTTATTTTAGACAATAATTCAATTAATAATTAAGAATTAAAAATTAATAATTTATGATTTTCTAACAACATTATTAATAAAAAATATTCATTCTTAAATATTCATTCTTAATTATTAATTAGTACATTATAAACTCCAGGGGATTCTTGGAATATATAATTATTTATTTCAAGCATGGTGAGATGTGTCATGAGAGTGTCGGCATCTAGTTGTGTTTCATTTATCAAATTTGACAAATCTAATGCTCATTTATTTTTTATTGTACAAAATATTTTGTTTTCAATTTCAGGCAAATCTATCCTTTGTTCATTTTCATTTGATGATATTTTTTTGAAATTTTCAGCAAAAAATTTGGGGAAATTTACTACAATATTCGCTTTTTTGTCTGAAATAAGTTGATGAATTCAGATACTGACAGGGTTGAAAATATCATTTGGAGTCACAAAAATTGGTTTATTTTGTTGATAAGCAAATTCAGCAGTAATTAAACTTCATGATTTTTCTCAGGCTTCTGGTAAAAATAAAACATCACTCAATCCTGCTACGATGCGATTTCTCTGTGGAAAACTATATTTTGTAGGAGTAAATTTAATCTTGAATTCGGATAATATTAATCATCAATTATTTACGATAGTATCAATTATATAGCGTTCAGGTCATTTCAAATAATGATAGATACCTCCTCCAAGTACAGCGATAGTGGGTATTTTGTATTTTACAGAAAAAGAATGACAAAGCTGATCCACTCATTCAGCCATACCAGAAATAGTAACAAAATCATAAATTTTGGCAGTATCAAACATATTTTGTAGTACTTTGAAAG
>CALCYP010000010.1 GCA_937906635.1 uncultured bacterium | reverse complement strand
ATTCAATTCGTCCAAGTGAGAGGAAAAAACATTATGCCACAGCACAATTGTTTAGTATTTTGAAATTGTATAAAAATATATGAGTTGAAAAGGTACTATTAACATGTAATAAAAGCAATATTTGATCAGCAAAGACGATTCAAAATTGTGGTGGCATACTGGAAAATGAAATTATTGATCCAACAGACTGAGAATTAATTCAAAGATATTGGATTAATATAGATGATGGACTTGAAAAGTGAAAAAAATTTTTTGATAATATGTGAATGGATGTAAAAATAATCTAATTTGAAAATTTTATTTACAAAAAAACCGAGTGATTTAGAAAATCATCCGGGATTTTTGTTATTTATTATTTTTATTTTATACTTCTAAATCTTGCATCTCTTAATCTTGTATCTCTCACATATCAAATTCTACTACATCAGTCTCTGATAAGTCATTCTCTTCTGATATAGTATCTTCTGATATAATATCTTCAATTATATTATCATTTCTACTATCATTTACGACATTAATATTTGAATAAAGACAAGCAGATACTAAATCTGACTCTGCATTAACAACATTTATTTGTGAATTCAAAAATAATCATGTTAGTAATGCTACATACATAATTACAGCCATAAATACACAATTTCTGACTGTCTTTTCTGCTGGAGTTCTGTCTGTTTCACTTTTGTAAATAAGTTTTTGTTTTGTTTCTTTTGTCATTTTTTTCTATTAAAAAAATAAAATATCCATCCATAATTGGGATTTCGTCATAATCAAAGATTTACTAATGAGCAGACATATGTTGCTGTGACATAAGTGATGCTGTCACTAAGTCTGCTTGTGCATTTGTCAATTTTACTTGAGAATTTACCCAGAAAAATGCCAAAGTTGCTACATATGCCACCAAGACATAACAAGCAATGTCTCTAAAAAGTTTTTCTTTAGGAGTTCTTTCAGACTCTTTTTTGTAAATTAACCTTTCTTTTGTTTCTTTTTTCATTTTTATTAATTTATGATATAAATAATTTTATATATATATTATAATCATTTATTATTTATTTGTCAAATTTTTTGGCACTTTTTTCATTACAAAAAAACCGCATACAGATGCGATTTTTATGAAATAATTGATTTTTTAATCGAAATTTGGTGTTGGTATATCTAAAAAAACTTCTTTTATTTCTTGATCAGGATACTCTCATTCATCATGAGAATATTCTACCGTATCTCATAAAGAACAAATACCAGTTTCATCATCACAGATTTGACACTCTCAGACTTTATAAGAACTTATATTATTTGAAGCACATGCTACACATGCATTTCAATAAGTTTGTCCATCGTCTCCACAAACAGGATCAAAATTATAGTTACAATAAATATTTTCTTTTTCTTCAGCTGTACAAGTTATAGTTTTATTTCATTTATTTCTATTACAACCAGAAAAGCAGACAATCATAAAAGCAATCAAAAAGACATAAGTTATTTTTTTCATTTTATTATAATTATTATATAAACTGTGAATTGTATAACAATATTTTGATATTTTTCAATAAAAATTAATCAATTATTTGTGCTGTAATCATCATCCTCTTGTCAGTCCTTCAGATCGGATAACATCCCATCAATGTAATAAAATCTCAATTCTGATATTTTTTGTATTGAGTATCTACATTTTTTGGTGTCACAATAGTCTTTTCTATTATTTTATATTTATATAAATTTCATCATCGGATTACTGTAATTTCATCTCAAATTTCCAAATTTGGAATTTTTGAAAATACTGTTCAATATGGATTTTTTTCTCGCCATTCTTGTGATGTATGACCAAAAATCAATGTATTTCAAACTTTTCCAGGCTCTGGAGTCGTCGGATATTTTACTACTCCATTTTCCAATTCTGCATCAAAATTTCATTGAGTAAAATCTGATTCTTTTTTATATTGGCTATTTACAATTGGTACATCTAAATTTATCTTTCAAATAATCAGTCTGTCTGTCGGTGGAACAGTGTTAAAATCAAAAGAATAATTTTTCATTTTTACTTCCAAAGATTCTTGCAACGTATCGGTTGTCTGCTTTTTCAAAGCATCGATTCAGTCATACTGTGCTAATATATTCTCTAATTCTATCTTCTTTTCTGCTACTGAATCAACTTGTGTTGATATTGTATTATCTACTTGTATATTTTTTTCGTTTCGTTCAATATTTGTAGACTCTTCTTTATTGTCGAATGAAAAAAACACCTGCGCATTCGTAAATAGAAGCATTCAAACAAATGTTATAACAAATATTATGAGAAGAATTTTCACTTCGTTGAAAAAACGTTTTGGTAAAGATTTTTTCTTTTTTTGCTCTATACATTTATCTAAATAATCAAGTGTAGTATACATATTTCTAATTAAAAATTAAGAATTAAAAATGAATAATTTCGGATATAAAATACTAACTTTATACCATATGTAATTATAATCATAATTTTAAAAAAACACAAAAATATTTTAATTTTATCAAATATAAAGATTGACAAAAAAGATTTTTTGTGTATTCTAAATCTTGTTTTATATTCATTGCTTCTCATTATGACAACAAAAAAAGAAGTATCATTTAAAGATTTTATGGAAAATATTGATTTTTATATTTCCGAAGCAAAGATCTGAAAAATCTTTATTTATCCTACTGACACAATTTATGGAATTTGAGCAATTTGGAATGATGAAAGTATAAAAAAAATAGCTGAAATTAAGCATAGAAATTGGAATAAAATATTTTCTATTATTGCTCCAAATTTTGATTACGAGTGAATAACCACATGATGTAAAGAATTTTGAGTTTCAATAGATGACATGAAGAAACAATTAGCAAAATATCATGGAGTAACGTGGATTTTTAGCCATGAAAAGCCTGGAATTAGGATAATTAAGCACGAATTTCAATGCTTTGTAGAAAAACTTTGATTACCATTTATCACGACATCAGTAAATATTTCATGAGATGTGGCAGCGACAGAGGTAAATTTAGTAAATAAAGAAATCGCCGACAATGTAGATTACATCATCGACGATTGAATCTGTGCATGAAAACCATCAGTTTTGATTGATTTTGTAGATGGGAAAGTGATTGAGAGGTAATAATATTATAGGATAACATTTTATTAAAGTTTTGATATTATATTGCCACTTGCATAATCTTTTTTTGTTCTCTGGAAATGAAAGGAGTTACCTGTAAAACTAGATAATCTAATACGATTACCATCTTCATCTTCATCACTTAGTCGATAAACACCATCTTTTAATCAAATTATTTTTCTCAAAGCATCACCTGACTTACATCCACGCTTCTTTTCTTCTCGTTCTCTTAAATCTGTATTATAATCCATATCTTGGTCTATATTTACTCAATATTCACTCAAAAAACCTCTAATAGCATCTAAAATTTTTGAGAAATCTTCCATTGAGTAAGCTACTTTATCACATTTTTGATTATCAAAATCAAACCTATCAATTCATATATCTGATTCGGAAACAAAAAAATCAAAATCAAATCATTTAAAATTTCATACTGCAGGAATTCTTATATGAACAATTTTTCATTGTAATCATGAAAGAAGATCCTCCTTGTTCTTTACGTTTTTTATAGTAAATTTTCAGTTTTTCTTTACTAAAACTTTTCCTGTCTCAATTTTCGTACAATGATCTTTCAACTCATTTACAAGTAAATCTTCTTTTCAAACAAGCTCCTCTTTTAAGCTGTAAGATTCTCATGTTTGTAGTGATTTCAATAAATCATCTGATTTTAAAACAGTTCAGTTTTTGCTGTTTTGACCATTTCACCAATTTCATCATGTTTCTAAAGACATTTTAATTATTTAAGTTTTAAAAAGTCAATCATTATTGACATTTGATATTTTATATATTTGATCTATATAATCAAGTTTTACTAGTTACAAACTGTTGTCGCTATCCGTCGACACATGTATAAAATTTCAATCAAAAAAAACAGCCACCTGCATTACAGAGTGGCTGTATAACTACATACAAAACACTGCGTACAAAACACAATATGGCACCGGTTGCCATTAGAGTATGTTTTACTGCATACACTGGAATATCCAGGTATCTCACAGGCAACTCCATCCAAACAACAATCAACCTATTGCTGTAGGAATTATGTTTTGCACGACTTTAGTCTTCGTCTATAGGTTTTTGGATGTAAACAGTGGCCACCGTCTACAACCGAAACCCAGGGTTGAAACAGGATGGTTGCTCACGCGAACAAGCTTCCAACCTTTGAACTTTTTTCCGGGGTGAGAAAAGTTCATAACTCGAACGTTTTTTCTTTTTTTATGTTACTTTTGTCATTATATTTATTTTTCTATCAATGACAAGATTTTTATGACAATAACTGTTGACGCTATCGGTCGACAAGCATTTGAGAATATGGTATTCATGTTCACCTCAAGGCTACTCCGGTAAATTCACTAAGGACAACCGGAGTAGCCACAGCGAGACAAATGAATACACACAATCACCTCAAAGTAAGTTTTCTGGAATTTCTGGAGCTTTGCATGCTTGCCACCAAGAATAGAACTCAATGGCAAATTCATTCTCAAAGTTGTCTAAACGAGTAAACCAAATACCCTTCTTACACCAAATAATACCTTTTATATTGCAAGAGTCCACTTTATACCTAAGCATTCTTTTCACCACTTCATTGAATTCCGTCTTTGTATATCCTTTTTTCAGGACAAATGTGATCTTTGGTGAGTATACTGAGATTTCAAAGCACACAACTTTGCGACCTTTTACAGCTTCTAAGAAGTCTTGTCCAACATTAACTTTAATCATAATCTTTAGTTTTTTTGGTTAGTTAGTTATTTTAATGGTTGTTAGTTTGAGTTGTCATTGGCTATACTCCACTATTAGTACTTTTTTCAAAGTGAACAGTGAAGTATAGCCGTAGGATTAGCAGTTTCTACACCGAACTATCATTCGATAGGATCTTATACAAATCTGATATGGTGTCTTTGATAACCGCCTCTTTGTCTTTTGGTTTTGTGTCATCTGTGTCGTCGAGTTTCTTCTGCAAGTCTTCGACTACTTTTTTAGCATCTTGCAATGCAAAATAGTAGTCTGCACCAGCTCTTACGAACAGATGTATCAATTTTTCTCTTCGCACAACAGCTTCGTCATAATCTGTTCCTTGTTTGGCAATAAATACCAACAAGCACACAACGAGCATTAGGGTACCTACAAGAACAATACTTCCATATCTACGATATAGCATATCTGAAAATGCTAATGCATAAACAAAGAATGCCACAATCCATACAATTACGGCAACGGAAAGCAGTATAGCAATAATGCTGTTTTTCCTACGAGTTGAATCTTTACTGCTGTTTTTTTGAGATTTCATGGTTTTGTTCCTTTCTAATTTGGTTATTAATGAGTGAATTAATTTGAGAAAGCATTTCTCCATCTCGCCATTTTTCAACGGTGACAAAAGAGGTTCTGCTCCCTCTAGGCTCCACCATTTATTCCAACGGGGACAAATCTTGTACTGTGAAATTAGTGTTCAGTTCACAGTTTCCTGATTCCCGTTTATAAACTTTAGGCAAAGTACGAGACAACTTTTATATAACTTATGAAAACAACACCATAATAAATTATTGGATTTTTCAGCGATATATTAGTCAAGTATGTTTCAGTTGTATCTATATTCTGTTATCAACTCAACAAGGCTATGGCCTTTTAACCCAAAAATTCAATACTAATGATTATTCTGTTAAAGATCTTGTCATTCATATTGACAATAGAAAATATAATTAATTTTATAACAAAATCAAGAAAGTCAAGCTAATTACTGTTGTCGATATTAGTCGACAAAGATTTATGAAAGGAATATTTATGTGGTATTTACTACAAATCATTGACATTAATAAAAGTTTTTGGATAAATACACATATGTAACATAAATCTTCTTTCATCCCAATCATCTATTACTATTTCTGGTACTCTAAATCGATATCTGTACTTATTGTATACCCTGAAATATACTTTATCCCCTACTTCATCAATTATTCACATATTTTTCATAATAGATTTTGTCATTCAAACTTTTTCAAACTGACTTATAAGATTTGGATCTCCCAACCATCTTTGCTTTTTTGCCAATGTTCAGGAAGACCATAGTGTAATCTTTTTTCATTCTTTGTAATATTCTAGGAGTTTTTTTGCTACTTTTTCATTTACCTCATAATCTTGTTTTCATCACATTTTAGTTTTTACTAGAGTTCCATCTATATCACAATAAACTCACGACAAAACTGGTCAAAAAACTCTCCTTTCATATTTTGCCTCTTTTCAGTCTCTTTTTAATTGTTCATGATATTGATCTAATTTTTCATAATACAAAATTTTAACCTTTATATTTTCATAAAAGCTCAGTAGATCATCTAAAGAATAAAACATCCCTGGGTATTCTCTTTTTATTTCGTCATATACATATATTAATTCCGGTGTTACATTAATGAGCTCTTTTATTGAAGGTAATTCCTGACACATTGCTTCAGAAGTATTATTGACTTCTATTGATCCTCATAAATCTCTCATCATATTTCTCAATATTGTTCAAATTTCCATATTAGAAAATTCTTCTTTTTTTGCTCTTTTTATAGGTGATGACAATTTATTAATAATATATCTTATATCATCGGGAGATATAATGTTTGGTAAATAATTTTTAAAAAATCGCAATATATCATCAACTTGATTATATGACCTAAGAAATCAAGGACAATACCAAGAAACTTCTTTTACGATATGTTCTAAAGATTTATCTAGGTCACTATCTCATCATTTATATTTATAATCGAATGAAAATTCTGGGAATTCGGATAATACCAACAAATATGGCATTACAACTTTGTTTAATCGCTTATATCAATACATATCATCATTCTCATCATATATATCTTTTTTTTCTTGTTTTGTATATAAATTTTTCATATATTCTTTATCTAATAATTTTTTATGAGAAATATACCTAAAATTTGGGTATGTTCTTAATCTATGAAGTTCATATGCAAAATCATATTTTTCCTCATTACACAACTCATTCTCAGATTTCTCTCAGACCATTATGATTTTACTCATATTATCATTTTGTAACAAGTCCCTTATGCTTTGTATTCGTGGAGCATGAATTTCTACAATTTTAAAACCATCTTTTATATTATCTGTATTAATTAAACCCCATCCAGAATTTTCAAGATTATGATTTATTTTAAAAGACTCCTCAATTATAGAATAAATATCCTCTTGAGATAAAGATTTTAGTTTGTGTTCATTATCGTCTTGTTTCTCATTTAAACCTATTTTTTCAGAATACTCTATCATACCTGTTACTTTTACATATAAAATTTATTTAGTATTTTGATTCCAAATATAATCGAAAATACTTATTAAATACTCGTAAATTTGTGAATTTTCCATTATTATCACATATGGGTAATTATCATTAAAAAATTCTATTGACACTTTATTTGGTCAAAACATATGTATTGATGTTTTTGATTTTAAAGAAAGTCATGGAACAATAAGAGTTTTTCTCTTGTGCTTTTGGTTTATATCCTTATCATGTTCAACTGATTGTGATGTCCTGACATGATCAGATAATATTCTATATGTTGTTATATTTTTCCTGATTTTTTCTGACCTATAATGTTCTAATTCCTCTTCTGGATAATAATCTGGATAGTTTTTCAATGACATATCTCATCATTGAAAAAATTTTACATCTGTTTCTGTCTCTGACATTTCCAAAAACATATTTTTAAGTGCATTTTTTCATTCAAAAGTTTTAATTTTTCATAATCATCAAAATATACTTCATATTACCATAAATTCTGGCAATTTCTCTTTTATCTTTTCATATTTCTGTTCTTGAATTTTCACTAATACTTCTGGTGAAACTGCAGAAAAATATGTCACATTTTCCCTAACCACACTTGAACAGAATCATTTTTTTACCAAATCTCAAAGTACAGAATAAACTGTAGTCCTAGTCTCATTGGCATTTCTGGCTATACTACTTGCAGGTGCTGCTCATAGAGAAAGTGCGGTCAGATAGACCTTTGCTTCCTTTTCTGAAAATCAGTAATTTTGTAGTGTTAGTA
>CALCYP010000009.1 GCA_937906635.1 uncultured bacterium | reverse complement strand
GAGAAATCCATATAGACCTGTACTGGATTTCTCGTCGTTTCACTCCTCGAAATGATACTTTTCCCTGTCATTTCGACCACTTCCTGTCCCCCTTATGAAGACGAAAGATTCCGATTTATCGGAAGGGGATAAAGGGGTTTAAATCAACCTCCCCAACCCCTCCTTACAAAGGAGGGCTCTACAGTTTCACCTTCCCACCGTCATTTCGAACCCGCAGTATTGCGGGGGAGAAATCCATTTTCTTTTTGTCCCCCTTCATTGGAAGGGGATGCCCCTCCTTACAAAGGATGGCTCTACGGTCTCACCTTCCAGTCATTTCGATCCCGCAGGATTACATGGTGACAGAACTTGTTATTAAACAGACTAAACAAAATCACTTGATTTTATAATTTTGTTTAGTATACTAAATAAAATTTATTATTTAAATTTTTGGTATGAATAACGATTTAATCATTTCCCTACTTAAAAAAAACAATTATCGAGATAAAAAAATTACAGATATATGATATATCAGGCATGAATATATAAAAAAAATTGAAAAACTATTTTGAGTCTCCGATCTAATAAAAGTTTTGATATGACAAAGAAGATCATGAAAAAGTTATATAATGAAACAACTAATACACAAGCTATTAAAAAGCAAAAAAGTTCCGAGAGAAAACATATTATACTTAAATATGGAATTAGATGATTTTTTGTTTATCAAAAATAAAGATACTTTGTCTGAAATATTTAATATTTATAAAAAAAATATTGCAAAAAAATGAAAAATCTACCTTTTTATAGATGAAATTCAAAATATTGATTGATGGGAAAAATATATAAACTCATTGAGAACGGATGACAACATAGACATAGAAATTATAATAAGTTGAAGTAACTCAAAACTTCTCTCATGAGAATTAGCAACATATATCGCTTGAAGATATTTTCCCATAACCATATATCCTTTTTCATACAAAGAATATCTGTGAATAAAAAATCAAAAAAAATCAAAAGAATCTTTTGTAAACTATATTTCAACTTGATGAATACCAGAGCTATACAGATTACCAAATACAGAATTTCAAAAAGAATATATTCAATCTCTGAGAAACACTATTATTTTAAAAGATATTGCACAGAGATACAATATAAAAGATATTGATACATTTGAAAAAGTTTTTTTGTTTTTTATATGAAATATATGAAATCTTTCATCACTAAACTCTATACACAAAAAAATGAAGTCGGAATGAATTAATATATCCGTAGCAACACTTTCAAATTATACCCGTTATTTACAGGAAATTTTCATTTTTCATTGAGTACCAAGATACGATCTCAAATGAAAAAAAATTTTAGAATGAGAAAAAAAATATTACTTAAATGATTTATCATTTCTAAACTACTCATTTTCCAATTACGATTCAAACATTGGCAAAAAATTAGAAAATTATGTATACTCTTACCTCATCCAAAAGTGATATAACGTATATATTTGAAATCTTTGAGACAAAGAAATAGATTTTGTAGCAGAAAGAGATGATGACAAAATATATATTCAAGTTGCATATCTACTCTATGATGAATCTGTAATACACAGAGAATACTGAAATTTAAAAAACATTCGTAATACATTTCCAAAATATGTGATCACAATGGATGATTTACAACATCCCACTGATTCTTTTTGAATCATACACAAACAAGCACGAAATTTAGATTTATAATATATCCACGCGGTATTTATGCCGCTATGCGGTACGAATGTGAGAAATCCACACTCCTCTGTTTTTTTCCAGCTCGTATTGTCCCCCTTCATTTGAAGGGGGAGGTATCCGCTTGCGGATATGGGATTTTCCTCCCCTGTTAGGGGGGTCCCCGATGAAATCGGGGGATGGGTTGTCCCCCTAATCACTCGAGACATTCCTCCCCTACGGGGAGGAGGACCCGCTTGCGGGAGTGGGGGTTTTCCT
>CALCYP010000008.1 GCA_937906635.1 uncultured bacterium | reverse complement strand
TTTTTTCAAAAAAGTCTGAAAACGCAGGTACTACCGCGATAAAAAAGTGCCAAAAGATTTGACAGAATGTTTTTTTTGATTAGAATTAATGTGTGTTTTATTTTTTTACAATGTTTACTATGTGAAGTATCGAAACAGGATCTTGAGATCATGATGGATTACACAAATTAAATATGATATGAGTTACGGAGAATTCTGGTAAAAATTTAAATGGTATGCTATCTTGTTTATCGCAAAACGATATAGATTTTTATCTTGATAGGCTTAAAGATTCCGAAAGTTCTAGTGATGATATAATTTTTGCTATACAACAACTAAAATCAGATCAAAATGGTTCAAAGCAGGTAGATCAATTAATCATTTCTATCGAACCAGAAAATAAAACCGAACTAATAAATAAATTAATTTCTTATATTAAAAATTCTAACAACTCTATTAAGAATATGATTATAGCTATACAAACCTTAAACTCAGATCCAGATGGTGCTAAAGAATTAGAAAAAGAGCTTAAAATTTTTCTTTGATTAAAAGATGAATATTGTGAAAAGTTAAAATCAGACCTATGTATCTGGGAAAAGAAAAGACAAGAAAAAGAAAAAATTAGAAGATTAAAATATGAAAATGCAGAAATAAAAAATAATAAACTGATAGTTATGACCACAAAAACTAATCTAATGGGAGATAAATCACCACATTCTAAAAATATTCTCAAGAAAGCTGATGAACTAGTAGCATATTATGATAATGAATATAAAAAAAATAATGAAGAAATGCTAAAAATAGAAAAAATAGAATCTTTAGGAAAAATAAAAGACGAAATCAAAAAATTAGAAGACTCAATCGCAACTTATGAAGCAAAATCTCAGCTTCTTTGTGAATTGTTTTCCCTTGAAAAATTACGATTGGAAGGAAAAAAAGATAAAGATCAACAAGCTTATAATGATTTTGTTAATAGCTTTATAACAGATTTTAAAGATTTAAAATGTAAAAAAGATTTAGATATTATTAGTAATTGGCCTAAAAACTTTAAATATGACTATGAAAATATATTAAAAGAGCTTGGTTGGGAACATTTTGGCGAATATCAAAAAAAAATTGATAGTATAAAAAATGAAATAAAGAAAAACATGGAGTTAGAATTTATAATATTACCTGATAGTGGAATAGATAATTTAAATGAAGAAGAGAAAAAAGAGATTGATAGTATATGTGACAAAATGTTTGATATAACTGAAAACTCATCTAAATTTAAAATTTTCAATGAGATAAAACAGTGTAATAACTGCACTTGAATAAAAGAGTACATGGATGCTCATGATATTGTACGGAAAGAGAAAGATATGACAAATTTTATAGATTTATTTTGAGGTGTATTGTGACTCGGATCTAATTATGGATTTTGGACTCAACAAGATAAAAATTGGTATATGAATTCAAATAGAGTTCTCGAAGAACGTCGATTTGATGCCATAAAAACATTTTTATTAATAAAAGGCATAGAACCAATTAAAGAAAAAGAAATAGAAAAATATATTTTAAAAAGGGTATTCTTTTCTGATGAGGAATATGCTAATAATGATGATAAAAAGAAAATTGCTAAATACTGTTTGGAAAGAGAATTAAACAATTTTGAAATAATTAAATTGGATGATTTTAATTTGAATGATTTTATAGATAAATTTTATAAGGAAATTAATACAATTTTTAAAAAATGAGAAAAACCAGATATAATGAATATTTTAAAATTAGCAGTTAAAAATGCTAAAAATAGCAAAGATTGAGAAAAATTGCTAAATATTTTAACTATTCCTTTTTGTACTGTTAATGATACTCCATTTAAATATTATTTTGATTTAGATAACATTAATAAATGTGATATTGAAAATTGAAAAAAAGGTAAATTTATAGAATTAAATAAAGATGATTTCATTGATTATATATCTAAGTATTCAAACTCGGAAAGTAATATATATACATTTTTATGAGGTGTTATTTGACAATCTTTTAAAGAATCTGATGCAAATAGATTCTATGAAAGATGTACGAATGGTGAAGTAATTAGAGTTAACTGAACAGCCAGATTGATAATTAAATATATAGATGGTAAACCGTATATTCGTCATTATGTTAGTCCAAGTGAACATTGAGAAGAATGACATGGTAAAATGTATCAAGAATGGCTTGATGCTGAGTATTGAATAAAATGTGGTCAAACAATTGTATAAACAATATGTGTTGACTTTTGTTGTAATTTATGTATTATGTATACAATAAAAACAACATAAATAAAAACTTCGGGAAAATGTATGACAAATTAAAAATTATCAAAAATCCACCAGTTGTACCATTGTTTGATGGTTTAAAACCTGGAGGATCTGTTGTTGTCCTTTCTAATGAGCTTTTTAGTTCTCTTCCTTTTGAATCGTTGCATAGTATTTATTCTTCCATTGATTCTGAGAAATGGAAAAGAGTGGTGCTAAACCAAATGGCAAAGAATGCAAAAACTTTTGATGATTGGCTTTTTATTCTCGGACATTCAGTAGAAAAAAACACACACTGTATGGCTGAAAAAAAGGCCATAAAACTAGCTAATTCTGTCTCTGCACTTTTGCTTCTGCTCAAAAACTATAACATGACTGGAAAAAAACAAGTTGAGGCAATCAAAAAAATGTTAAAAATTGCCGATGACGAAGAACTTCTGGGTGTGAAGTCGATTTGTGCAAGAGCTGGTATGATGATTGAATACCATCGCGAAGAAACGAGACGAGCACTGCTTTATGCTTTGAGCTAAAAAGTAAAAAAGATGACAATCAAAAGCCCTCGATATTTTCGAGGGCTTTCTACTTTATCATTAATATTCATTATATTTACTTAATCAATGAATTACCTGCCAGCTTGGCAGGTTTTTTTCTATTCGTAACATTGTCAAAAAATGTATTGATTTTAAAAAATAAATCGTTATACGAAAATATGTTTATATTTTTTTACAAAAACTTGTAATTACAAGAAAAAAAACTATACTTGTTTACACAATAATATATTAGTATGACGAAAATTGAAAAATTAATTGAGAAATTTTGTGAGAACCCAGGTAGTATATCTTATAATGATTTAGATTTAATATTATTGTATAGTGGTTATCACAAAATTCAGTGAGCATGATCTCATGTATTGTATAAAAAATCTTGATGTGAAAATATTGCAGTACCGGTGCACAATAATGATTGTAAGATAGTATATAAGCAAAGGTGTAAAAAACTTTTATATCCAAATCAACAAAATGGTTAAGCCAATTAAAACTGGGATAAAACAATACAAAGGACAAAAATTTATTTATGAAATTTTTCCAGATTTTTCACATTGAAAAAATTTTATCCGTTTTGTGTGTAGAGATTTACATATGGATGAGATTTATGATAAATCTGATATCCAAATAGCTATTGATGAATGAATTCCTATGTTTTTTGATATCGCATCAAAAAAAGATATCAAGGAGACTCAGATTGTTCGTGTACAAAATAGAGCATACAAAGTAACTATACATCGATTGTGAAAAAAAACAGACTGAAATATATGGGCTCGTATCATTTGTAAATGAGCCAAATATAATCAGGAGCATATTGAGTCAGAAGTACAAAAAGTGATTTCAAAAACTATACCAAATATCATATCTTCTCAAAAAGAAAAAAAATTATCAAATATTCAAATTAGAATTTCAAAAGAAAATAGAGATAAATTGGTAAATTTGGCAAGAAATGAAAATCTCTCTCTTTCAGATTTTATTATAAAAAAAACATTAGCTGTATAATAATATTTAATTAATGATTTGCCTATTGTTTTAAAGGATTATAGACCCCTGGTAATCAGTAAAATGCAGATTGAACTAAATAATAAGTCCCGAAAGGACGAAATATCAGAAAAGGAAAATAGGTTCGAAATGATGGGTCAGAAAATAATAAGTCCCGAAGGGACGAAATATCAAATAGCTGAGGACGAAATCCTCAGCGATGAATTGGGAATAGGAAAAAATCCCGAAGGGATGACATATGTCACCCCGTTGGGGCTTTTGATTTTCTTTATCATATCAGCTCTGGGTTGTCCACCGCATTGCGGGGCAAGCACCCAGAGCTTGTTGTATGTCGCCCTTTCAGGGCTTGATCTATCTGGGTGAAAGAGGAATTATCCTGCCTTCGTCCTTGAGGAGACCCCGAGGTTCCAGCGAAGCGGGAACCTAACCCCGGGGTCAGAAAAGGAAAACAGGTTCGAAATGATGAAAGGGTGGATTTTCTCTCCCGCAGTCCTGCTGGGAGCCCCTTTACAAAGGGGCAAAAGTTTTAGATTTTCCTCCTAATTTAAAAAGGGGAACATCTATGCGATGGATTTCTCACATACGTACCGCATAGCGGCATAAATACCGCATAGCAGCATAAATTCGAAATGACAGAGGGGTGGATTTCTCCCCAGCAATTCTGCGTGTTCGAAATGACAAAATTTTTCACAAAAAATTTTTCAAAAAAATGCACTTTTTTCAAAAAAGTCTGAAAATGCAGGTACTACCACGATAAAAAAGTGCCAAAAAATTTGACATCTTTTTTTTTTGCATATAATTAAATTGTCATAATGACAATTTTTATATTCTAATTT
>CALCYP010000007.1 GCA_937906635.1 uncultured bacterium | reverse complement strand
GCGTTTTGACTGAAAGTCATCCGGCTTCAGCAGGGTTGCCCACTTTTGTCGCTGGTTGACAAAAGTGACTGAAAGGAATCCCGCAAGGCGGGGTAACCCGCCGGAGGCATAAATAATAAAATTATAAAATATTTTCAAAAAACTTCAATAAATCCTCAGCAACAAATTCAGCACTCTCTAAAATATATTCATCCAAAATTGTCGAGACATTTTCATATCTTGGAGTAATTATTTTCAAATTTTTGAATCACAAAGATTTTTTTACAAAATTCTCATAATCAAGAGATTTTCAATCCACAATAAAAACTAAATTTCTATTATTTCAAAATTTCGTATTATCAAAATCATGTAATTTATTCAAAACAATAATTTCAGAATCTAATCAATTTTCTCTTAAAAGATTTCAAAATCTCACAATTTCAGCCAACATTGATCAAGTCGTGACAATAGAAAGATTTCATCAATTAAATCAGAATCATTCTAAAGAAATATGAGATTTTCTTTCTCAATTTGATATATTTTCAGGCAAATCAAGATTTGTTATCCTAAAATATTTCTTTCATTCATTTCAAGATAGCTCCATCAAAAAGCTCAATAAATCATAAGGTTCATAAATTTCAATTCATAAATCTAATAATTCACGGACAATTTTTTTTGTATGTCATATCTTTTTACCATATCAAGTAATACCAAAATTCATATCAATTACAGCAAAATTTTCCATATTTTTTAAAACATGAAAAACATTATCCAAAAGAAGTTTATCCAAAATAAACAGAGTTTTTTTTTCCAAATCAACTTTTTTTAAATCAGATATTTTTTTTAATCTGACAAAATTTCACAAATCAAAGTCTGAAAAATCATAATCAGAGACAATCTGTTCATATTCTCACTCAATCTTTTCAAACAATTCTCATTCCTTTATATAATCAACTAATCTAACAAATTCCATTGAAAAAATTTATAAAATAAATTTTTTAGTTAATGGTCATTAGCTAATAGCTTATAGCAAAAGAATCCTATGCCATCAGCCAGCAGCTATTAGCTATCAGCTAACTCTCAATAAACGAATATCCAAGCAAAAACTTTGCCACATCTGAAAATACTTTTCATGCAGTTTGGGCTCACCAAAGAGTAGCTCTTGGTCTACGAACTTGGACTACAACAATATACTTTGGATCATCTTTTGTCACAAGTCAAACAAAAGATCCATTTGTCCGACCATTTCACTGCATATATTTTCATTTGTAAGCAATCTGAGATGTTCAACTTTTTCATCATAATGTGAATCAAGCCACTCTCGCAATCTTCTGATAATCTGGATTTATCTCCATCACTGTAAATAGAGCTTCTTTTACTGCTTCAGCGGTTTCAGGCTTGATAATTTGCATTCAAATTTCTGAATTATTTGGGTAATAAATTCAATTTTCTGAATCATAATATCATGCCAAAATTGTTGGTTTAATATAATATCATCAATTTACGAGAGCTCAATATGCAGCAGCAATTTGTATTGGAGTAGCCAAAAGTCACTGACCAAATGCATTGTTTAAAAATCTCGCCACAGAGACAGTACTAACTGAATCAATAGATCAAGCTACTTCTCAAGCTAATTCAATATTTGTCAGCTCACCAAATCACAATTTTTGCAAATAATTGTAATAATTGTTTTTTCAAACTGCCTGAACGATTCTAACCATTCAAATATTACAAGAAAATACAAAAGCATTCATAAAAGTCTTTTCTCACATACAATTTTTATTATCAGCATTTTGAATAGTATATTCTCAAACTTTTACTTTACCAGGATCGTTATAAAAATCATAAAAATTTATCTCATCAGAATCTAAACCAATAGCTACAGTGAACAATTTAAAAACACTTCCTGGTTCATAAGCCGAAGCGATATTTTTATCCACAAAAACTTGAGGACCAAATATATTGTTCATTATATATTTATTCAATGAAGTATCAGCTCTTTCACTCGTAGTAGCAGTCCTAGTTTCTCATCAAGTTTTTATATAGACTGGAATATCCACGTAAGTATCATTGTCTATCAAATAAGCATCCTCAACGCTCAAAGGACGTAAGGTATACGCATCATTATAATCATTTGGATTAAAAGATGGATATGATGTCGAAGCTTTTACTTGTCAATTCATAGGATCATAGACCAAAATAGAGATAGAATCAGCTTTCAACGTCTCCTGCCAACTTTGAGCAATTCATTCAATCTCTTTCTGGATTCAAAGATCAATCGTCAAATAAATATCATCTCAATCAACTACATCTTCAATTTCAAAATCATTTGCTCACACTCATCCAATCCATGCAGAAGCACGACCAATAATTTTTCAATCACGTCCACGGAGCTGTTCATCAAAATATTGTTCAATCCCATAAAAAGCTTCTCAATTTTTGTCCACATAGCCCAAAATATTTGACAAAAATGATCAATAAGGGTAATATCTAGTAGTAAAAGTCTCTAATCACAATCAATGCAAAATAGGTACATTATCAGCATTTTTTTTCGAATAATTTTCACTTTTTAAGTCTTTTACCAGCTGAGCGACTACGGGATTTACATTTGAAATAATTTTCACATATCTATTTTCCTGCTCTTGGAAGTATTTTTCAAAATTAGAATAACTATTTAAATACCCATACTTATTCAAGAGAGATTTTAATCTATTCATATCTCTCGTATTCGATTTTGTTGGAATAATATAAACATAATTTCCATACATCACATTTACACAAGGCAATTCCAAATCATACAAATCAGAAATAAAATCTTCATTTGAAAAAAATCATAAATAATTTTGTTCCTTGATTCAAATTTGAATTTTCCTATCTAATGCACTTTTTATCATAGTCTCGGCTGTTCAAGTAGAAAAATTTTCCACAATATTATTGTAGTTTTCATAAAATCCAGTCCAATCATAGCTATAATATCATTCTGAAACTATACCATTTCACATATAAAAAAACTCTGGAGATTTTGGCAAAATATCTCTATTTGTAAATGTCTCAATATTTTTGATACATCACTCTTTATCCACTTTATTCATTCAATTCAATACACACAAATGCTCATATACGACTGGAGTAACTAAATCGATAAATAATTCCTTATCCCAAATATATTTTGGATCTACATACATATTGTACATAGAGACATTTTCTGTCAATTTTACTTCATTACCAGCCTTGTCATATGCCAAGATATCTCACCTATTAGCCTGCAAAGATGATTGTGTAAAATGCTGACTATTTAAGACATCTTCATACTTTTTATGATGGACAATTTGGACAAAAAATAATCTAACAACAAGAATAAAAAATAATACAAAAAATATCACAAAAATCACAAATTCATGACTATGAACAAAAACATCAACTGACTTATGGTCTTTCAACCACAAAGATATTCTATCTCACAAAGTAAAATTTTTCATAACAACAAAAAATACAAAATTTCAATTATACTTATATATATGTAACAAAAATTTTCAAGAAAAATTAATATCTACGAAAGACTATCAAAACAAATCAGAATGAGATCAAATATCGACTAAAAAACAAACATCTCAAGAAATTTTATAAATCAAAAGTATATTTGGGAATAAATGCACTTCACGATAATCAGAAAACACTCACAATAATTGATGATCATTCCAGCTTTTATCCAATTTTCAAACAACAATCTGATCAAAAAACTTCTCAAGTTTAGAAACGAGCTTTAAATTATATCTATAATCCTTAAAATGTCTTTTAAATTTAGAAGAATAACGAACTTCAAGCATATTAATCATCCAAATCAGAAAGTAAATCATCAAAATTATTATATGATTTTCAATGCTTTAAAGCATCTTCAACTTCATCATTCCGATCCTTTACTTTAAGCAAATTTTGTATATGTTTATATTCATCTGCAGACAACAAAACCGCTTCAGCCTTGTTATCATTTAAAATAAATTTAGGTCAAAAAGATAATGATTTCAAAACTCAAACATAATTATTTTTTAATTCACTAACAGAAATTAATTGATCAGTGGACATCGCAAAATAAATAACAATATAAATAAACAATATACTTATATATATGTAGTAAAAATTTTCAAGAAAAATTGAGTATCTCAGAAATATTGCCATAAATCAATAATTTTACAAACAAAAACTACCGACTGTTGACTGCCGACCGCCGACTGCAGACTATCATCTGCCGACTATTAACTACCGACCGCGGACTGTTGACCGCCGACAGCCGACTGTTGACTGCCGACTGTTGATCAATCTTTTTTCAATATGTCAACCACTATTTTCAAGATTTAGTAAAAAAAAGTCCCAAAAAATTTGCATTTTAAAAAAAATTGTATAATATAATTATGTAATGATTTATTTTTATTTATTAATTTAACAAAGATGAAAAACACATTTAAAAAAGTTTTATTTAGTTTATGAGCTATCGGATTAGTTTGAGCAGGAAGCCTTGGAATGGTAAATGCACAATTGATTGAGCAAGATACTGAATACAATCCATGAGAACATACAACACTACAAAACGACACATTAATACACACAATTAAAAGTTTTGTAAACTGGATATTATGACTATTATCACTAATCGCATTAGTAATATGTTTATGGTGATGATTCCAAATGTTAATGGCAGCTGGTGATGAAAACAAGTATAAAAAATGATTCACAATTTTGAAACAAGCTGGATTGTGATTGGCTATAATCTGATTAGCATGGCTATTTGTTAGTTTAGTATTCCGAATAATAAACAAATTCTCAACGTGAGCATAGGCATAGTAGATTTTATTTATAAAAAATTTGAAAATGAAAAAGACAATAATTACGGCGATATTATGAATAATTTTATCAATACCGATTGTACTTGCTACAAACTATACACCGCCACAAGCAAATGCACAATGAGCAGATCCCGATACAATGAACTGATTTTGAGATAGTCATGCAGTATGATGATATCAATTGCCATGAACAAGTAATATAAATCAAGATAATGGTGATGAACTAATAGATATAATAAAACGTGTAATAAACCGAGTCCTGTGATTACTTTCACTTGTTGCATTAATATTATGTTTACGGTGATGATTTCAAATGCTCACAGCAGCTGGAGATGATGGTAAAGTAAAAACATGAACAAAGATATTAAAAAATGCCGCAATATGATTAGTAGTAATATGATTGTCATGGCTATTGGTAAGTTTAATATTCCGAATAATAGGAAAATTTGCAGGACCAAACTGATGATCATAACATAAAAAGTATTTTCATAAAAGACTCCAAATGGGGTCTTTTTTTAACAAAAAAATATTATTGAAATCTATGTAAAAATATGTACAATCTTACCAAGATTTATATAAATAATACAAAAAAATGATTACGACAACAGAATTTGTATCAATTTCTGATTTGAGAGACAAGACAGCGACCATCGTAAAATGACTACCACAATGAAAAAAAATTATTTTATCACAAAATAAACCAGTAGGAGTATTTATGAGTATTGATGAATATAATTTTCTTTTAAAATTAAGCTTTCCGACTGAAAAAGCCACAAAACAAGACATAAAGGCTTACAAAGAAAGCACACATTGAAAAGATTCTGTAGAGGCTTTTTCATTTTTAGATAGCTTAAAATAAAAAATGTATAAAATACAATTAGAAAAAAAGGTGCAAAAATTTTTGTTAAAACAAAAATGACAACCAATAATAATTCAATTTGAAAGAGCACTAAGAGAATTAGCATATGATCCTTACGAAAACACATTAGACATAAAAATAATAATTTGACTACCACGCACATACAGACTAAGAATATGAAAATACAGATTTCTATACGAAATAATTGATGACAAAATAATAATTAACTTCTTCGATGCAGATTCAAGATGAGATATTTATAAATGAAGATAAAAGCATCAAGATACAAAAAGGCTCCACAAAACGGGGTCTTTTTTTTAAACAAAAAAAATCAACAAAATTGTTTACTATTACTTGAAAAAAAAGAAAAAATAAATACAATAAACGTGTTTATATAGAAAATTTTAGATGAAACTTGAATTTAGACACAAAGAATTAGAATTACTATATAGAGATAGAAATTATCATCACCGCAAAATGCCACAGGATATACAACGTTCTTATGCACTAAAATGTGATTTCTTGGAATGTGCAGAAGAAATAAAAGATATATACATGAAAACGAGCCTACACTTCGAAAAGTACAAGGACCGCTTCAGTATCAGGATAAACCAACAACGAAGAATTGAACTAAATATAACAAAGAACTGAAACATTACCATATTGGATATAATTGATGCAAATAAGCACTACAAAAAAAATTTTAGATAAATAGCAAAAGGAAATGAGCAAAGGATTTATTTTTCATCCATGAGAACATATAGCCGAAGAGCTCGAAGCCAGATGACGAAGCCAAAAATATTTCGCAGAAATAATAAAGAAAACACCACAAGAAGTAAGTTATATTATTTCATGAAAAAGAGATATAAATGCAGATTGGGCTTACAGACTATCTGCAGCATTTTGAACATCGGCACAAGTTTGGATGAATTTACAAGCAAAATATGATCTGGCAAAATTAGAAGAACAAGACGAAGAAAGAAAACTTTTTGACGTAATAAAATTCACTGTAAATAATCAAACAGTAACAGCCTAAAGAAAAATTACAAAATAAGGACACCACAAAAAACGGAGTCCTTTTTTTAAACAAAAAAAAATCATTATAAATTGAAATAAATAAACAAATATTTATATTAAAAAATTAAATCATCCTTAAATCCCTTCTTTGAAAAAAGAAGGGACTTATATCGGGATTCCCCTCTTTTTCAAAGAGGGGTAAGGGGTGATTTTTATAAAAAATTTATTTCATAAATTTTTTCATGGACATCTTTGAATTTGAATTACGTTACAAAGCATACAACGGACTAAACGACAAATTTGAACTTTGACGAGATTTAGATACAATCATAAATTTGGTAAAAATCACAAACAGAGGAGTCACAGACAAAAAATTACAAGAAATCACACCAGCAGAAATCCATGAATTAACATTGGAAACCTACACACAATTCAAAAAAGATTTCGTAGAAAAAAATAAAGATAAATTATTGTACAAAGACAAAGAATTTACAGTATCAGACTACATAAACAGACTTGAATATGAATTAAAAGTTATCAAACAAATGTGATTCAATACCTACTTTCTCATCGTAGCTGATTATGTAAACTGGTCAAAAGAAAATGAAATTATGGTCTGACCATGAAGATGATCCTGAGCTTGATCAATTTTGGCACGACTTGTATGAATTACAGACATCGACCCATTACCATTTGGTTTACTATTTGAGAGATTTTTGAATCCAGCCAGAGTCAGTATGCCAGACTTCGATATTGATTTCGAAGATACACAGAGAGAAAGAGTGATTTGACATGTCAGAGAAAAATACGGTTCACAAAATGTTTGTTCGATTTGAACATTTATGAAAATGGCAACTAAAGCTGCATTCAAAGATGCTGCCAGAGCTGTTTGAGTACCATTTGATAAATCAAATAAATTCTCAAGTCTAATTCCAGATAAAACTCCAATCAAAGTCGCTATTGAAGAAGAATGAAATGAAGAAATGAAATCATTGTATGACAATGACACGAGCATCCAAGAAGCAGTAAAATATTCAGAACAACTTGAATGAAACATGAGACAGCTCTGAGTACATGCATGCGGAATTATTATTGCTCCAGAAAAAGTCGACACATATTCACCAATGCAATATGTAAAAGAAGATACGACCGATATCGTCAGCCAATACGACTGACCGACAATGGAAAAAATTTGACTTCTCAAGATGGACTTTTTGTGACTCAGAAACCTATCAATCATCAAAAACTGTATCAAAATAATCAAAAAAAGATACGAAAAAGAGTGAAAAGTCATGCCAAAAATGTTTGAAAAATTTTTCCAAAACATGTCTTTTCAACCAGATATTACAGACAAAGAGACATACGACACAGTTTTCAAAGAATGAGACACCAGCTGAATTTTCCAATTTGAATCAAATTGAATGAGAAAATACTTAATCCAGCTGGCACCAGAAAAAATTGACAATTTAGTCGCTATGAATGCTCTTTATCGTCCATGACCAATGGAATTTATACCAAGTTACATTGCCAGAAAAACTTGAGCAGAACCAGTAAAATATATGCATGATGACCTTAGAGCAATTTTGACAAAACAATACTCGGCAGAAGTCGCAAATGAAGAAGAAAAAAAATTGATTGAAGATCTATCACCAATCATGTGAGACACATACTGAATCGCTATTTACCAGGAGCAATTGATGTTCCTTGTGCAAAATATGGCTTGATTCTCACTTTGAGAAGCCGACTTACTTAGGAGATGAATCTGAAAAAAGAAAAAAGAAATTATCGAAAAATTAAAAATAGAATTCACAGAGAGATGACAAGAATTCAGATGATACAAACCAGAAACGACAAAATTCATATACGAAAAAATGATCGAACCAGCTGCATCATACTCATTCAATAAATCACATGCAGTTTGTTATGCTTGGGTTGCTTACCAGACAGCATATCTGAAAACTCACTTCCCAGTAGAATTTTACGCAGCATTAATTAGATCAGTAGAGGAGGATACAGACGAACAGAGCAAATACATTTACGAGACACAATGCCACTGAATTCAAGTCTTGCCACCAAACATCAACGAATCATTTAACCATGTAGCAGCTATCGAATGAAATATCAGACTTTGATTTCTGTGAATCAAATGAATCGGATTTGATGTATGAGAATTTATCCAACAAGAGAGGAAGAAATGATGAAAATATAAATCATTGGAAGATTTCCTCAAAAGATGTGATAAAGTAGTCAATAAAAAATCAATGGAATGACTAATCAAATCATGAGCACTTGATGAATTCTACGACCGCAATACTATGCTGGAAAACATAGAAACGATCCTTGAATGGTCAAAATCTTCACAAAATATGAGCATGTGACTTTTTGGAATGGATAGTGCAACGACTCAAATAAGTTTCGCTAAAAAATGTACAACGACATTTGAAGAAAATTTGATGTACGAACAAGATGTTTTCAAAAGTTTCGTTTCATGACACTTATTGGATTGACTATATCCATACATCAAAAAAAATACATTTCTCTCACGATTAAATGTAGAAAAAAATGTTTGACCATACAAAATTATCGGTTATGTCTCAAATATTCAGAGAGCGAAAAAGAAATGATTTTTCATCGAAATAGAAGACATCTCAGGGAAAAGAGAATTCTTTATGAAAGAATTATTAGATTTACAAAAATTTGATTTGGTAGTTGTTTCATGATTTAAACAGCAGTGAAGATACCCAAAAATGGACAAAATGGTCATCACAGACCGTGAAACTCTCATCAAAGTCGCATGAGGAGCATACAATCCAGAAATGACAGTCACAAAAGCAAAATGACTCAGAATCTGAGAAGTAAAAAGAGAACTCCTTGAAGAAGTAGAAGAGAAAGAAAATGATGAAAAAGAATTTTCTCCCCTGACAGGGGGAGATACCCCGCTGGATAGCGGGGGAGAGGGGGTTGTAGACGAGTGAACAGAACCAGAAAATAACCAAGAAGAAAATTATGAAGATAATATTGAAGAAACAGAAGAAGAATTAGAAGACAATAACGTCATTCTGAACGAAACAAAGTGAAGTGAAGAATCTAAAAAAGATTCTTCGGCTACCGCCTCAGAATGACAAATGCATCCAGAACCAGAAAACTACAAATTCAATATTCCCTCCACGACATGAGAGATGAATCAGCTAAAAGAGATATTGAACAATAATCTGTGAGAAATCAAAGTACAAATCTGAATCATAGAAAAATCAGTATCTCCAGAATGATTGGAAAAATTAAAAAATTTACTAAAGAAATAAACTATAAAATATGAAAGATAAAATAATTAAAAAGATAGAACAATCACAAAAAATAGCAATATTTTGCCATGAAAATCCAGATTGAGACGCAATAGGAAGTCTTGTCTGACTTTGAACTTTACTCGAGAATATGTGAAAAAATATCACATTTATCGCACCAACAAAACCAAGCAAAATTTTTGATTTTTTACCATGATTCAATAAAATTCAATCTGAGTTTGATTACTGAACATATAATTTGATAATATTAGTCGATTGTTCAGAACTAAAACGCATATGAATCATATCTGAATGAAAAGAAGATTATTTTGATAAACAAGATGTGGTCGTTTTTGATCATCACGAGACAAAAGGCCGAAGCAAAAGCCGATTAACACATATTGACCCAAATGCCACAAGCTGCTGTGAAGTAATATTCGAGACAGTGCAAAATGTACGAAAAAAATATCTAACACCAGATGTTGCAACATGTTTTTATCTTTGACTGACTACGGATTCTGGAAATTTCCGTTTTGATGAAGATCACGAAAGAATTTTCACAAATGCACTAAATCTAGTCAAATGTTGAGCTGACAAAAAACTAATTACAAACAATCTAACGAATAGTAAATCTCTTGAGACAATTCAATTTTTCAAAATACTACTCGAAAGGATGAAATTTGAATGATGAATTTTGTATACATATTACGATATTGATGAGCTCAGTAAATACTGAATCGACAACGAACAGGCAGGATACGGGCTCACAGTAATTCAAATGATCAAATGACCAAAAATTGTCATGACAATCAGAAAAGATTGAGATAAAGTAAAATGTTCAATGAGATCAAAACAAGTAGATATCTCAAAAATATCACAAAACTTCAATTGATGATGACACATACATGCAGCATGATTCAGTCGGCCAATTGAAAAAGATTTTGAAACAACAATAAAAGAAATTGTAAACAAAATTAATTGAATGTTGAAATAGAAAATCCCTCCCCACCGGGGAGGAGGGCCCGAAGGGCAATCGTCACTACGTGACTAATTAATATTAAAAAAATCAATTAAAAAGTTTTACAAAATAAACAATCAAAATGAAAAAAAGTTTACTAGTCTTTATAGCTCTATTTGTTCTAAGTTGATGCTCAATAAACAGTAATACAACAACCAAGAATGTCGTAAAAGAATTATGACAAGAAACAGAACAAGAAAATATCTTAAAATTACAAGATCGAACATTTCACGACAATGCAGATGAATCACTATCAACGACAGACCAAATAGAAAAGACCACTGATATAGACATTAATCTTGACTGAATCACAAGAGAAGAACGAGAATATTACGACAAAAACGATGATTGGAGTAAAAAATTAGCATGAATAGTAAATGAAATAGAAAAAGATTACCCAAATTTATTCAATGACCGTCGAGAATATCTTATTCATTTCTATGATACAGAAAATACAATATGAAGTATTCGCTTTATGCACACAATAAATTGTTGATTTGAAATTTGAAAGAACAGAATAATTCAAACAAATAAAAATATTTTATGTATATACGAAAATGGTAAAATAACAAACATAATATACTGAAACATAGATTGAGAAGTCGATGAACAAGATTTAATTCAAAGAGTAAAAAATTTTGAGAATAATTATACACAAGAGAAAAAACAACTTTCTGAAAATGAAGAGTTTGCAGATGAAACTATACAATATACCTATTATTATAATGTAGATAAGCTGCAATATACATACAATCTATTCTTTTTTGAATGACCAGAAGACGCAAGAGTAATAAATAATAGCTTTTGAACAGAATACTTTATTGATGAAAACTGAAATCCAATTAAATAAAAAAAGAATAGTCCTCCTTCGTAAGGAGAAAAAGCCTCCCTTTGTAAGGGATGCGCCCCGATGAATCGTGGCGGTAGGTTTATTAAATTTGAACCCCCTCTTTCCCCCTGCATAAGGGGGACATAAACCTCTTTACTCCATAACAATCACATATGGATCACAAAGAAAGATACCAAAGTATAGTCCTAAGAGTCCTCAGACCAGTGTTTCATTTCTGAATCATAATTTTGATATTTTATCTAATATACAGACTCCGTCTAGTCACAGACCTAATCCCATGACTTCAATTACCAATCCCAGCGATAAACTACAACGAAACCATGGTGTTTGCATTAATTTCATGATTAGTCTTTGTCGCTGTTTGAATACTAAAGAATTTATACGAACTAAACAAACCTGTACAAAAATATTTCCAAACATTTACAAAAGTCTGGATTTATCGAGTAATTACAATCACATTCATCTCATATTTTGGGACATGATTTGTATTCAAATATTGATTATCCAGATTTATAATTATTGTCTGAGCTATCGCAACATTTGGAATAATTTTGTTATTTGATCAATTGCGAAATAGATTGGAAGCCAGAGATAATAGAAATTGAAATAATAAAGTTTTGATTATCTGAGACAATAGCACAGATAGTTACGAAATTATAGAAAAGATTCAAAGCAACCTAACATACAAAGCAGAATTTGTACAATATAATGACCTTTGAGATATAAAATTAACAAATTATTTGATGATAATTGCAGCATGAGTTTTCAAAAAGGAAAATCTACAAAATATGCTTGAACAGCTGAGATTTTCAAACACAAGATTTTATCATATTGCAGAATGATATTTTTTGGAAGATGTCGTATATAAACCAGAAACTATTTCAAATTTAGTAGCTATGGAATACAAATATTCTACATTGGACGGACGAAATATCATCTGGAAAAGATTATGCGATATAATAATTTCATTTTGTGCGATAATCATCTTGTCGCCATTAATGCTGATTATTTCCATATTAATAAAATGTGATAGCAAATGACCAATCTTATTTAAACAAAAAAGAGTAGGTAAAAACGGAAAAGAATTCACTTTCCTGAAATTCCGTTCAATGGTACAAAATGCCGAAGATTTGAAAAAAGATTTACTCAAAAAAAATGAAAGATCAGGTCCATTATTCAAAATCAAAAACGATCCAAGAGTCACGAAATTTTGAAAATTCCTCCGCAAAAGTTCTATCGATGAACTCCCTCAACTTTTCTGTGTGCTTGCATGAACCATGTCAATCATCTGACCAAGACCACACTTACCACAAGAAGTAGAAAATTACGAAACATGGCAAAAAAGGCTCCTATCAGTAAAACCATGAATTTCCTGATATGCTCAAATATTTTGAAGAGACAAGCTTAGCTTTGATGAAGAGGCAAAACTCGACCTTTACTACATCCAAAATCGAAATTTGTTTATGGACTTGTATGTAATCCTTGCAACATTCAAGGTAGTATTTAAAGGGAAATAAGATTTCTCAAAATAATCAAAAAAATTATAATTATAATGAATTATAATAATCGTTTTTTTCACGATAGTAATCTTGCATATCCAATATTGCATTTCTCAAATTCTGAGACATAGTATTATACTTATAAATATTATTATCATAAAATATAACCTTACCATTTGAATTAATGAAAAAAGAATCTTGTATTGATAACAAAAAATTAAACCACTCAACTCCCATATCCAATACATTATTTAATTTACCATACATTTCTTTTAAATCAGAATTTGCTGAAACAACCGAGTAATCATTAGTTTTTTCAACATAATCATTAATTAAATCATCAGATTTTGTAAAAAAATCATCAATATATCCTTGCATTTCTTGAATCGTAATTAAAGTTTCATTAATCAATTCAACATTTTTTAATGATTCAACATTATTAAAACCTGATCAATTCAACCACTCTTGGGATTTAGCAATTTTCTTTTGATATTCTTCAGATAAATTTTCATAATTTTTCATAAATTCATCATAAAAATCTACAGAATCTTGTGAAAAATTGTCATTATTTTCATTAAATGACATTTCCTCAGAATTCAAAATATTTTTATAAAAAAATGAACCAATCAACAATGGAAATACTACAAATACAACAACCAAAATAATTAATAATCGAAATCGCACTCTTTTAAAAATTGATTTCCTTTTTTTTGTTAATTCAGGTTTGTTAGCACTGTAATTACCATCTGAAGATTTTTCATCTAAATTCCTTCTCTTATTCTTAGTTAACTTACAAAATATTCTTTTGATTAATAAATATATTAAACAAGCAAATCGAAATGTTAAAATTGATGTTCAAACACTGGCCCGTAAAACAGTATTATATGTAATACCCGTAGAACTAGCATATAAAATAATAATTAATCATACCAATAAAAAATATCGATAAATCTTTCATAAATAAGATTTATTTGATTTTTTATAATATCAAATCAACAAAAACAACAATAAAGAAATACCAAAAATAAATCGATTTAATATTTCATTTTTTAACATATAATTTCGTGATTGTTCAAAATATATTCAAATATCACAATAATAATAGTTCATATGCTTATTATAATCATAATCACACATAAATTTCCTTTTAAAATCATTCATTAAGTATTTTCATCTCCTATATGCTACATTATAGTCTTCCGATGGCAAAGGATTAACAAGAGAAGAACCTGGTATTTTATCTAAAAGTTTTCTTTCAGAATTCATTAAAAAGAGCCTATAAATTAACCATCTTAATCATGAATAATTTATTTCTTTAGCTTCAGAAAACTCATAACTTAAATATCAAACATAAACTTTATAAACAAAATCTGTTTCAAATTGACGAAAAAATTTTCAAAAATCAAAAATTTTATTAAATGTTTCAACATCAATAAGGCCAACATATCAAGTTCATAAATAAAAATCCTTTAAATTATTCGAATTATTTAACCAATCTCACAAAATTAAAAACTTCGAATCACCATTATAATACGACCAAAGTCGTAAAATATTTCAAGTATCCTGATCAAAATACTCATGATAAAAACGATCAGCATCAGCTCACTTTAAATTTAAGTATTTTGAAACTTCACTTAAATAATCACTATACTCAAAAAGCATATCGTAAAGTTTATGTCAAATACTTCAAAAAGTCATATCATTCAAAGAATCGGCTGAAATATTCAAACGAGCATTCATCTTGTTCATATTCTCCATCGTCTTTTTCATCCATTCACCTGTATCTACTATACTTTCAGATAAATCATCATAAGATTCATCAACAGCAAAAACATTATTAAAAAAGAGAATTGATAATAAAAAAGACAAACAAAGAGAAAAACTAATTTTAATAATTTTTTTCATCAGCAAAATTATTAATTATTAAAAAAGACGACTAACCTCAATAGTCGCCAAACTATAATACTTTCTCATCAATAGATAATGAAAAGGTCATAAGCTAGTCGCCTTTTAAAATCTATTGAACAGAGAAAACAAATATTCTCAAGAAAATATTATAATTTGGCATGAGTAATTATAATGAACTACCAACTAAAATCAAACCATTTTGAAAAAAAACGGTTCGAAAGAGCCGAAAATTTTTTCATTTGTCAGACTGCGTTGAAATTACTAATAAAAAATATGCCAAATCTGTCCCATAGATTCATCATAGATTCGGAAACTGTTGACTACAGACTGCTGACTGTTAGC
>CALCYP010000006.1 GCA_937906635.1 uncultured bacterium | reverse complement strand
TCCCGAAGGGACGAAATATCAAATAGCTGAGGACTTTAGTCCTCAGCGATATAGTGTAGAATTAGAAGAAGTCCCAAGGGGACGACTCTATTTATTTTACAAAAATTTATCACTTTGCAACTTTCTTTCCTATGTAACGACTAATCCATTAATTTCAACAATGATGATTCCATCAGTGATTTTTGAACTGAATCGTCTGAATATGAAATAGCTTTGATATAATAAGATTTTGCTTTTGTTTTATCGTTATTTTTTTTGTAATAATCTCACAATGCTTGAAAAATATTTGCTTGTGGATAATTTTGTGCTAAATATAGTAAATTTTCCTCCACCGAATTTCGCAATCAATTTGTGATATTAAATCAGACTTCTCAATAAATACAAGTATCATTTTTGTAGCCGAATTTATCGTAGCAAATCGATACCATATCATAAGAGATTTGTCTATAATTTTCGTAAATTGTACTCTTTTCTCCCTGAGAAAATGGTTTGAAAAACGCTATATCATAAAAATATTTGAAATCTGACTCTGTCAAATTGTATTCTCACAAAAGTTTTTGCCAAATTTGGACCATCCTTTCTTTTTGTCACAATTGCTCATAATCAAGTAATAAATATCTATAAACATCAGTTTTGTAAGTTGAATCACTAATTAATTGATAGAGGGTCGTGAGTGATTTTTCATATTCTCACTGTCGATAATAAGAGATTCAGAGATAAAAATCGTATTTATTTTTGTTTTCTATATCCAATGATGATAAGTTGTAAAAATATGAAATAGCTTTATCCCAATTTTTGGTCAAAAAGTTTGAATAAGCCAAGACTTGATACGGCAAAACATAGTCATTATCCTCTAAAATTGAATACACAGCAAGTTTATTTGCAATAGAAAAATATCAATTTTTTAGTGCAACCAGAGAGATTAAAGCATCTTCATAATACTGTGGCATTCATTTTTGACTTTTATAATTTTGGATTGTCGATTCAAGTTGGTTTATAAATTGAGAATAATTTTGATTTGAAATCTGTTTCAATGTCTCAAGTGCCACATCATACTCTCCATCCCATATCCTCTGCATTCATTTGTAAAACAAGAATTCATCAGACGAAATCAAATTTTTTGCTTTCATTTGCTCGATGAAATTGATGAAATTTTTCATACTATTTGGATCTGTGATTGCCAATGTGTTTATGTATGTGTAAATATAACTTTGTTTGTCTATTACAGATGATGAAAAAATATCAATATCGGACAAGTAACTTCTAACTTCATCAAATTCATAGTTGGCAAGCAATTCATCGACCAAAACTTTCAAAACTTTTTCATCATTTGTTTTTTTGTACAAGGATTTCAATATTTCTAATCTATTTGATACTTTGGACGACAAGTCATCCAATGAAATTTTGTCTATGTTCACAGATTCTAATTCTGAATATTCTTGAGTTTGGATGAAATTATTTTCATTTTCTGGTTGAGTAACGGAATCTTCGGCTGGGAATATTGAAAGATCGTTTTGTCCCAAAATAGGTGGATCAAATTGTCTTTGTGAATTATTTATTGACAAGGAATTTACATCGTTTGTAGTTTCTCAGATAATGTTTGCTGAATTGTGAGTCGTCAAAACCGGTTCTACTGCTCTATTTTCTATATTTTCGCTTTTTGAAAAAGAGATGGCATCCATAAAAATGATTGCTATCCAGACACACAAAGCTGTAAATCATAATATCTGTTTTCCTTTCTTTGACATTATTTCTTTCAAATCTTGTAAATACAGGGCATATAGTCAATAGTCGATGACGAATCTTAAAGAAATCCCATGCTATAAGCTATCAGCTATTAGCCATTGGCTAATCCAATTATATTCAAAAAAATATTTTTATCAAAAAATGAGAAAGTTTTTGGAAATAGAATGTCTGATTTTTTAGTAATATCTATAGATTATATTGACATATTTATTTTGCGTGATAATTTTTACCCGGGTGGAGGATTTCCCTTTCTGTCCCCCTTATGAAGGGGGATAAAGGGGGTTTAAATCAGCCTCCCCAACCCCTCCTTACAAAGGAGGGCTATACAGTTTCACATTTCCCTGTCATTTCGAACGCAGTGAGAAATCCACATAAACACGTACTGGATTTCTCGTCGCTTCTCTCCTCGAAATGACACATTTCCCTCGTCATTTCGAACGCAGTGAGAAATCCACATAGACACATACTGGATTTCTTCCCGCGAAGCGAGGATCCTCGACTATGTCGGGACGTCGCTTCTCTCCTCGAAATGACACATTTCCCCGTCATTTCGAACCCGGGTGGTCTTCCTACTGATCCCGGGGTCTACTTCCACCCGGGTGGATTTTTCCGGACCTAATAGCACATCGAGGCGAATCATTATAAATTTCCAGAGCCTTGCTCTAAAAATTTATAATCATTTGCCTTATCCCTTGCTAACAGGTTCAATTTCTTTTATTGTAGCTGACAGAATGAATTTAGGTCATCATGGTCGTCACTAGTAAAATCGGCTTCTGTTCGTGCTGTATCTGTATTATATGTACTAATTTGGTCTTTATCACAATTTCCACATGTAGGTTCAGCATCATCTTCACATGATAAATTAACGAACACTATAAAATGGTCTCATTTTAATTTTTTATATTGATATATGGAATTTGTAGGATTATTATGGAAGTTGTTGGCAGGAACTCCATATTTTGTTAAATCATCATTTGCTACAGGCCAATCTGTAGTTAAATCGTTTGAATCGGCAGTTGGATATCAATCAGTGTGGTCCATTCCATACTGTACTAATGCTGTTACCAATGTCCTTACGTTTGCCTCTCTGGCTGTGTCATTTGCCTTATCCCTTGCACTTCAAATCTGTGGCAATAATGCTGCTGCTAAAATTCAGATTATCACAATTACTATCAACATCTCTACCAATGTAAATCATCTTTTTTTCATCTTTTTAAAAGAATATAATATAAAAAACTCAGATTTGTTCTGAGTTTTTTACATTTATTGGTTTTTACAATTATTGGAGTTGACAAAAAGAATCTAATTTACTATTACCCGTAGCTGAACCCGTAAATGTTACAGTGGTCCAGTCTGTTGTTCCACCCGTATATGTTGCAATTTGTCAACTACTACAATTTCAGCAAGTAGGATTAGCATCACTCTCACAAGATAAATTTACTCTTACAATAAAGTGATCTCATTTTAATTTTGTATATGCATAAGTTGATCCATTTGGCTGATTATTAAAGTTACCAGAGGCAACTCCATATTTTGTTAAGTCTGTATTAAAGTTAGATCCAACCATACCTGAAGTTGGATATCAATCAGTGTGGTCCATTCCATACTGTACTAATGCTGTTACCAAT
>CALCYP010000005.1 GCA_937906635.1 uncultured bacterium | reverse complement strand
AACTGATTGAACATTTATATGTGCGAATCATTCATATTTTATTCCGTCAATAATTACTTGTTTCAAAGCTGGCAAATCTGTACATGGTACAGAATTGAAACATTGTTTTGAACAAAAAACTAAAACAATATTTATAATTCTATTATATTGTTTTATTCATCGTTTGCAAGATAGTATTTATATTAAGTTTAAATATTTTTTGAACACAAATTATATAAATTGACTTATAAAAAATTATAAATAAACTTTGAAATATTCAATGGTTGATGCCAATCAATCTTCCAAAGGAATTGTTGGTTCCCATCATAACATTTCTTTAGCTAGTTTATTATCAGCTCTTCTTTGTTTTGGATCATCACTTGGCAAATCTTCATATATTATCTTGCTTGTACATCATGGTATCAAACTGATAATTTTTTCCGCTAACTCTTTTATCGTAAATTCATATTCTGTTCAAATATTTACTGGTCAAATGAATCGTTTATCATTATTCATCATCAATGTCATTCCTCTAATTAAGTCATCTACATACTGAAATGATCTTGTTTGACTTCAATCTCAATAAATAGTAATATCCTCATTTCTTAATGCTTGCATAATAAAATTACTTACAACTCTTCAATCATGAGGATGCATATTAGGTCAGTAAGTATTGAATATTCTTATTATTCTAATATCTACTCAGTATTGTCTATGATAATCCATAAATAATGTTTCAGCAGCTCTTTTTCACTCATCATAACAAGATCTAACACCATTAATATTAACATTTCATCGATAAGTTTCAGGTTGTGGATGAACTGATGGATCTCAATATACTTCAGAAGTTGATGTTTGAAGGATTCTAGCTTTTACTTTAAGTGCTAACTCCAACATATTAATAGCTCAGAGTAATGATGTTTTAATTGTTTCTACAGGATTTTTTTGATAATGAATAGGAGATGCAGGACAGGCTAAATTATATATCTCATCTACTTGTGCCCAAAAAGGTTGAGTTACATCATGAAGGACAAAAGTAAAAGCAGGATTAGAAATTAAACTTTCTATATTCTTTTTATTTCAAGTGAACAAGTTATCCAAACAAATTACTTCATTTCATTCATCAAGTAATTTTTTACATAGATGTGATCATATAAATCATGCTCATCAAGTTACTAAAATCTTTTTCATAATTAAAAAGTTTTAATATAAATTATTTTGCTTTAAATAATCAGTATTTTAATATACAATATATTGCTCTAAAACCATCTCTCCATCATATTTTTTTTCATTCTTCATAAGTTCTTCAATAATACGATATTCATACCTCATAAATTCTAATAGATTTATTACGTGATAATTTTTGTGTAACCTCAGGCTCGAATCAAAACCTATTTTCTTTAAGTGGAATATTCTTTATAATATCCGCTCTAAATAATTTATAACACGTTTCCATATCAGTCAAATTTAGGTTAGAAAACATATTACTAAAAAATGTTAAAAACTTATTTCATCTACTATGCCAAAAAAACAGTATTCTGTGTGGATTTCATCACATAAAACGTGATCAATAAACGACATCAGCAAATCAATCTTCCATGGGTTTTAATAAAAGATTATATTCTTGAGGATCATACTCAAGATCTGCATCCTGAATAATTATATATTCTCATTTTGCATTTTTTATTCAAGTATGTAAAGCCGCACCTTTTCATTGATTTTCTTTGTGTTCATAAAATTGAATATTCATGTTTTTATGTTCTTTTATATATCTTTCAATCACTCATTTACTATTATCTTTTGAGGCATCATTAACCAAAATAATTTCTTTTTCTATTTTGTTAATTAAAAATACTTTTTCTATTTTATCTAATACAAAAAGAATTGTTTTTTCCTCATTATAAACTGGAATGATAATTGACAGTTTTTTCATGATTATTTTTTAAAATTAAAAAAGTGGTTAGATAAATAATTCCGTATAAATGCTATTCCTTTTCACACGATTGCTACTAACATATAATAAAATCATCGTATATCTACTCAAAGTCGCAACACTAACATATAAATTCATTGTCAAATTAATTGAAATGCTAAGAATAATCATCATTGTTTCAAATGTTGCTTTGATGTATTTCTAAATGTAATATATTTTTGAAAAAAATATCAAAATGTAAAACTTATAATAAATGCTATAATTGCTGATATTAAATAATAAATTCAAAGGACATCTGTACATAGCCATAAGATAAAAAGATCTAACAAAGCAGCAAGTCATCATCAAATTGAATATCTTATAAATTCGTATGAATAAAGCTTTTTTATTAATTTTATCATTCTATTCCTCATCATTTAGTAAAAGTCATGAAAATCATAGTATTAATATAAAAGATGTAGTAAATACTCTGTTTATAGTTGTCTGATTCATCACAAATGTATAAGCTTCTGTAAAAAGGAACACAACAATCAGTATCAAAAACACCGCTATTCATGTGTATAAAAACAATGATTTATTTTCTTTTCGTCTTTTTTTGGATATAAGGAAGATGAAGATAAATAGTAAAACAATTAGAATTACATTAAAATTATCCATTTTAAAGAAAATATGTGGAAATTGAGAGAATATTTCTCGGTGAATATTGCTGGATAGTCAGATTCATGATATTTCTCAAACCGCTTGGTTAAAACCAAGTCAATGAATAGCTTTTACTAAAAGAAATGGAATAAAGAAATAAATAAAATATCAAATAGTTTTTCGTAAATTATTTTTGTCTTTAAATAATCCTTTAATTGTTTGTCATAATTCCTTTTTAAAGCATAATACAACAAATAAACCGAATAACAATCCTGGTAAATAAACCACAAAACCATCATTTTTAATATACGATATAATAAATCAGGATAGTAGTCATAAAGATAAATAATCAAAATCTTTATCTTCTAAGTATTTATAAAACAATCGAACACATATTATACAGTAAATAATTGATGGTAAATCCATATATCACTCAAAAGAATGGAAAAATACCAATGGCAAACAACATATCAATCAAATCGGTAAGATAGATTTGAATATATTTTTAGTGTTATCAAACGTAATTGAGAATATAAATATTAATCCGAATAAAAATACCAATCGTTGCCATGTATTAAAATAAATATCATTTACTCATCATGCAAAATGGGAAATTAACGCTTTATATGCTGGAATATGAATTGGATATCATAATCTTCATCTTCATAAAATCTCATTTTCATCTCAAAATAATTTTATTCATCAATCTGTATATATATTGTATGCTGGTTTGTCTCGATTTCAAAAACTATCATCTGCATATGTTGGTAGATTAAAATTAAATATTCCACTCATACAAATGAAGTAAATAGAAAAAGCTGATAATATCAATGTAAATACTTTTTCTGTTAGTGATAAATTTTCGTAAGATGCTTTTAATTCTGGAAAAATATTTTTTAGTTTTAATGTATTAATATAGTCTTTTATATTTTGTTTTTTTAAAAATATTTTCAAAAGAAAAATGATTATTAATATTCACAAAATTATAAGATATTCTACTATTCATACTCAAAAATGAATAAATTGGATATTCAATAGAGAAAAAGCAACTAATCATACTCATATAAATCGAGATAAGAGATATAATAATATTCATTTAATCTTGCTCCCATAAAATATCCATAAAAATATCAATCATGGGATAAATGGAATAAAAATATTTATGAATAGATGCTTTAGGAATAACAAAAAAGATGTTTCAAACATTTATTTTGAATTATTTTCTAAAAGATAATTATTATTTGAATTAATTAATATTTTTTTATTTAAATCTTCTTGTGGAATTTCGGTCTTGTAATAAATTTTGTAATCAGCTAGATCTCATGTGAGTACACGTTCACATGGTTTTAAATAAAAGCTTTCTCGATGTCATACAAATGGCCGATCTTGAAAACTATCTATATAAATTTTACAATCATCTTTTGAATAATTATCTAAGTCTAATTCTGCTCTGACTTTATCTGTAAATGCTATATAATCTCACAAATCAAAATAGGTTTTATCTGTATAAAATCATTTTAATCATTGATTTAAAATTGAAGTATAAGTTATTGTATTTCTAACTCATGTAAACAAGAATAATCATAATCATAGATAAAATATTGTTTTGATTTTTTTCTCTTTTTTTCATTTTTTGAAGATTAGTATAAATATAGAAGTTATAATAAATACGATATACTCATATTTTACGATACTTATTCAGTTTATTTTAACTCAATATCTTAAGTTTATACTATATGGAGTATAAGTCTCCATGTCTCGAAAATCTTTCCATCATTGACTAAATTTTTCAAAAATCGAAAACGCATTAGCATCTATATCTAATTCTCAATTAACATTTCAATTGAATAATAGAATTAAATTTGAATCGTTTGGGATTGTGCTAAAATATTGTGCATAATCATTGAAATTTATTGATTCATTTATCTGTGTTTGTAAAAAAATATTTTGTTGATTTATAAGTACAACTTGGTCTCACATAGTAAATCAGTATGCGTAGCTTCAATTTCAATTTACTGATCATTGTAGTGTCATGTAATCAATATTTCATTTTTGTCAAAGTATAATGTAACACTGATTAGAGCATGAAAAAGAGCTTTTTCAAAAGTTTTCATTATACTGTGTAAATCAATATGTCTCGTATCAAAATGAACATCAAAAAAAAGAAAATATACAACATAGTAAACCAAAAATCTTTATTTTATTATTCATAATAAAAAAATGGTAGGTCATAAAATACATATAAAAAACCTAACCATCGTACACTATGCTTTCTACAAAAACAAGAAGACAATCTACGATCGTTCAGTTTTTTGCAGAAAACTATACATCATCTTTTAAGAAGACAATCATACAAACAATCGCAGACTGCCTTCTTTTTTTAAAAAATGATGTACAAAAAAATCTTGTATAGTTTCCTGCACTTACAATATATTTTTATGATTAAAAAAATCAAGTTAAGTTTTTTTTTAGAGCTTATTTATAATATTATGTGAATGATTACCATTTTTTAAAACTTGGACAAACTGATTGAACATTTATATGTGCGAATCATTCATATTTTATTCCGTCAATAATTGCTTGTTTCAAAGCTGGCAAATCTGTACATGGTACTGAAACACAATATTTAGCTCAAGCTGCTTTAACTAATTCTACTGGATTGAATGGTGGAGTTGTATTTCATTCTGGTGTAGACTTTGTTTTTATGTTCAATGGAGTTGTTGGGGAAGCTTGACCTGTAGTCAAAGCATAGTTTTGGTTGTCTCAAGTGATGTGAACTATGTTAATATTTCTTCTTGCTGCATGCAAAAGATGTCATAATCAAATTCCATAAGTATCTCAATCTCATGAATATGAGATTACGGTCAATTTTGGATTTGATAGTTTTACTCAAATAGCAAATGGCACTCCTCTACCGTGAAGAGTTTCACATCCGTATCAATCGATATACTGACTCATTTTACTACTACATCAAATTCATGTGATGACTACTGTTTCATTTTTTGGAATATTTAATTCTTGTAATGCTTGTTTGATAGCAAGATGTATCATGAAGTTTCCGCATCCAGGACATCGTTGAAATTTATTTAAGTTAGTTCTCATTGTAAATACTTATAGTATAAATAATTCTATTACTTTCTCCCTTTTTAAAGGGAGTGTCACGGAGTGACGAGGGATTTTTTAAAAATCTTCCACACCTGCTAAAGCCGGTCACAGTACTTCGTGGTCCCCCTCCTTCCCCGCTGAAGCCGGGCACGGTAAAAAGGAGGAAAACCTTTATTATTTCAAATCTTCTTTAAAGAATGGATATAAATTGAATTTTCTGATATGTGTGATTTTGTTTTCTCGATTCTCTGATTTCAAATTACATTCATTCTTTATCAACTTTTCAAGGGATCAATTTTCATTCATTTCTACAAATGTAAGATTTTTTATTTGATTTTCATGTTCTGTAAATCGTTTCTTTAATCTTGGATCTAATGGTTGGAATACAGTAATGATTATGAGTCCATAATCCCCCTTTGATCCCCCCTTAATAAGGGGGGCAGATTCCAAAGCATATCTATTAAATCCAAATGAAACATAGAATTTTTCTGCATTTGGGTTGATTATTTCGTATCAATAGAAATTGTCGTTGTATTCTGTATCAATGAAAGTTTTCATCTTTCTGCTTCTTTTTGCCATCATTTTTGATTTTATTTCAGGATCCTCGCTGGACGCTCAAGATTCGTCATGCTCGTAAGATGTAGCAATAAATTCTCAATTTACTGTTCATGGAACTACATAAGGTGAAATTCAACTTTCGGTATCTGCGTATCTTTTGTAATCGTTATTGCTCAAATCTACATTCTCTGGTTGCAAAATTGGTTCAGCTTTCAAATTGTTTTCATCAATTGAAATGTAAGATTCGCTAAATTGCTTATCGACCAAGTAAATTATTGGATGTTGATATTTATCCGATCGATTTAATGTTTTTCAAATTAAATTATATCAATTTTCGTAAGTATCTGGTGCTACCACAATTGGGAAAGTTTCTCAGAAACTAGCATTCAATGCGTAATCTACATCTCATTGTCATGTGAAGGTAGGAGTTCAAGTACTTGGTCCATCTCTTTGAGATAATACATAAACTCATCATATTTCAGCCTGATTTGAAAATGATATTGATTCAGTCATCAAAGCAAATCATCATCCACTTGTACCACACATTGCTCTCTTTCAAGCAAATTTCGCTCCAAGCATCGACATAGCGACAGCAATTTCATCTTCTCATTGGAAAAATGTGATTTCATTTTTTACATTTCATTTACTCATTTCTCATGTGACTACATCGATTATTGATGATGCAGGAGTCATTGGATAAGCACTATATCGTCACAATCCACTTGCGATAGCTCACTTTCAGATTATTTCATTTCCAAAGTACATAACTTTTTGATTTCAAATATTCGCAGATAAATCAATAGCTTTTGTGTCTTGTAAATCGTATCATTCTTTTAAAATATTTAGATTATCATCTAATGATGGCTTTCATTCAAATTCTTTTCTTACAATTTCTTCTCATTCTGTCAAATCTATTCAAAGTAATTTTAAAGCACATCAAAATGCTGGAATATTTTTATATTTCCAAGGCTTATCTTTTAGATTGATTACATTTCACAATTCATAAACT
Source organism: uncultured bacterium (assembly GCA_937906635.1). GTDB lineage: Bacteria > Patescibacteriota > Gracilibacteria > Absconditabacterales > Absconditicoccaceae > JALOAF01. Next base: position 34,117 of record CALCYP010000005.1, on the reverse strand, counting down.
TTTTCATTCTTTGAAATTGAATAGTCATCGAAACAGATAAAATAATCTAATTTTTTTGAGATAAAAAATTTATCATCAGAAATATATACAGCAATGAAGTTATTATCTCATTTTATGACTGATGCATATTCTTTGTCGACTAAGATATTGTATCACTTTTTTGCTAACAAATCTGCAAGCATCAATCATGCTGTATTGACTCATCATCATGCTGGTCATGAAAATCAAATTGAAAAATTCATATATCAATATTTACGAAAATAAAGCGTATTCTCTTATATTGATATTTATTTTAAAAGCAATGGAGATTTTTTTAGAAATTTTATTTATTATTATTTAAATATTCCACTATTGTTTTTTGTATATTTGTTCGATCGGTATCATGTGCGTCTACTGGATAATTATTCCACGCCTCAAATTTTAAACCATTATATTTTTTTAAGTGTTCTATTAAATCGATTGCATCTTTTTGCGATACACTACCTTTAATGGTAACCATCATAGTACATAAATTTCATCCCCATGATCTACCTCCTGGTTCATTTCAAAATACACAAATATGAGATACATCATCTCTAGGATTATATATACATCATATTTTTTCTTGTATTGATATTTCTCAGTTTTTTTTAATTCATAGTCATTCTATAAGTTTTTGATTCCCTCTCATATCAAAATATGGAACTTTTGTATTTTTTGTTACCTCTTGATATCATCCTTGAAAACATGCAATACAAACATCTTCCTGTTTCAACAATGGCAGAGTTGTTTCAATATCTTCTGATCTTGTAAAACTTGGAAAATTTATGTAATTTCATGTAGCATCTTTAATATTATAGCTTTGTGCTTCTTTTTTTTCCTTTTTATGCTTTAAATTTGTTAGTCATTCTTCACGTATTGGATCGTCTGGAGATGAATGCATAGGATTTAATTTCGAATTCATATACTCTTTTCTTTTTTTTCTAAATTCTTCGACAGTAGCATATGGATTATTACTATTAAATTGAAACAAATCTGCGATATTTTTCCAATCAGGTAGCTGTCCTAACACAGCTTTTGTATATCAAGGATACATTCCTCCCTCTATTCATGTAATGTGTAAACAAACGTTATTTAATAGATTAATGCTTGGATTCTCTCAATCACATATACGTTTACACAATTCTGAAATAATTTTTTTAGCTGTTTCTTTTATTGCGTCTGGATTTTGTAATTCATCGAAAAAGTTTTCTTCATCTTCTGTTAAATTGTTTGTTGTAACAGTTTCCTTAAGAGATTCACCCACTCTAGATGTTGCATCAGTTATACTATTTGGTAACCTTGGGGTAACATCTACACGTTCAGTAGAATTTTCTTTTAATTGATTATTCATTTTGTTTATTTAAAAAATAAAAACTTATATCTCTATTATATATATAAAAAAATATTTGTCAAATTTTTGATGACTTTAAATTGGTTATATTAAAATAGTTATTTTCTTTTATATTGTAAAAAATGTTTATATATGTAGTAATATTAATTTAGTTGTATATTTATAATTATTTAAGTTTTATTTATTAGATGTATTTTATTGTGTCTCTTTTTGTGTCCTTAATTTTCATTGACTTTTTAATATAATTTATTATTATAATTTAACTAAATTAACAAAAAGTCCAACTATAAAATTCTAAACAATATGGCTCGAAGAAATCTTGGAATCAGAAAAGCGCCCAGAACTGGTAATTATCCTACCATTAGTGGGTTTCATCCTCACAGAATTGTTCAATCAGAACCAATGGATCCAGTTATACCAAACGTTCCTGACTGGTCTATCAAAAACAAAAAGATTCGCATTGTTACGACTGTAATTGTGTTTCTTTTTGCTGGGTTGATTATCGGTTCTGTATTCTTTTGAAAAAGCCCCGCATATTGCGGGACTTTCTTTTATAGCTTAAATCCATTTTCTTCTCAAGTCTTTAAGTTTTTTATCTTGTAGATTCATTCTTTTTTCTCATTTTCTCATAATATCACTATTGCATCATATCATTGCTTATCTGCATATTGAATTGCTTTTCAAAATTTCTGAACTTCTAATCATGTCACGATATTTTTTCCTTGGCTTCTCAATGTCTTTGATAGATTGAATATATCATTTTCTAGTCACTCATCGATAATTGGTGCATAAAGTTTTTCATTATTTGTCTTTTGAATTATGGAATCGAGCATACCTCGTCATTCCAAGAATAATTTTGTAGTTTCGTCACCAGGAGCAAATCAAACTGCTGGAATATCATCTTTGATAAATATCTTTGATAATCAATTGTATCTTCATCATCCAAATAAAGCTCTTTTATTTTCTGGATTTGTATCAAACATCTCAAACACCATTCCATCGTAGTAATCGAATCATCTGATCAAACTCGATTTGAATTCTACATATTCTCAGTATCATAAATTGCTCAACACTTCCATAATCTTGAGAGTATCCTCTACTCCTCTACTTCATCTTAAATTTGGGAATTCTTTTTGCAGTTCTTGGAGTGTTTTTACATTCATATAGGCTATAATTTTTGATATTTGTTCTTTATTTAATCAAATTTCTTCAAAAATTGCTTCAATATCCGCCTGTGGAAGTTTTTCTCGTTTATCCATGAGTCTTGTGACTTCTCTTTTTACATCATCAGAAATTCACAGAGTTGAAAGTACTCAGTCTATGATGAAACGATTGTTCAAGTGTAACTTCCAAGATCGTTTTGGTGCATTAAATTCTATCATGATTGACATTGCAAGTGTCAGGATTTCTATGTCTGAATAGATGCTATCGGTTCAGAACATATCAACATTCAATTGCCAAAATTCTCTATTTCTTCATCTCTGAGGTCTCTCGTTACGGTAAAAGTTTGCAATACTGAAATATCTGATTGGTTTTGCCAATTGTGCGTAATTTTTGGCTACCATACGAGTAACTGTAGGTGTCATTTCTGGTCTCAATGCCAAATCTGAGATTTCTCATTCTCTGTTTGTGATCCTAGTCAATTCAGATCATCCGACATCTTCTCATGATTTTGCTTTCCATATTTCAGCATATTCTACCAATGGTCAGAGGTATTCTTGGTATCCAAATCTGATACATACTTTCCTCCGTGTATCAAAAATATATTTACGAATTTGATATTCATGTGGATATCGATCAAATGTTCATTTTGGTGGATTCGTAGATAACATAATTAAAAATTAATAATTAAAAATTAAATTTAGTCGCTTGTCTCTTGTCGATAGTTTTTTTATTATCTTTCATCTAGTGACTATCGACTAGTGTCTAGCGATTTTTATATAGACTTCATCTATAGTCAGATTCTGTGGACTATCAATATTTTATTTCAATCATCTTTTGAAATGATTACTCTGTAATTTCATACTCTTATTCTGTATAAATTTTCTTGTTTTGGCTCTAATTTTTTGATATTTCAAATAAACTCTTTTGGATTTTCTGCGAATTCTTCAATTTTTTCTTTAATCAATAATACTTGTTTCTTGTTCTTTTTCAAAAGAGATAAATCTTTTTTTAGTATTGGACTTGTATCAAATATTATTTTATAAGACATCATTTCGTACTTCATTTGCTGACATAAATTTTGATTTATTTCATGCTTTGTAATCTTTACGAGATTGAATAATCGATTTCTGAGTCTCGAAATTTAAATCATTAATAGAAATTTTTTTTACATCTCGATCAACATCCTGTGTGTTCATTGGCTCAATAATTATTTGACCTCATCTCAAAAACGCTCTCACTTCTTTATTGTCAATTCACAGATATTTTCTCCATGATAATGGGATCGTGAGCTGTCATTTTCCTATAGGCTTTAGTATCGCTTCTGTTGGCATATTTCATTAGTTAAACTGGTTAAAAAAATTTAACTATTTAAACTGTAAATATTTCTATTAGATTTTCAATATATTTATTTCAATTCTTTAACTGGGTATATTTTTTTAATTTCTTCCATATATGATGAATTTCATCTTCATTGTGATCATCCAAAATATCATACAACATATCAATATTTTGAATCATCCAATTTTATTTCGATTCATTCATATTCCCTTTTTAGCCTTTCAAGTATTTCTTGCCTTTTTTCTTCGGAGAGTTCTTTGAATTTAAAAATCATTAGTTCCAATCTGTGTCGCTCTGCTGTATGTTCATAACGTTTCAAAATTTCGTATATTGCTTGATTATCGGCATACTTTTCTATGTCTTGTGGACTTACTGATAGATAAAAGATATCATCAAATTTATTTTCGATGTATTCTTTTTGTATTTCACCGTCGTAGCTTAATTCGTTGAAAATATTACCATATGTTTCATCTCTAATTTTTCAAATTTCAAATTCTGGTAAAGCTTCTAACTTAATTTCAGCTTGTTCTTTAATTTCTGGATTGTTCATTGTTGTGTTGTATGTGATAAATTTTAGATTCTTCTCTGCTGAAGCCGAGCACGGCACTTCGTTCAGAATGACAATAAAATCCCTCTCCCGCTTTAGCGGGATCTCCCTTTTTAAAGGGAGACAAACTAATTATTCTCATCTTCTGGTTTCATGATTGGGAACATAACTACATCTCTGAGGTTATCTTGTTCAGTCAAAATTGCCAAAATTCTCTCAATTCACATTCCAAATCATGATTGTGGAGGCATTCCATATTCCATAGCTGTCACGAAATCTTTGTCTCATGCTGTAGCTTCTTCGTCTCATCTTGCTGCTGCTTCTGCTTGCTTATCGAAATTTGACTGTTGGAATATTGGATCTACGAGCTCTGAATATGCTTTGCAGATTTCTCGTCCATTTACCAAAAGTTGGAACTGCTCTACTATTCCAGCATCTTCATCTGAAACTCTTGCCAAAGGCTGCATAATTACTGGATAATTGTAGATGAAAGCTGGTCAAACAATTTTTGGTCTTAGAACTTTCTTGTATAAATAATCAATCAATGTGGTCGTTCACATATCATCCATTCAGTCGAATTCAATTCATTTTGCTCTGATGTCTGCACGAAGTTGGTCAGCATCATTTTCTGTATATTTTGTGATATCTAGTCCACTTGCTTCATTTACTCATTGAACATAATCAATTCTTGGCCATGGAGTCGTGAAATCTACTTGTTTTACTACTCAGTCTTTGTCTTTTACATTCAATTTCCTATCTATTCACATATTGTCGAAGATATAATCCATCATTTTTTCTGTGAATCTCATATTATCTTCGTAATTTCGATACACTGCATAATGCTCAACTTGTGTGAATTCTTGCAAATGTGATGGATCTGATCACTCATTTCTAAAATCTTGTCCTATTTCAAATACTTTTTCAAATCTTCAAACAGTGGCTTTTTTCAAAGCTGTCTCGAAAGCAATTCTTAGGTAGAATTCAGTATCGAAATCATTGTGATGAGTGATAAATGGTTTCGCCGCTGCTCATGAAGCCGCATTTCCTAGTATTGAAGTCTGGATTTCTGTGAATCATTCTTTATGATAAAATTCTCTCAAAACGTGATAAAATTTTGATTTGAACAAAAATCTTTTGTAACTTTCAGGATTCATAGTCATATCAAGATATCTTTTTCTGTACAATTCTTCTTGGTCAGTTAATCCATGGAATTTTTCTGGTAATGGGCGGATTGCTTTTGAAAGGAATTTGAATTCAGATACGAATATTGTAAGTTCTCATTTGTGAGTTTTGAATACTTCTCATGTCACTCAGATAAAATCTCAAACATCAACCATTTTTTCCATAAATTTGTATGCAGATATTCATTCTTCAGGGATTAAATCCCCCCTACCCCCCTTAGTAAGGGGGGCTAAATTATCAACTAATTTTGGTTCATTTGCAGAAGTTGAGATATCCATTTTACAATTATCTCTGTGAAACATTACTTGGATTTTTTCTGTAGAATCAATGATAGTTCAAAATGATAGTTTACCAAAACTACGATACAAAATCAATCTTCCTGCTGTAACAACTTGTTTTTCTGGATTTGGAATAATATCGTTTATATCTCTAAATTCTTTGTCTCAATATTGTTTTATAATATCTTGTATCAAATCTTTTTTAGCAAAATGTTGAGCATAAGGTTTGACTCAAAGTTCTTTCATTTTTTGAATTTTTTGGATTCTGACATCTCTCTCAGATTGCTGTGTGTTTTCTGTCATTGGTATATATTTATTTATAAAATATTTTACTCTGCAGGTCAATAATATCATGTATATTCTACAATTGGGAACCTTGAATATGAATTTTTAAATGATAGTGTAGTTGTCAAGGTGATTTCATCGTTGGAATCTTCTCAAAAAATATTCATTGTAAAACTAATTTTTGCATATGGGTCAATTACAAACGAATCTTCATTCGTCGCTAAATATGGATCCTTAATCGGATAAATGTCTATTTTCATATCAGAGACTGTAACTTTATCACTCGTTATATTTACCCATCAATCATCATAATTTAGTGGCAGACTATATCAGTTATTTAATCAAGTATCTCAGTGGCAATAATATCATTGTGAAATATCACATGCTCGAGTATCGATAAATCAATCATATGATCATCGTTGTTTATAATCATGATTTGTTCATGCATCAAATCACTTTAATTTCAACATCTGAACTGCATATAAATTTTCATTAACTCAAGAAAAAATTCAATCTCAGTTTAAATCTATTCAAGTAATAAATACTCTCCTGAAATAGAATCTTTCAGTACCATCATGATTGATTAAGTATAAATAATCTAATCAGGTATTTGGATCTATTGCGACAGGTCACATTCATGTATATGAATTTTTATTTCAAGATGAATTTAATTCGGTTAATTTAGACAGCTTCCAATGCTGAAAAAAATATTCAAAATACTTTTGGTTGTCCCTGTCTTGAAAACATCATCCATCATCTCCCCACGGATATACCTCATACTTATTATTATTATTAAATCTACTACTTCAACAATAATATAAAATTCAATCATTACCATAACTTGTAAATCAAGTGTTTCAAACTCAATATCATAAGCCACGACGATTAAAATATTCTTCGTAATCAATAGTATATTCTATGGCTGCTTCATGAATAACATCAATTAAGTCACTCGCCTCTGCTGTTAATGTCCTTTTATTTGATATTTTTCAATCTGATCATCTTATCTGAATGTATATGTTTATAATAATTCATATAAACATTCAAAGTATAACCACTGATAATAGCACCTCCAATAAGGTAAATCATTTTTTGTTTTTCATACGAAAAATTTAGCGATAAAATCTTTTATAATTATTAGTATTCTATCTGTAAAATGCAAGTCAAATAAAAATCTTTTTTTTAATTTTCAATTGATTTTGTTTTTTATATTTATACATCTATTTTGTTGAAGAAAACATTTTATTTTTAATGTTAAAAAAATGACATTAGTCCCAAGTGTAATTGAAAAGACAAAAGCTTGAGAAAGAGCTTATGATATTTATTCTAGGTTACTTGAAGATAGAATTATTTTTGTTTGAGATGCTGTTGATTCTGCTTTGGTAAATACTGTAGTTGCCCAACTTCTCTTTTTGGAAAAAAAAGATCCTGACAAAGATATAGTAATGTATATAAACACTCCTGGTGGTGAAGTTTATAGCTGAATGGCTATTTATGATACTATGCAATATATCAAATGTGATGTAGTAACTATTGCCACATGATTAGCTGCATCCATGTGATCAATATTCTTATCATGATGAACAAAGTGAAAAAGATATGCACTTCCTCACAGCAAAATTATGATTCATCAACCATTGGTGAGTGGAGGTTGAATCACTGGGCAAGCAACTGATATCCAAATTGAAGCCATGGAAATGATGAAGATCAAAAAGATGTTTATAGAACTTATGGCAAAAAATACTGGTCAAGATGTGAAGAAAGTAGAACAAGATATGGAAAGAAATAATTGGATGACGCCACAAGATGCTTTGAAGTATGGATTGATTGATAAGATTATAGAATAGAAAAATATTTGCCCCTTTTTAAAGGGGCTGTCCGAAGGACTGGGGATTTTTTGTAAAAACATCTAATAAAATCTTCCACCCCCGCAATGCTGCGGGAGTCCCCCTCCTTTAAAAAGGAGGAAAGTTTGTAATTTACTTTGTAAAAATTTTCTATGTGCTGAGATACGAATTGTCAAACACACGACTGTGATTGTAATTATTGAAATCACAAATGCACTTGTCATGTGCATGAAGAAAATCTGTATAATTGATACAATGACTGAGATGTCGTTTGAGAGACGGATTTTCAAATCGTAGATAAAGATGAATTAGAAAGTATGAGAAGCAATTGAGAAGTTTGATGAAATTTGTGAGATGATTTAGTAAATCTTTGATTTATAGATAGGAATAATCCATTGTATGAAGAGATGAAACATGAATGAAGAGATGGAGTGTTTTATGAGGAATAATAAAAATCACCCTAAATCCCTCTTTGAAAAAGATGGACTTTCTCCCCTTCTTTTTCAAAGAAGGGGTTGGGGGATGATTTAAATTTAAGGTAAGATATGAAATACGAAATATTGTGTGAAGATAGTAAATTGGGTCTAATTGATAGACTGTTGAAGGTTAGAGGCATCGACGATGATGTCGATCTTTTTTTGAATCCCAAATGTAAAGATTATCGAAATGATCCGTTTAAATTGAATGATATGGATAGGGCTGTAGATAGAATTATTGAATGATTGAAGGCATGAAATAAAATTATGATTTTTGGTGATTATGACTGTGATGGAGTGACTTCGAGTTTCATTTTGTATGAATTTTTCACAAAATATCTGCATTATAAAAATGTGAGTATTATGTATCCAGATAGAATTGAAGATGGATATGGATTAAAGAATAAACATATTGATACGATGAAAGAAAAATGAGTAAATCTCGTGATTACTGTTGATAATTGAATTACAAGTATTGATGAAGTTGAATATGGAAAAGAACAGTGAATTGATATAATTATCACAGATCATCATAAGAATCTTGAAACACTACCTGATGCTATTGCAGTCGTGAATCCTGTAGTTTCGCCTGAATACTGATGTGGCTATTTGGCTTGAGTGTGAGTCGCTTTCAAGCTTATTGCGGCACTATTGGAAAAAAGCAAATATGACCAAGACAAAAAAAATGAAATATTTAATTATTTCTTGCCAATTGTGGCTATTTGAACGGTTGCCGATATTGTGCCATTACTTTGAGAAAATAGGTTGTTTGTGAAAAAGTGACTTTATCTCATCAATCATCATCGCGACAAGATTCCAAAATCATTACAATGATACCTTGAATATTTGAATCTCAGAGATGTGGACGCATTCCATTTCTGATTTGTAATTTGACCAAGGATTAATGCATGATGAAGGATTGACTCGCCATATACTAGTTTGAAAACTTTGATGACTTATTGAGATAAGCAGAGAGAATACTTAACTAAACTTGATGAAATAAACTCTGAAAGAAAGAAAATGCAAGAAGACGCTTTTAAAATTGCTGAGAAAAATTTGAATTTGGAAGAAAAAATGCTAATTGCAGAGCATGAAGATTTCCATGAATGAATTGTCTGAATAGTATCTGGAAAAATTACAGAGAAATATAACAAACCAAGTGTCGTATTCAAATTAGATAAAGAAAAATGATTGGCTGTATGAAGTTTGAGGTGACCAGAGTACTTCAATGTAATTGAGATGCTACAACAGAATGCAGATATTTTGGAAAGATTTGGATGACATAAATGAGCAGGTTGATTGTCTGTTAAATTAGAAAATCTAGCTGAGCTAAAAGAAAGAATTAAAAATTATTGTGCTGAAAAAATATCCGATAATGATTTGGAAAGAATAATATACATTGATACAAAATTTTATGAAGATGAGCGAGATAATGAGATAATCAAAAAAATTGCTGATTTATGACCGTTTGGAGAATGAAATCCAGAGCCACAATTTTTGTTTGAGAATATCACAATCGAAGATATCCAAAAAGTCTGAAAGAATTGAAATGGCCACATGAAAATACGTGGAATACTGTGAAAAAATAAAATTGACTTTTTATTTCGATGAAAATGAGATATGGTAGAAACTATTGAAAATAAAAATGAAATTAGTATTGTCTGAAAAATCAAAAAAGATGATTTCAATGGTTGATATTCCGTTGTCTGAGTTGAAATATTGTAGTAAATATTTCTCCCTTTTTACCGTGCCCGGGGCTCAAGCGAAGCAAGTCCCGTCTTCAGTCAAAGACACTCGATCTATCGGTGCGGGGTTAACAGGGAAGGAGGGGGACCACGAAGTGCTGTAACCGGCTTTAGCAGGTGTGGAAGATTTTTATACTAAAAAATTCCTCTGGCTTCGCCATCTCCCTTCCCTGCTGAAGCCGGGCACGGTAAAAAGGGAGACAATGGTTATATAGATGTTTATATTTTGAGTTTTATAAATGACTGAACAAGAAAAAGAGCAAATTAAAAGTATTATAGCAAATTTTGTGGAAGCAAAGTGATATTTCCCATATATGATAGATTTGGAACAACATCCAATGTTTTGACCAATTTTCAAAGGATTGGACAAAGAAAAAAGAGAATGAGTAGAAAAAATTATTGATGAATGTATTGTGGAAAAAATCAATTCATACAAAACTAAATGATGAGAATTATTTAGGAGATATTTTGAAGTAAATGAAGATGAATTCCGAAAATTTAGAGATATGAATTGTGATGACAATTTTGCTCAAACAAGAGAATTTCAGGAATTATGAAAAAAGGTAGAATCTGAAATGTTTAGATATGAATGAATTTTGACTGAGAGGATGCTTGATCAGGAAAAATGACTTGATAAGGTTGTTTGATCGTTCTACAACATAGTATATAGCTTCTTTCCAAGGATGAATTTAGTGAATGGTGATTAGAAAATTTTGTGTTGAAAAATATTGATTAAACTAATATTTGTAAATTTTATCTTTTCACCAATTCTTTGGATTGTCTTCGATATATTTATTAATTGTATCATATGAGTATTCATCACGGACAATATTATCATGAAAACGAGATTGCCGTCCAAATTCCAAATTAGTTTCTTTACAACATTTTGAGACGGCTGATTTAAGTCATCATATAACTGATCATAAAGAATATGATTTTTGTCATTTGTAAATTAACATATGTATATGGTTTGGCATAATAACATAATTGTATATTTCAACATCAGATCTTTTTTTCAACATATTTTTTAATTCATTTTTGCATATTTTTCATATCTCTGACAAAATTATCTCTTCATTTTCGATTTTTCAAAAATAATTGTCTCTGTTTTTCGTACATATTGTAACGAAATATGTTCAACTAGATGTATAATCATATCGTTGTGCACGTGGTGTTTTACGGTTATAAAATATCATTTTGTATTTAAAAAATTCAATTATTTATTTAATGTATATAAGACAACACAAGAATGTTGATTTTTTATTTCCTTATTGTAGGGACAGGGTTTACACTGTCCTATGTGCATATATTAATTATTTATCACCAATTTGGTTATATAGGATAACGCAAGCGTTATCCCTACAATACGGATTTTTTATATTATCAAATAAAATGTAAAAATACTCCTTCATATTTTTGGACATCTTTGATATACAATGTCTCTCAAGAATCTAATGTAATATTTCAGCTATCTCATTTCTGTCATCCAGATTCTGCATAAAATGGTGTCTGATCAAAAATCAAAATTCTCTGCCCATTTACCTCAAAATCTTTGAGAAGTTTGCAATCTGCACTATTCTGCTCTGTGTATCAAATAAATTTTGTTTGAGGAATTCATTCGAGATATTTTGACCAATCAATATCTTTTTGAAATTTAGCAGATGAACGTGATCTTTCTTTTTGATTTTCTAATTCTTTTTTGAATCAATCTTCATCGATTGAAATATTTTTTTCCAAACAAATTTCTTTTGTTAATTCGACTGGGAATCAGCATGTATCATACAAAAAGAATACATCTTTTCAATCTAAACTATTTCATGATAGATTTTTTATTTTTTCATCCAAAACTTTAAGTCATCTGCTGATTGTATTTTTGAATGTCAAAATTTCGTCCATAAGCGATTTTACTACCTCTTCTACTTTCAGTGGGCGGGTATTATTGCTTACGAATGTTACAATTTCTGACAACATTCATTTTAAATCATTATCAGAAATATCTTTCAAAAGCATTAGATTGTAATACATTCTCCTAATTATCATTCTCAATACATATCCAGCTCAGACATTTGATTGAATTACTCAATCATTTAAAAGCAGACTTGCAGTCCTAATATGATCGGCAATAATTCTAAACCTTCTCTCGTTTCATTTATATTGTAGTCATGTATATTTTGAAATTATATCCAAAATTGATTGAAAAATATCCGTCTCAAAAATTGTTGGTTTATTTTGTAATACTCTACACATTCTCTCGTATCACATTCATGTATCCACATTTTGATGAGGTAATTTAGTCAGAGTTCAGGACTCATCACGATAAAATTGCATAAATACATTGTTCCAAATTTCCATCCAATTGTCTTCGTCATCTTTTACATTTGATTCCAATGGTGGTAATCATTCTCATGTATAGTAAAATATCTCTGTATCTGGTCCACAAGGTCAGACAGGTCCTGGAGTCCATCGATTATCATCAGCTCAAAGATATGATATCTTGTCTGTAGGGATTCCAGCTTGTAACCAAAAATCTGCAGTTTCTTGATCTCTTGGAGCATTTTCATCTCATTCAAATACTGTAACTGCTAATTTCTTTGGATCAAATCATAATTCATTTACCAAAAAATCATAAGAATATTTTACTGCTTCTTTTTTGAAATAATCTCATAACGACCAGTTTCCCATCATTTCAAAAAATGTCAGATGTGATGCATCTCAAACTGAATTGATATCATTTGTCCTCACACATTTTTGGATATTGAATAATCTTTTTCAAACTGGGTGTGTTTTACCAGCCAAATATGGAACGAGTTGTTGCATTCAAGCGACATTAAACATAGCGGTACTTTCCTTGCTTGCGACAAGCGATACTTCTGGCAAATATTTATGATTATTTTTTAATCGAAATTGTTCTCGTTTTTGTCTAAGTGTCTTTCAGTCCATTTTTTCAAAAAAAATACTAAATTATACACATTATTACATATAATGATTTAATTTTCAACAAAAAAATCTACTGAAAATTCAGTAGATTTTTGCTTATACAAAGAGCAAAATCGTAAACAATATCATTCCAATTAGCGGATATATAATCTTTGTCGCTAGTGAACAGTATGTGTATACGATATATGAAACACACAGTATCAGAAATATTATCGACAATACAACTCTTATCAATAAATCATTGCTTATAATGAGTATTGGCATTGATATCATTAGTAATATGATAACAAATATTGTTGTATTGAATCCACATTTTAGATTTTGTGTAATTTTTTTTCTTTTTTTATTTTCAATTTTTCTTTTTAACTCTTCTAGATTAATTGATTCATATTCATAATATGTCTCAACTCCTAATTCTTTGAAAGGGATATTCACCTCCGCCATAAATAAATTCGGTGGCAACCCAATAATCTTACACACAGAATAACTTTCAACGAAATCCTTGAGGTCTAATTTTGTGCGTTTATCAAAGAATGCGTAGAATAACATAAGAATCAGCAATGATTCAATTGAGATAACAAGTGTTGTCATTTTTGTTTTGTTTTTAATTTTACTATTATTATTTTATACTAACATTTATTATATCTATATTACAGGCTTTTTCAATATAAAATCACAGATAAATTTATTATTACTAAAAAAAACGACCCAAATTGGGTCGTTTAATTTTATATTATACAGTTACTCTACTGAATTTACAGCTTTTAATGTATCATCTTTTTCAACACTCTTGATATAATCATATAAATTAATTTTATTAACTCATTCGTTTGTTAATATATACATTTCTGGATTATTTCAAGTAGCGTCTGGAATACAAACATCTTTTACTTCTTCTGATGTCAATGCAAACTTAAAACTAAATAAATATTTCAAATTGTATGATGTCCTATTTGCATCGTTAGTTTTCAATGGATTTGATGTATATACAGTAAAGGTTTTGTTTACTCTATCAAATAGATAAACATATTTTGTACTTGTTGAAGCAATTACCTTTACATCATTTGAATATTTGTTTGTAATACTGTCTCATCACAATAATTTAACCTCGCGAACTTCAAGAGTTGATCACAAAGATGTTGGCCTCCAAAAATGATATAATTTTCAATTGTTCCATATCAAAAAATCTCAATCAATTGTCATTCATGCGAAATTTCATTCAAATTGGATATTCTCATCATATCATTCAACTATTGTATAATTTTGTCATTGTTGGAATACAGTTTCTGATCATGCTGTATTTCTATATCTTGTCAAAACAACACCATTTAATGCACTGCTTAAATTTGGTTGAAATACGTAAAAATTATTCTTTAGATATACTCACAATCCTCAAACTGTATCAGGGAATCAAACTCAATCTTGAGTAGTAACTTGTTCAATTCATGCTTTTGTAATATTGTAAACACGTCAATCTGATATGTAACAATATAAACCATCTCTTAGTAGATTTTCAGAGCATCATGCAATATTCGCATCTACTCAGTATTCTATCAATGATCATCTAGATCAATCATTTACAGATCAAATTAGTGCTCATTTTGTTCATCAGATGTTTATTGATTTTTGGTAATCAACGAATAAAACATCTCACATTTTACCCTTTTCAGATGAATTAAATGTAATTTGTCTTGTTTTGATTCATGAAGCCGTATCATCCAATTGAGATAAATTTTCGATTCTAATAATATTGAATCATTTATAGTAATCATCTTCAACTATTCATTTTAGATTTTCCACATCTTCTAACCATCTTCCATTTTGCTCTAATAAAGTTAGTTTTTCCACTATTTCATTGTATTTTAAAGATTTTTCATCCGAAGATGCATCCATTTGTTGGAATAAATATATATCTTTCTTTATATCATCAATTGTAATATCTAATACAGTTCATGATTCTGTAATTATAGAATTGTTGTTTTTGGTATCAAGAAGTGCTGATAACACAGAATAAAGGAGTATTAATACAATAATTCATAAAATTCAAATAACCACATAATATTTATTATTTCATAGATTTTTTAGCCATGCTTTTCATCAGTTTAATTTTCATTTCATCCAATTTCATCATTTCCTAATTGGTGAATTTGACTCAGGCATAGACGCAATATTTCAATGAATATAGTAATTTGAAATTAATCAAACCTTTTCTTTCTCGACTCTTGATTGTAGTATTTTTTCAAAAATCTCAAGAAAAGATGATTCTTCTTGATCTATTACCGATTCTAATTCTTTGATATCTCATTGATCCAAGACATCTGTAATTTTTGTTCATATATATATAATTTCGTCTCATGTCTCGATATTTCATTCCACAAAATCCGAAAACAAATCAATTTTTGTCTTTTTATTTATTCAATTGTGGAGCTGATAATACATCTTTCAATCTCTAAAGATCAAAATTGATGTATCTCAAATCATAGAGGAGATGATACTATCTCATGCAATTATTTGGATATATCATTTGATTGGGAAACGTTCTACATCTGTTACTTTGTCAGCAAAAAGTTTTAATTTAACGTTTAGATTTTGTAATCAGTTTTCTAAATTATTCTTCAAATCTCATTCATCGTAAACTTCAGTGTTTATCTTTTCCATCAAATCAGCAAGAAAATCTTGAATCAAATCTTTTTGGTACTCTAAAAATTTTTCAGATTCCAAAACTACATAGGTATTTACTTGGACTCAGTTTGTCAATTTCTCTCTAAATTGAAATTGCTGGTTTTGATCCAGATAATTGTATTTCTTCTCTCTGATTTGCATGGTGAATAGTTAAGAATTAATAATTAAAAATGAATAATGTAAATTTTTATTTATAGTAATTTTAAATAATTATATAAAATTATTCTTTTTTCAATAGTAAATATTTCAAAATATACATTGGTAATGTTAATGTACTTTTTACCTTTTTCCAATTCCTTTTAGGATCTGTGATTAGCCTTCGTAATCGTTCAAATTTCATTTTCCTGATAAATTTTGGAGCTCTTTTTTGTACTCATTGAATTTTTTCATTTCATCATGAGGCCGCTATAAAATCAAACAATCATCATACTGTAAACACTATCAGTTTATTATTTTTTATCTTACTCAAATTTTTTTGTACTCGCATTTCTTGAGTTGGAGTTCATCTTGCAATTAGCATAATATTTATTGGATTTTCGGTTGTACTTGAATTATCTACATTTTCCCAATCAAATCATGAAAATCAATCCTGAGCATAAATTACATTAAATCATTTTTTAGAGTAGATTTTTTTACATTCTTCTGCGATTTCTGGCTTTGATCAATATAAATATAATTTTAACCTCTGGCTTCAGTATCTCTTTTTTGCTTCATCTAAAAAATATGGAATAAAATCTGTTCAATTTAGATTATCTAACTTTTTTGTTTTTAAATTTCAAAGTCTTTTTGCTGCAATTTTGTAAAAAGTCTGGAGTGCTATTCCATCAGGAAACAAAAAATCACTATTCAAAAGATACTTTTTGTATTCCTTTTGCTCTGTCGTCTTTTTTCAGCTGTAGAATAACTTTTGTTGTTCAATTACAGCAAAATAAATAAAATTTCAAACGACATATTTTTGATTATCGTATGTGTTTAATATATCATCTACAGCTTTATTGGCTGAATATGGATATAATTTTTCTAAAATTTCTTTCAAAATATCGGTTTATAATTTAAAAAATCCTCCGCCCTCAGCATAGCTGAGCAAGCTTCGGGCATCCCGCCTTGCGGGACAGGCTCTCCTTTAAATAAAGGAGGACAAAATATAAATCTTATAAATTTACAATTTCAATTCATGGATAGTAGTATTTCAAAATATCTGTATAACTTCGGCCAAAGTTTTTAGCTCGTCTTTCTGCTCAAAGTCAGCTTAATCATACTCAGTGTCATGAGAAATTTTTGTCTGAACATATTCCTAAATCAAATCTTGATTGTAGATAAGGTGTATCATTTCGTCATCGTTTTTCATATGCTGTAAATGTAAATCATGCAGAACATGAAAAGTAAGGTAATACTGGCACATATCAATTGTACATTACTAGCTCATTCTCTGTTTTTGAAAGTGCTGTGTACCATTTTTTCAGAGTTTTTTCCAATCATGCTCATACATATTTCTGGAAAATATCTGAATCATCTACAGCATTATAACTTGCCTGACTTGGAATGTTTGGATGTTGATTTGCATAATCCATATAAAATAGAGCATATGATTTTGAAATTAAAGCCATTACATCATTTTTTGTTTGAGTTTCTGTGTCATTTGTTTCTACAATTCATTTCATATATTCTTTGGAAGGTAAATTGTTTATTACGACATATTTATATGCCTGATTTCAATTTTTATCTTTCATATAATCTTTTTGAAAAATTAATTCTCAGTGGAATGTGTTTCGTGGAATTCAAGCATAAGATTTCCTTGTATAATTTTGTACTGTAATTATATTATTTTTTGGGAGGACAACTAATTTTTGAGTTGTATATGTATTATCGTTTATCGTAATTGATAATGTGTTTCAAATTCATTGTTGAATTTCTCATGATATGGCCACTATTGTATTATTATCAAATTTAAATGTACATCAACCATCACATGATATTTTGTATTCGTCATAATTTTGTGTTAGTTCGTACAATAGTACATTTATATTTTGATTTAATAAAGTTTTTGCACTTTCTTTTGTGATTTTTCATTGAATTTTCTCAAAATGATTTGTCGCAGAAACAAAATTATTGTTTGAAAAATAATCACTTTTTAACTGTTTTACTATTGGAGTAATCTTTGATTGTTTTGACTCAAAATATTCATAAGTTAATTTTTGTGATGTTTTATTTGTAGTATTAGTCGATTTTGTCGTTGTAACACTTTGTTTTGATAGTAATCATAAATTTTCAGAAAGTTCTCGATTTTCTCAGTTGATTATTGAGCTAACACTTGATCTAATATATGGGAGTAATTTGTATAAATTTGCTCATGGACATGCAGTAGTTCAAGCATCTCTGTGTCCAGCTATCGTATAATTTTTATTTGATTGGATATATGGACTTGTCGTCGAATCTTTGTGATAATATGTAGTTCAATCTGGATTTATTCAATATTTTTTGGCTAAAGCGGCTGTAAGTCTTATAAGGGACTCCATTGATTCTTTGGTTGGTTGGACATTTTCAAAATTTCAAATCATTGCAATTCAGATACTTGGTGTATTATTTCGCTTTGCATGTGCTCAAATCACTCACTCTCATCCTGCTCTACCCTCATAAATATTTCCGAACGGATCAATAATAAAATTGTATCATATATCTCATCGAGCATTTGTAAGCGTATGGTACTTGTATACATATTTAATGTAATCAATTGCATCTTGTTGTGTATTTATTGTTGTATTGTCTGAAGCTGTATGATGAATTATGATTTTTGTCTTTTTATTCCTATGATATTCTGTCCACCAAATGCTTTGTCAATTAAAAAGAGAATTCGACCAATCTGTGTACATATCATTATAAAAATTTTTGTTCAAATAAGCATTCGCTGTATTCTTTTTTTCGTTTGCTTTGTCATTTTCTGCTATTTTTTTCAAATAAGCTGAATAATTAGTAGATCTCAATTCTTCAAGTGCTTTTTGGTTTGCTGCTCTGCTTGCTAAAATTGCTTGCCATTTGGTATAGCTTGTAAGCCTAATTGACTCATCTGCTCATCGTTCAGCACGAGAAATTATCGTAATTCAGGGTAAATCTCGATCTGTAGCAAAAGAAGTTGAAATTGCGAACGAGAATAGTAATGCGAATATAATAAGTAATTTTGATAATTTTTTCATTTTCAACAAAAATTGGTGAATAAAAGTTCACTTTTTTTATATTGAATGTGGTTTGATTTTCAAGAAATAAATATCTCGTTTATTTAAATATTGAAAATAAAACAATAAAAATTATATAGGTATTGTTTAGTTCTTATATTTTGAAATGGAATTTACTCATTTACACTGACATAGTACATTTTCATTTTTGGAAGCTATTTGAACTCCCAAAAAACTCGTAGCGAAAGCTAAAGAATTATGATTTACTGCACTTGGGATTACAGATTATTTTGCTATGTACTGAGCAATTCAACTCTATGAAGCTGCTAAAGAAGCTGATATAAAGCCAATAATTTGATGTGAATTAGGATTCGTTTTGGATATAAACTGATTTAACAAAATTGATGAAATTTGAAATATATGTTTGCTTGCAAAAGATACTGAATGATATCAAAATTTGATGAAAATCGTATCGGTTGCCAACCAAGCATGAATTGCTGGAAAGCCAAAAATCGATATCAACACGATTTGAGATTATAGTGGCTGAATTATTGCATTTATGTGATGAGAAGAATCTCGAATCTGAAAAATGATAAATAGATCAGAAACTGATGATAAAATTTTGGAAATTGTCTGAATGATTCAAGAAAAAATATGAAAAGAAAATGTTTATTTTGAGATAATTGCTCAAAATGAAGCAGAAAATCAGACTTTGAAAAAAATCAATCAGAAAGTTTGGTCATTAGCAAAAGATAATTGAATTTCTGTAATGACTTGAAATGTATATGATTATATAAATAAATGAGACAAAGCCGCTCGAGAAATGGCATTAGCGATTAAAGATAACAAGAGAATTTTCGATCCAGATAGGAGAGACCCAAAATGAGAATTTCATTTGATGACTTGAGATGAAATCAAAGAAATTTTACTCTGAAATTGATATAATGAATCTGAAGTGAATGAATGGATAAATATGAACAATAAAATCGCAGAGCAAATTGACATAAAGATAAATATGTGACAATGACTTTTCCCAAAATATCAGCCATATGATGAAATAAAAGAAATTTATGAAAATATTAAGGATTCATTAATTTCGGATTAGTTTATATTTCTGAAGACAGT
This sequence comes from uncultured bacterium, assembly GCA_937906635.1. Lineage (GTDB taxonomy): Bacteria > Patescibacteriota > Gracilibacteria > Absconditabacterales > Absconditicoccaceae > JALOAF01. Next base: position 13,969 of record CALCYP010000005.1, on the reverse strand, counting down.
ATCTGAGCAAAGTTTCTGTGTGAGTTGTGATAGAATAGAATTTAATGCAATTACTTTAGTAATTCATAATCAAATAATTTGATAAGCTCCACTGTTATATGCCTGAATATATCTTTTTATTTGATTTTTATGAGCATTTAAATTTGTAAAATTTAATTTAAACTCTAGAAGATTTCAATTAATCTTTCAATCTGTATTAAGAGAATAATCTGGTTCTAATTCGAGTTCTTTATAGAAATCTTGCATTCATTCTAATTCACTTTGATATATATTTTTCATTTTAAAAAATCACGATGTAAAGCACCACGGATTTTTCTAACACAAAAAAAGACACCATAATCCATGGTGCTTACGAATAACAAGACTGCTTTTAACGGCAAGAATACTATTCCCACGAACTATGATGTCGTTTGTTATTCTTATCGTTAAAAAAACAGTTAATTATATTTTAGCAGTCTCTCGACAGCTATTCGTAAGCAATTCTCTTGTTACTTTTTTTGTATCTATTTTCAAGCTAATATTTATTTTTAAATTCAAATAACTTTTTGACAAAATAGCAATCTTTTTTTTTAAATTTCGATTGAAAAAATTTTTGTGATTAGTAAGTTCTGTGATTGAGTGTCCTTCTTTTTAAAGGAGGCTCCGATGAATCGAGAGTCCTCGCAAAACGGGAGGGACCGTACCGATTGACGGTGTAAACTTGTGGTGAAATATTTTTAAAAATCCCTCTGTCCTCAGCGAAGCTGAGCAAGCTTCGGACATCTCCCTTTAAAAAGGGAGTCAATATGTAAGTTTTATTTCGCTGATTTTTTTTATGAACATACAGGAATACTTAGCAAGCAAATTGAATGAAGAGCAATGTAAAGCAGCTTTGCATACCGAGACTTCTAGTTTGATTTTAGCTGGAGCTGGATCTGGAAAGACAAGGACTCTGACCTACAAAATTGCTTATTTAATGTTTGGATTAGGAATCAAGCCAAGCAATATTTTGGCTGTAACTTTCACAAACAAGGCTGCGAATGAATTGAAAGAGAGATTGATTGAATTAGCAAAAGAATTTTCACAATTAGATCTTTGAGTGGAGAAAGAAGTGAAAAAGGGTGAAATACAAGGGGATTCTATTGATGATTTTTTGGCTTTTGTAGAATCAACGGCGACAAAGAGCAAAACAGAGTATTGAATAAACGATTTCAAACGGATTTGAACTTTTCATAGTATATTTTTGAAAATTTTGAAAGAAGATATTGATTGACTTGAAATGAAATATGACAAAAATTTCTCAATAATTGATAGTGACGATAGTGCTAAAGTTGTGAAAGATCTTTTGAAAAAATATAATTTAGAAGATGTCTTGAAACCAAATGAAGTAAAATGATTTATAAGCAACGAAAAAAATAATTGATTTGATGCAAAGATGTTTGAAAGCAAGGTCGTGAGCCAGTATGATATGAATATGTGAAAGATTTATACAGAATACCAAAAAGAATTAGAGAGGTCAAATATGCTTGATTTCGATGATTTACTACTACTACCATACTTGCTCTTTAGGAAAAAGCCTGAAATTTTGGAAAAATGGAAAAGAAAATTCCTATATATTATGGTAGATGAGGCTCAAGATACGAACCGAATTCAATTTGAATTGATGAAAATGTTGAGTTGAGAAGATGGAAATATTACGATGATTTGAGATGATTATCAGAGTATTTATGGTCGGAGATGAGCTCTCATGGAAAATTTTTTGAATGTAAAAAAGTATCGGCCTGATATGCAAATGTTTAAGTTGCAGATAAATTATCGTTCTCGCCCTTATATAGTGGAAGCCGGAAATGCTGTAATCAAAAAAAATTTGAAGCAATATGACAAAACTGTCCGCTCGTTTAGAGAAGAAAATGGAAAAATCACAATTTTTGGAAACAATACTGAAATGGATGAAGCTGCAAACTTGATTGATTTGATTTCTAAGATGAAAAATAGTGGAAAAATTCAATCTCGATGAGATGTGGCAATATTGTATAGGACAAATGCACAATCTTCTCCTTTTGAGCAAGTTTTGGTCCAAGAGTGAATTCCGTACAAAATTTGGTGAGCTTATAAATTTTTTGATAGAAAAGAGGTAAAAGATATTTTAGCATATATGAAATATTTAGCGAATCCAAATGATTCAATTTCATTGAAAAGAATTATCAATTTGCCGTGAAGGTCTATCTGAAAAACCACTTTGGATAAACTCGAAGATTATGCGGCTTTGAATTGATATAGTTTAAATGAAGTGATAGAAAATATTGATTCTGTACCAGAAAAAGTGACCCCACAAGCAAAAAACTGAATTATGGAATTTAAGCAGGTAATTCATGAAATCACAGATAATTGGGAGCAGTACTCCCCTGCTGATGCTATGGAAAAGATAGTAAAATGAATAAAATATAGAGCGTATTTGGTCAAAGAACATGGTAGCGAAGAAATTGCAGATGAAAAGTATGAAAACATTGGTCAATTGATAAATCTTGCTTCAAAATATGTAGAAAAATGACAGGACGCAGTGAGGCAATTCATGGAAGAAATTACACTTTTGACAGATGTTGCAACTGATGATGAATGAAATTTGGATGCAATAAAGCTGATGACAGCACACAGTAGTAAATGATTGGAATTTCCTGTAGTTTTCATTGCTTGATTAGAAGATAATGTATTTCCTCTGACGAATGCTATGATGGAGCCAAATTTATTGGAAGAAGAAAGGAGACTCATGTATGTGGCTATCACAAGGGCAAAAGATCATTTATTTTTGTCGTATGCAAATAGTAGGATGACTTGGTGACAAACCAGAAGTAATCCTGAAAGTAGATTTATAGCCGAAATACCTTTGGAACTCGTAAAAAGATATGATTTAGGATCTGGTTCAGTTTGAGAATGAAACCAGCAAGAAGAGCATTACGATATCTCAGAATGACATGTAGTAAATCATAAATTATTTGGAAATTGATATGTTTTGGAGGTATGGAATAATCTCGCAATTGTAAAATTTTATAATCCAAAATTTGGACTCAGAAAGATTGAATTGAGATTTTTGACAAAAGTAGAATAAGATTGTGGCTTCTATGATTTTGTTGTTAACAAATTTCAACACTTTTTTTAGAGAATCTTGAAAAAAAACTAAAAATACTTATAATGTCAATATAATAATTTATCTATTATATTCTACTTGATGAATAAAAAATTATGATTTTTGCTTGCTGCTCCAGCATTTCTTGTGTCTTGTGATTCTCAATGACAAAATAGTTTGGAAAAATCAAAAGAAGAAATTACTTTGCAAACATTTGACACTCTGTCTCAAAAGCAAAATGCCGATACAATTAGCTTTGTAGATGCGATTGAACAATGAAATCTGTACGATAGTTTAATTCAAAAAGTAAATGCACCAATCGTTTCCTGAGATTTAACAAAACCTGAAATGTCCATAACGATTGATGACTGATGTGGGGCAAAATACACAGAGCAAATTTTAGATACTTTGGCAAAATACAATGTAAAGGCGACATTTTTCATTCCAGGGACTCGTATTAAAATGCATGCTGAACAACGGAAAAGAGCTATCAATGAATGACATCAAGTTTGCTGCCATTCTTACAATCATCACTATTTTAGAGCTTCTGAACCTGATTTACTAAGAAAACAAATTTTAGATTGGGAACAAGAAGTCATTAATTCTCTTTGAGAAGATTATTTGAACAGAATGAAAAGAGATTTTCCGTTTTTCCGTTTCCCTGGATGATGCGGAGATAGTAAACCTGAACATTTGGCGATATTAAAAGAGCTTTGATATTTACCATTTTGACGAAGTGATTGTACTTGGAAAGATGGTAAAACATTACATAATGGTGAAATAGAATTATTTCATGTAAAGCCAGCTGATTTTTGAAGAATTTCAAAATGTATCCAACAAGCTCAAAAGCAGTGACTTGAATGCAAACCACTTACAGATATAGTAAGCCCTGAAAATTGATATGAAGAACCAATAACTTGAAAAAATTTACGAAAAAAACGCAGAGAAATTAGTAATTAAAAATATGTCATTCTGTTGGAGTGTAATTAGTAATCAATTCACAAAATATCAAGCAAATCCGCTAATGTATGTATTATAATCGAATCTTTTTCTTCATCATAATTTATATTTTTCTCATTCCTATCTATCAAAATTGCATCCATTCAGACATTTTTTGCTCAATCCACATCGTGCTTTTGAGTATCTCAAATCATCAACATATCTTTCATTTTAATTTCTTCAGATTGCTGTGGTTGACCACTGTTTGCATCATCTAATACTTTTTTAAATATTCTTGCATCTGGTTTCATGACTCACAAGTCATATGAAAGAGCTTCATAATCAAAAACATCATTTGGAATAAGCCTCCTCAGTGGTGCTTCAAAATCTTGAGATAAGTTTGAAATTAGAGCTAATTTATATCAACTATTTTTCAGTTTTTTTAGTACTCAAAGTGCTTTTGGGTATATTTTGGTATTTTTTACTTCTTCATCAGTGTGCTTTTGTAAAGCATGGATGACACGATTTGGCATCTTGAATCCATCCACAGATTCATAAGCAGTTTTCACATATTCCTTTCCATGTGTTTGAATTATCTCATAATATTTTTTAAATGGCTCAATTCACACTTTTTTTAGAAAATGCTTAGTCTTTCAATGTGTATGTGGACGATAAATTAATGTTCAATACAAATCAAAACAGATTATTTTTTTCTGTCTCAATAATGGGTTATCCTCTAAAATTTTCTCTATTATCTCTGAATTGTCTGTAATCAACTCAGTTTTCTCTCTGATATTTTTTTCTTGTTTTCTGGCTCTCCTCTCCCCTCTTCTTTTTTCTTTTTTTTCTCTTTCCATCTTTTTTTTATCGGCTTTCTCGTCGTTTTTATTCTGCTTCTCCTCTCTTATTTCAGCAGATTCTCTATTTCTTCACATAATGCGCGTTATTCAATTAAAGTATTTACATTATTATTTATGTGATATAAAATGTCAAGTACTTGTTATTTTAACTATAAGAAATATGTTTATTTTTTTTGAAAATGCAAAAAAATTGGTATTTTTCCAAAAAAACTCAATTTTTCTTGAAATTCAAGAAACTTTTATTACAATGTTTCTGTATTTTACAGAAACTATTTATAAAAAATGAAAAAATTATTTAAACAAATTATTTCTGATTTTCATGAAAATGAATTAAAGCTCGTCAAAGAGAGGTCGTTGAAAGTAGATTTGGATTCATGAAAAATTATTTCTATCATTTGACCAAGGAGGGCTTGAAAAAGTTCCTACCTATTTTCTCTTATATGAAAACTTGTTTCATCATGAGTATCGAAAAAGAATATCGTGTATATCAATTTTGAAGATGAAAGAATGGATGTTCAATGAAAGGAATTATCAATATTACTTGAAGCATACAAAGAATTATATCCTAATATTGATTTAAATAATGTTCATTTTTTCTTTGATGAAATACAAAATATTAATTGACGGGAAAAATTCATCAGAAGAATTTATGATGAATGAGTAAAACACATACACATTACTTGAAGTAATGCAAAACTACTTTCTAGTGAAATTGCTACGGCTTTGAGATGAAGAAGTATAGCTTATGAACTACTACCTTTGTCATTTTTAGAATTTTTGTATTTTAATTGATTTGATTGAAAGAAATTTTCATCGAAATGAAAATCTAAACTCATATCATTACAAACTGAATATCTAAAATGGTGAGGATTCCCAGAATTAATTTGATTGAAAGAAGAAACGAAGACAAAAATTATTCAGGAGTATTTCGATGTGATGATTTATAATGACATAATTGAAAGATATGAAATTAAAGATGCGACTTTATTGAAGCAATTTATTAAATTATTATTACAATGTGCTACAAAAGAGTTTTCTGTAAATAAAATTGCTGATACTTTAAAAACTCAATGATTTAAATTCGATAAAAATATTCTATATACTTTTGTAGATTATTTGAATACGGTATATTTTTCACAATCTGTTTCTAAGCGAGATAAATCATTAAGAAAACAAGTTCTCAAGAAGATTTATACATTCGATACATGATATTTAACTGCAATTAACTTTAAATTTTCTTCTGATGATTGAAAAAGATTGGAAAATACCTTATTTCAGTATCTTTATAGAAAATATGGGAATAATATATTTTTCCTAAAAAACTGATCTGAAACAGATTTTATTGTACCTTTGTGAAGACAGACTCTGATTTATCAATCTTGTTTTGAATTAAATGAAACGAATAAATCAAGAGAAATTCAATGATGTATCGATGCTATGAAGAAATTTGGTGAAAAAAATGCGTTTATTATTACTGCTGAACAAGAGGAAAAGATAGTAATTAATTGATATACAATAAATATTGTACCGTTTTATGATTTAGAATAAAAATACTCATTCGAGAGTGTTGGTTTATTGATACTGGAATGAGTATTTTTTCAAGAGATTTTTTTTGTGTAAAATTTTTTATTCAAATGTTGTTTGTTCTATAATTTGTGGGAAATATTGAACTGATTGATTGTTTGGATCAAAAAGAAAAGGCTGGACGTCTTTTTGGAGTTGTACGAAGTTTAAGGTCTGATTTTTCTCAGCTATTTTCTTTTTTAGTTGCTCTGAATTGGAAATATTAAAATTTTCTTTCAAAATGTCTCGATTAGGAGACTTAGTTTTTCATATGAGATAGACTATGTCGAATAAATCTCTACCCTTGATTCTAGAGAAGAATGCTGATATTTTCATGCTTAGTAAAGTTTGTTCATTTGCTACGTTAATTGGAAAAATTAATCAAAAATTCTGGACTAACTTTTGCTTTTCCTCGTATGAAAATCATTGTGGAGTGGTATCAATTTTGATAGTCAGATTCTCAGTTGACATGCTTGCTAAATTATTGTCGTATAATAATTGAGGAATTTTTATTGTACAATGAAAAGCTCATTTGTAGATATGTCTTATGTTTACTTCGTATCACTCTAATTTTAGCATTTTTTCTATATTTTTTGTCATTTCTTCAAATTCGTTGACAGTTAATCATCGATTATCAAAATCTAAGTCTTCTGAAAATCTTTGTGATCAATATCAAATTCTTAGTGATGTTCATCATATGAAACATAATTTATTTGAAATTTCTTGTGAAAAAATATTTTGTAAGATTAAATATTGTAAATACTCTCTCAAAATTCATTTTGGAAAATTATGCAACTTTGGTGGATAGTATGAAAGAATTTCGTTTAAGCTGAGCATTTTTATTTGTATGATATAAAATCTGAAATAATATTGGATAGTCTTTTATTATTAAATTTTTTGGCACATGATTCGATGTTTTCTCTTGTTGTTAGCTGATATAGTAAATCAAAATCGATTCTCAATTCTGGAATGTCTGATTTTTTTAAATTTGGTTTTAGATAAAAGAAGTCACAGATTAGTTTTTCAGGAGTAGCTAAATAGAATGATCAATATTGAGTTTTCTTTGTTTCATAGCCTCGAAATAGTGAAGGTTTGATGTGATAGTAGTAAAAAGTTCATCTGTCTCATGTAAATTTTTGAGTTTTTTTGCTGGAACATGCTGTAGTTATAAAAACTCATTCTGGGATTAGATTATAATATCTTAGTGCAGATTCCATACTGATATAACTTGGTTGATATATCGAATGACTGATAATATACGAATTTTCTTCTAATTTTGGTAAAGATGAAAAACAGTATCGTCATTTTGTTATGCGATCTAAATATCATTTTTCATGCCAGTTTTTTAAATTTCAGCGAAGAAAATCTGGTTCAAAAAGCTTTATTTGCTGTATCGAAAAACATGGAAGTTCTTTTGTGATTTTTTCTAATTCACGCAAATTCATTTCTCAAAGTAATAAATAAATACAACTATAAGAAATATAATCATTTTTTTTGAAAATGCAAATTTTTTTGTTAGATTTTGAATTGTTTTTGCATACAGATTGTTGGAATAGAATATGTCAATGGAAAAAAATATCCAACATGTGCTTGGATATTTCTTGGGGTACAATATTGTATATTTATTGTTTTTTACAAAAGGTTTTTCAGTTCATTATATTCTTTATAAATAAGATTTCTGTTTTTAAAATTTTCATCATTTGTAATTTCTTTTCAAAACCGTTTCGGAAATATAAAAGTTTTAGATTCTTCAATGTTATGAAATTCAATCTCGCATACAATTAATCATTCTAGATTATCGTGGTAAATATCAAGCTCAATATTATGATTATTGTAAGGGATTACATAGCGAGTTTTATAAATTCTTTTTCACTCAGTCTTTTGCCATATCAAATCAAATTCTTCTTTTGTAATTTCACTTTCACATTCCTCTCTCACCTCTCAGTGTCATACTTTTTTTGTATGATAATATTTATTTCATCTATGGCGAATACGTTCTTCTATATTTTCTTCTAACACAAAATATCACTGTTCAATTTCATCATGATGGTAGATTTCTAAGTTTTTTGGTAGTTCTGAAACCAAGAATTTTCTTTCAATTTCAAGAGAATTATCCATATCTCAGTCGATAAATGTTAAATATCTTTTTTTAGATTATTAATATTTTTATCCCTCTCTTCTTTTTCATTTTTTTCTTTTTCGCGCCATTTTTCAGCATATTCTTGTAATTTTATTGGTAAATCTTCAGTTATTCGTGTTTTCACTCTAACCATTTCATAGTAAAAATTTTTATCCTTATTAATTATCATATCTTTCAAATATTTGTTTGATGCTATTAAGCTAAACTCTCAACCTATAACATCAAAAGAGAAAAATGCCAATCATGTTTTATTGAATTTTTGTACTTCTTCTCTAACACGTTCTTTAGCTCATAATTTAAATGTAGTACCAGAATCTTCAATCATTTTATCTATACTAGGTAGATTATCATCCCATCATAATAATTTTTCACAATCAGATATTGAAATATCATCAGATATCTCAATATCAAATCACTGTTCTTTTTGTATTTGCTGTAATACTGTACGAAAATCTTCACATATAGCAATATCTCATAAGTTTACTGTATAAACATAATCACTATCATCTGGTATATCTCAAACTTCAGCTCAAACAGCTTTCAATCATACTTTGATGATTCTTCACATATATTTAAAACAATTTGGAGAATCATCGTACCTATAGACAGCTTCTCATTTTAATTCTCAAATTTTTTTTAGTCTTGCTGCAATTTGTCAGTTTATATTATTATTTTCCCATCCTTCATTTATGTTCATTGTTTCCATTTTTTGTAAATTAGAATATAAAATTTAATTTAGTTATTTATTTTCATTGGGTGTTCCATGTCAAACCTGTCTTTGGCCTTTACAAATTTTTGGAATTTTGGATTGTTGCGGAACTCTTCGGTATATATAACATGTCAATTTCATTCAATTGTTCATATCATATTTCATTGTGAGTCAAACACTGAAGATTTTATTAAATCTCAACCAATTGTATTTCTAAATAGTGCCGTTCATTCTCTCCGTAAGTGAAACTCTACCAAAGGTACTTCTACTCAATCCTCTATAACAGTTCTCAATTTTCAATCTGCATCAAATGTTAAATCTGAATTGAATTGAATATCTTCATCTATAACGATTCTTACCTCATTGTCAATAAATTCGACGTTTCTTATTCCTCTTAAACCAACCATGTGACGAATTGAATATGGTCACATATCATCTCGTCAAATTAAATCTTCTGATTGTTTTAATATTTCTTCAGATACATCAGTTTTTATTTCTCAAGATTTTTTGATCTTTCTAAAGATATCTTTTTTAAAATGTTTCAAATCAAATGTTCAATCTTGTAACAAATATGTTTTATAATCAAAATCAAAATCTATCTGCTTCTTTCATTTAATCCAATTGCTGGTATGCTCTCATTCTTCAAACATTTCATAAAGATTTATTCTAACTTTTTTTTGTTTTAGTTTTGGATCTATTACTCATTTATTCTTATTATACTCTTCCATAATTTTAAATAATTTTGCTACATCTCATCAATCTCACAAGTTATACAATGTCGTTAAAAAGATTGCGTTTTTTTGTGTTGGGATTAACCTATCATATGTCATATCTAGGTTATCACCGACACGTACTGCAGCTAATGGGTTTTCTAATAAATTATAGTCCTTACATTCAAGTCATGCTCATCATCTTTCCCCTTTTTTATCCAAAGTTCTTCAACTATATTTGTCATATGATACATCTATCTTAGCTCCTCCTTCTGCAACAACATCTGTAACATTACCAAGATTTTTGGCTTGTTCTTCTGTGACTACTATTAAATCCTCTTTTGTAAATTTTTTTTTCTGTAAACTTTCTTTTTTTACTTTCATATATTTTTGTTCCTTATATTTATATACAACCTTAGCATCTCCATTATCAAAATTTATTGTAAAATCACACTTCCGTCACATTGCATGATCTATAGCATTTTGAGTAATTTCAGCTTTTCACTCATAATGTAGTTCTATAAACTGTCCACCTTGTGACTCTATCCTTGTTACATTCATATCTTTCATAAATTGTTCAATTGATTTTCCATTCTCTGGTCTAACCTCAATTCAATTGGCGGTCTTGTACTTTAAATCTCCCCAATTCTTTGTAAATTCCAAAGCTTGCCTAATTGCTAATAATTCTCATCAATCTTTATATGAAATCCTCATATTTTCAAAATCCAAATTATCTTTTGCGTTTTCTGTTGTTAAAATTTCATTTTTGGTTCACTTTTCTCATGCTAATAATCATCAGTAACTACGACCATTGGAGTCTATTCATTCTATTTTTATTGTGTAATGTTGTGAAGCTTTATCAGCTCCATGAAAACATACAGAATTATACATGTCACAGCTAATATCTTTTACTGTTTTTTCATCCAATCCAAACCTATCTTTTAGATCTCTTTCAAATTCTTTTCTTATTTCTTTATTAAATACTTCTGCTCAACGCGTCGCATGTGTAGACTTGTCCTTTCATATTTGTTTCGGATATCAAAAATCGTGTAAAATTGCACTCATTTTTACAAGATACTCTGATAATTTCTTTACTCTCTCTTCTGGCAGTTCGCTTAAGTTATACTTCTCTATCAATTGTTTTTTTGTTCAGTCTATCCCATCAAAAGTACTTTTAGTTCACGATACTACGAATATTGTATGATCAAAACCATGAGAATTATATCGCTGTGGATTGTCTAGCCACTGATCAACAGCTTTTTTATCTAAGACTTTTTTTACCTTATCTACACTGTTTTTAAACGATTCTGGAGAATTCATATCTTCGTCAATATTTTCTATCTGTCGCTCCCTATATGTCTTTTTCACACCAGATCAATCACTAATTATTTTTTTGGTCATGTAATCTATAGTGAGTTGAACATTGTTATTGAAGTTTTTTAAATCTCTACGTTTATTTAATTTTCAATCTTCAATTCCATTATTTAATTTGTCAAACAAATAGTCTACAAATTTATCAATTCCTCCAAAGCTACTAAAAGTTCATGTATTCGGATCAAAATCCACATCATATTCTCTGATATTATCTTCCATATTTTTTAGTTTTTCTTCAATTGTCTCAATTAATTGTTTTTTCTTTCATATTTCTGGATTGTTTTTCTTTTCTCAAGATAATTCTTTAGATAGTTGTCTTTTCATTTCATTAAGTTTTGATATTTGCTCCTTTATTGTTTCTTTCTTTAATTCTTGTTCAACATGTTCTTTATATTTATGTTCGTTTTGTACTTGTTCTTGTTCTTTTGTAGTTAAATCTTCATATTTTTTACCAGGATTTTCTTGTTCATACAATTCTTTTATTAGTTTTTGCTCTTTCATATTTTTTTCTATTTCAAATCTTTTTCTTTTTCATTGCATAGTTTCTATCGCCTCTAGTATTTGATCTCTATCTTTAGCTTTTTCTACTTCTGGTAATTCTTTGTATGGCTTATCTAACTCTCATCACTTTGCGTACTGATTTCTCTTTAATCGTTCTTCATGTACTTTTGCAGACATTTCTTCAACCATTTCTGGTGTGATTTCTTCTCACCTTAATACTTTTTCGTATATTAAATTAATTGCTACTGTTGCTGCAGCAGTATTCTCTACTTGTCGATCCTTTGGTAAATCTTCAAATTTTGTATTTGCTATATCTACTTCATTAGTTCAATGTTTCTCTATCCATTCTTTATCAGTTGTTTTTTTAATTCTCGGCTTAATAGCTCAATTTTCATCTCTGTTTTCAATTTTGGTAGCATAGCTTTTTCTTCGTTCTTCATGAAGCTTTGATCACATTTGCTTAATATATATATCTTTTAATGCCTGTTTTGCATCTTGAAATGCTTCTTCAGCACGAAGTTCGTATTCTGATTTTTGTGTCTCGGTTAAATCCTCATATTTAATTTTATTTCAAGGATTTTCTTGTTCATATAAATTTTTTGCAGTATTTTGTATATGCTCTAGATATTTCTTTGCTCGAGCTTCGTATTCTAACTGCTTTTCTTTTGGTAAATCTTCATACTTTTTTCATGGGTTTTCACTCTCAAAGAAATCCTTTGCTTGTTCTTCTATGTACTCTTGTCTTTTTTCGGCATCTCTTTTAGCTCTATATGGTGATGGCTTTGCGGGTTCTACTCATTTTACGTATCAATCAAAATATCAATTTTTGACTATCATTCCTTTCCTAAATGGAACAGTTATTTCAACTGCTTTTCAATTTACTTCGATTTTAGCCTTTACTGTGGGTCAAAATTCTTCAATTATTTTGTCTTGAAGTCCTGTTTTTCATGCTAATCTCAATCATAGTATTATTCAAAGCTGATTTATTGCTGATTCTCGAGTCATTGATGCTCGTTCATCTCAAAATATTAAATTTACAAGATTGTCAGTTAGATACAAGTTTCAAAACTCAAATCAAACACCAGATACTTGTAATGTTCGATTCATTACTGATTCCAATGCTTTCTTATCTTTTACTGGTTGATTTAATATACTTTGAATAGCTTTTTCTCCTCATTTTTGAAATAGTTCTCATAATTTTCATAATCACTTTAGTACTCCAAAAAAAGCAATACTTTTAGCGTATCATTTTGGATCTAATAGAAATTCTTTTGTATCTTCCCATGGTTCTCATTTTACCCGGTGTGATAGTAATGTGTTATTCACATAAAATAGTGATCATTCAATTCATAGTTTAGCCACTACTCATAATCATTTTATTGCAAACTTTCATATTCTACTTAAGTTTCTCGCCCATTTTATTATTTTTATTCATCTTGCTGTTGATGAAACTAATTTTAATGTATGGGCTGCTAATAATTCTGTTGCCGCTCATGCAGTACAAGCTGCTAAATAACATAAAACGACCTCTACTGCTATGTCTCTTATAAAATCAAATGCTGCTCTACTATTTGCATCTGTCCAGTTAAATATTCATCATCATGCCCCCTCTATATCGTTATAAATATCACTATTTTCGACTCATTTTATTCCTCATGCTGCTCTTGCTAAATCAGATAAAACAGTTCACCTAACCATGTCATCTATTCACCCATATCTTAGTGCTTCTTTTTGACTTTCTACTGATTCAGCATACATTATTTCTATATAAAATTCGTTGTGTAATTGTTCATTTAGCTCGCGTAATTTTATCCTTTCTTCATTATTTAAATCTCATTTTTTTTCTAATTCTTTAACCTGATCTTCAATTGTTCTTTTAAAATCATCTTTTGACATTAAATTATTCTCTATCATTTTTTCTCTATTATTTAGACTCTTTTGTAGGTTATCTAATTTATTTTTCATTTTTTTTGTCTCTGCGATATCCTTTGGTAATATTTTTTTTGATTCTACAACAGTAGTGTCCGGGAAAAAAATTAGTAAAATATAAAAACACTAGCCAGTGGCTAG
>CALCYP010000004.1 GCA_937906635.1 uncultured bacterium | reverse complement strand
GCTTTTTCAAGCATTTGATTTACCAGCTCCAAAATATTGTCATTTGGCACAGATTTTGAAAGTGGATGAGGAGACGGGTAAAAAGAGGAAAATATCAAAGAGAAAAGATCCAGAAGCAAATGTAGAATTCTTGCTTGAGAATTGATTCGCTGTTCAATGAATTTTGGATTATTTGTATACGATTATGGATTCAGGTTTTGAAGAGTGGCAAAAAGAAAATTTGGACAAAACATTCTTGAATCGTGAATTTGCACTTGAAAATATGAATAAGTCTGGGGCGTTGATTGATTTAGTAAAAATGGAACAAGTAAATAATGCTTATTTATCTAGAATTTCTACAGATCAATTACTCAAAGAATGATTAGTTTGGGCTGAAAAATATGATACAGATTTGGCTGATTTGATAAAATCAGATATGGATTATGCTAGGAATGCTTTGAATATCGAAAGACACACAGAAAAAGATCCAAAAAGATTTTATACATTCAAAGATATTGATACACAACTTAGATTTTTCTTTGATTCTGAACGAGAAAAATTGATAAAAAATGATGAATTACGAGCAAAATCTGAAGATGGAAAGATTAATTGATTTGGAGATTTTGATATGAATGTGATGAAAGATTTTATTGATGAATATATTTCTGTATTGAATTTTGATATGACAGTGGAGGAGTGGTTTGATCAATTGAAACAAATTGGGAAAAAGTATGGATTTGCAGCAAATAATGCTGAATTTAAAGAATGATGATATATTTGAAAGGTTTGAGATTTAGCAATGTTTTTGAGATTAGCACTTTGTGCTTCCAAGAGAACTCCAGATTTATTTTCAGTGATGAAAGTGATGTGAAAAGATAGAGTTGAAAATAGGTTGAAATTGATAATTAAGTATGAATAGTCAATAAATGAAGAATTAACAATTAAAAATTAATAATTTTTGAAGTATGAAAAATCTGACTATAAAATCAGTCAGATTTTTTGGAAAAAGAAAAAGCTATTGGCATACCAATAGCTTTTAACAAAGAGCTCCGGCTTGGTTTCATATAACCAATTTAAATTACCTGTTTGTTTCAGATATCTTATATTGATTATATAAAAGATCCGAAGCTCTCTGCGGATTTCTATCCGACCTTGTTGGATAACTGATCTGGATAGTTTTAAAGAGGAATACCTCTAACAACATAACCTATGTTATAAGGTTTTATAATCTGCATACAGATTATGTGTAGTAGAGCCTTAATATAAGTTATTTTGTTAGTTTAATTATATACCAGAAATTTTTTATTGCAAAAATTTAAAAAAAATGGGAATATTTTATCAACCATTTTTTGGAAAAAGATATATAATATAAAAAGCCCTTATTGGGCTTTTGAATTTCTTATAGCAGAGTGATGATTAAGAAAACGGTTTCGATTGTTAATTTTAAACTATTAGCAATCTTTTTTTCTTTTTCAATTTCGAGAATACTCTTACTTTTTCCTGTGACTAAGCTAGGATTTCTGTCTAATAGCTTTTGGCGTTCTTTTGTCTTTTTTGCCATTTTAAAAGCATTATAGATTGAAACAATGTCTAGAATGGCGCAAACAAGACCCACAATTATTATTCTTAGTTCTGAATAGTTGCTTTTTTTACATATTGCAACAAACATGATAATGGTAAGAATGAGTCCTAAGATGGACTCTAATGGGTAAAGAATCTCTTTAAAGAGACTTTTTCTAGGTCTTAATTTTTTCATTGTGCGGCTGTTTTTGTGTTTGTTTTACTTTTAGTTACTTTAGGCTGTTGATTATAAATATTATTGTTTAGATGTCAAATGATTTTTTATTTTCTCATTCTAAGTACATCATAATAGACTTTTTTTCTATTTAAACAATCTTGGATCATGAGTTCATTTCTATTTAGGTTTGAATTTCCACTTTTTATTTCCAAAAATACTATTTGTTTCAGATAGCCTGTAGAAAGTCAGTCAAAAACTATGTAATCAATCCCTTTTCCTATGAAAACTAAATCTTTGTAGTTGTATGGAAATCATGGCAAAATTGGTGCTATCTTTTCGTTTACTTGTCACATAATTACATGTTTTGACCTTTCAATAGCATTTTTTCTTTGTCATCTATTTTGTATTCCAAAAAGTAATCTGGCTATCAAATATCATAAAATTGTTCAAATAACAATTCAAATAAGGATAATTTGTGCGTTTGAATCCATTTTTATATTTTCTCTTGTAAAATGATTATTTTTTATTATGCTGATAACATAATGTTTTCATGTGTACATTATGTAGTTAAAATTTCTAATTTCAATACAAAATATTTCTTTATCTCATTTCGTAGGTAGAGGTAAGGAAATTAAGAATTAATAATTAAAAATTAAGAATTTTGGTTTTTTCATGAAATGTTATTCTAAGATTTTTTTGCATCAAAATTCTATTAGTTTTTCGAAATCTTTTTTGTCTCATAGAGAAATCCGATAATTTTCTAGTATTTTTCTAAATTCTTGATGTTGAGGATAGCCATTATCGATACTTTTGTTTATTCAAGGGAATTCATAATTTATTAAAAATGTTAAGGATTCTTTTAATAGATTGAATTGTTGTTTATCTAATTTATTCATTGGTGGTATTGTCTCATAGTATTTATGAGTTTGAAAATGCAGTAATTCATGGATAAAAGATTGTGTTCGGTATTTATACCTAAATTCTTTTTTTGATGGTTCCATTATCCAAATTTCTCATGTTTGTCGGTTATATGGTCATCTTTTGCATGTAGTATATTGGATTGTAAATGAATCATTGAAAATTGGTTTTTTAGTTAGCTTTTCCATTAGTTCAAATATTTTATCTTTTTGATCATCTAATACTGTTTTTATTTGTTTTGCTGCATCATCAATTTCTTTTTTATTATCATTGTATCTTCTTTCTAAAAATGGTATTAATATATACATGCTTTCTTTGAAATGCATTCATGTGATTTTTTTGAAAATTATTTGAGACTCATCATACATATTTATGTATCAATTTCAATTTATTGAACGATTTACAGCTTCTCGTCGGTTTGTTGCATCCTTTTCTATATTGTAGTAAGAATTTATTGTAGGTATTTCTTTGTTATGCAAGTTAAGTTATTTTGATTTATATGAATTCTCTGTTTAAAATAAAGTTTTTTTGTTGAAAACTAAAAAAAAATATGTAAATTTTTATTTGTTATTTTAAATTTTTATTGTTTTTCTAATGATTGATTTAAATAAAGTTCGTGAAAATGTAGATGGGTACAAGAAAATTTGTTCTGCTAAGAATATTGAAATTGATGTAGATTCTATACTTTCAAAAGATGAGCAGAGGAGGAAATTGCAAAAAGAGATTGATGATTTGAAATTTCAACAAAAAAAGTTTGGTGAAGAAAAGAAATATGAGGAAGCAAAAGCTTTGAAATCAGAGATTCAGGCTAAAGACTCAGAATATCAAGAGCTTGTAAAGGAGCTGAATTTGGCTCTTTTAAAGATGCCAAATACAGGTCTTCATCCAAATGTACCAATTTG
Organism: uncultured bacterium; assembly: GCA_937906635.1. Lineage (GTDB taxonomy): Bacteria > Patescibacteriota > Gracilibacteria > Absconditabacterales > Absconditicoccaceae > JALOAF01. Next base: position 20,954 of record CALCYP010000004.1, on the reverse strand, counting down.
AAAAGATGAGACAGAAAATGTAGTTTCAGAAGTACATTGAGAGCCTACAAAATTTGATTTTGAGCCATTAGATCATATCTCTTTGATGAAGAAACATGATATGGTTGATATTGATAGAGGAGTAAAACTTGGTTGATCAAGGAGTTATTTTCTAAAATGAGATGGAATGCTTTTGGAACAAGCTGTTTTGCAATATACTTTGAAAAAACTTGTTAAAAAGTGATTCATCCCAATGAATGTGCCAAATATCGTAAATCCGGAATGTCTGCAATGAACTGGATATTTTCCATGATGAGAGGAGGATGCTTATCGGATGGCGAGAGATAATCAATGGTTGATTTGAACCTCTGAAATCCCTGTGACAGCATACCATATGAATGAAATTTTGGAGGAAAGTGAATTACCAAAAAAATATTGTGGATATTCGGCATGTTTTCGTCGTGAAGCTGGAACATATTGAAAAGATACAGCATGACTTTATAGAGTACATCAGTTTAATAAGGTTGAACAAGTGATAATTCTCCCAGCTGATGAGGAAATGTCTGATAAGTACTATTTTGAGATTTTGCATAATTCTATGGAAGTTTTGGATGATTTGAAGTTGCATTATCGTGTACTCCAACTTTGTTCGTGAGATATGGCAATATGAAAATATAATTCACAAGATTTGGAATGCTGGATGCCGTCTCGTAATTCATACTGAGAGACACACTCAGTGACAGCATTTTTAGATTTCCAAGCTCGTAGATTAAATCTTCGTTATCGTGATGGTGAGTGAAAAATTAAATATTGTTTCACAATGAATAATACAGCTATTGCTACACCAAGAGTTTTGATTTCTTTGATTGAAAATTATCAGGATAAAAATTGAAATATTGTCGTTCCAGATGCTTTGAGAGATTATATGTGAAAGGATATAATTAATAATTAAAAATTAAGAATTTTGGATTTATTTTAAAAATAAAAAAATTAGAGTTAATTGCGAAAATGTGTGGCTAAAATAGGGGTAAATAGTAGTTTGTAACTATAATAATCCACACATTTTTATTTTAAAAATAAAAAAATAGAGTTAATTGCGAAAATGTGTGGCTAAAATAGCAAGAGATACCAGTATATAAATAGCATTATTAATTAAATTTAATTTTAGTTTAAAGTATAAAATAAAAATTAAGGTCGATTGAATCTTGATTTTTTATTTGTATCATTTAATAAACAATATTTTTTTAATAAGTCAACTTGTAATAATCTAAAGTTTGATATTTTTTATACTTTTTTTTGTGTTTTGAGTATAATTATATGTGGATATTTTATATAGTAATTTGAAACTTTTTATGTTTGAGAATACGTTGACATATAAAAATGCACTTGATAACGCAATACTTCAATCAGATATTGTAGCTATTTTTGATAATCTTTTAACTATTTCTGTAGAAGAATGAGCATCAGATATCCATATTGAACCTATGGAAAATTATTCTAGAATTAGAATTAGAATAGATTGATTATTACAAGAATTAGTCCAATATCCAAAGACATTACATGAAAGTATTATTTCAAAATTCAAAATAGAATCTGGACAGATGAGACCTGATGAAAAAAGGATTCCTCAGGATGCCAGAGTATCAAATGTTACTTTGACTTGAAAGGAATTGGATCTGAGGGCAAATACTTTGCCTACAGTTTGGTGAGAAAAGTTGGTAATGCGTATTGTGGATAAATCAAAAAAGACTCCACGTTTGGAAGATCTCTGACTTGAATGACGTAATAAAAGAATTATATTTAATGAATTATCGTATCCAAACTGAATTCTTTTGAATACATGACCTACATGATCATGAAAAACAGCTACGCTTTATGCTTGCTTGAATTATATTAATAAACCGGAGATTAATATTACTACTTTTGAGGATCCAGTAGAAAATAAGATGGAATGATTGAATCAATCTCAAGTAAGGTCAGATGTATGATTTACTTTTGCTAGTTGACTGAGATCAGCATTAAGGCAAGATCCTGATGTGATTATGGTCTGAGAGATTCGTGATGCCGAGACATTGGAGATGGCTATGGAGGCAGCATTGACATGACATTTGGTGTTTAGTACTATTCATACAAATTCTGCTGTGGAGACAATTAGTAGGGTGCTTAATCTTTGAGCAAAAGCATATATGGTGGCATGAACATTCAATCTTGTAATTGCACAGAGATTAGCAAGGAAAAATTGTACCCAATGTTGTGCAGAAGTCGATATTAAAGATGATATTAGATGGAGGCATGCCAAAAAAGCTTTTATGAATTTTGATAAAGAATTATTAAAGAAAGAATTGCATGATAGATGAGTCACAAAAGAGCAGTGGTCTAAATTTATGATAGAATGAAAAATGATGAAATGAACTTGAAAAGTTAATTGAGAGAAATGTCCTTTGTGTGGATGATCTGGATATAAATGAAGGATATGATTATTTGAACTTATGGATTATAATGATGAGATTAAAAAAATGCTTATGGAGTGACGTTCAAATATGGAAATAGAACAGGTCGCATTACAAAATTGAATGATTAATTTGGAAAGAGACGGAATATTTAAAGTAATTAAGTGAATCGTTGATTTAGATGAGGCATATCAATTTGTAAAAATAAAAGATATTTAATTTATATTTTAATATAAACAAAAATGGCAGATCAAGCAAAAAAGAAATCGTTCTTTGATACATTAGAAGCTAAATTGAATAAGCCTTGATTGAAAAATAAGACTAATTTTTATAGATTATTTTCAGTTTCTCAAAAGGCATGATTAGGTATGATTGACGCATTGAATGCGTTGTTAGATTCAGAAGAGCATAAGTGAATGAAAATAATATTGGAAGATTTAATAGCTCAATTAGTTCAATGAACAGAGCTTGCAGATGCAATGGAACATCATACATATTTTTTTGGTCAAGATGAAATAGAGTTGGTGAGATCTTCTCAATTGGCATGAAATTTAGTTGATACATTAAACGATATCGCAGATAATTTGGAACAATCAAATGAAATATCTGGTAAATTGAAAAAAGCTTTGATGTATCCTTTAATTTTGTTAGTATGATCTATAGCTGCTGCTTTATATATTGATATTAAAGTTTTACCAAATATAGTTACATTATTCCCTGATCAAAATGATATTCCAAAAATTACACAAGTACTTATGACTGTCGCAGAGCGATTGCAAGCATATTGATTGTATTTGCTATTAGTCATCGTGGTAATAATAGCAGGGTTTGTCTATTCTTATCGTAAAATTTTGCCATTTAAAATAGCTGTTGATAATTTATTGGTAACGGCTCCAATTATATCTCCAGTAATAAAATGAAATTATCAATATAAATTTGCAAAACAGCTTTCTCAATTTTATTCTGCTTGAATGAGTCCTGTTGTATCTTTGCAATTAATATGAAATATTTTTTCTAACTATCAGTATAAAAAGAAGGTTTTGGAAATAAAAAAAGATTTGGAAGCATGATTTTCTATCTTTGAATGAATGGAATGATCTAAACTATTTGATTCTATTTTGATTCAAATTATTCATGTGTGAGAAAGTACATGAACAACAAAGTCGGTATTAGCAAAGATATCTGATTTTTACAAAACTCAATTGGAGACAAGAATCGACGTGATGATGACAGCTATTGAACCTATTCTGATGGTATTTATCGCGTGAATTATTGGTTCATTGGTGGCTGCTATTATGCTTCCAATGGCGAATGTTGTTAATACTATTTAATATTTTAAAAAATTAGCAAAATGAAAAAGTTTTCTCATCTATTTATACTTTTCTGTCTTGTGGTGCTTTGATTTCTATGTTTTGTAGCATCTGAAAATGTGGATGATGCTCTAGAAAATATGGAATTAGCTAAATATTATTGAGTATTACCATTACATTTAAATGTTCATTTAGAATTGTGAATGTGAGAGACAAGTGATGAAATTGTATCTTCATATGCGGTATTATTGAAAGATATGAAATTTTATGCTGATATAGATATTTTAAAATACTTAAATAAATCAATATATCCGCAAACTTCATTGGAGAAAATTTTAAATAAAATGTCTAATCTTTTAAATACGGCGTGAACTTTTATGGTATATATTGAAAATCAAAAAACTTCTTTGGCACAGCGTAAAGATAGCTGTGATAATAAAAAATCGATTACTGATAAAAGCTTTTCTTTAGCATTGAAAGATTTTGATTGAGTTAATATGGAGAAGTATCTTTTATCGTCGATAGATGCTGAAAGTTGTTCTGTTGAATCAAGGATAATGTATAATGCATATGATAAGATGTGATCTCAAGTAAAGAATTATTATAATATCTTATCTAAGAAATACGATTATTTTTATGGTAATAAGTATGATATAATCCAGAGTCTTAATTAATTCTATTGAAACTTTATAATTTTTTTTTATACATTTATTGTTTATATGCTAATTTTTTGATGGTTGCATTTTCTATATTTGGTGTAAATGTCTATCGATATGGTATATTTTATCTTATTTGATTTTTGGTTACTTACTTTTTTTTGCATTTTCTTTGAAAATCAGAAATACTTGCCGATTATCCAAAATTGAGAAATTTTTTGAAATGAAATCTTGATGATTTAATGATTGCATTGATAATTTGAGTTTTGGTTGGTTGAAGACTTTGAGAAGTTTTTATTTATGAGTGGAATTATTTCTCTAATAACCCATCTGAAATTATAAAGGTTTGGCATGGAGGAATGTCGTTTTTTGGTTGAATGGTTTGAGTTGTTTTATCTCTTATAGTCTTATTTTTTGTTAAAAAATTGTCTAAAAGGGACTTTCTTTTGTTTTTAGATTGTATTGTTTTTGTTGTCCCAATTTGAATAATTTTGTGAAGATTTGGTAATTATTTAAATCAAGAATTATATTGATTAGCTGTCCCAGATTGAGCTTGGTGAATTTGAAATTGATTAGTTAATCTATTAACCAAATTAAATTTTTTCCATGTCTATCCAAAAGTAGATTCGCTATTGAGAATAAATACTAATTTTATTTCAATTCTGTTTGAGTGAATAATCCTGTTTTTGATAATGCTTCTTGTCTCGTCAAAACAAGTAAAAAGGAAAAAGATAAAAATATGATTAAATTCTTCAGTGTTTCTTATCTTTTATAGTGTATTTAGGTTTTTTATTGAATATTTGAGAGTAGATAGTCAATTTCAGATTGTTTGAATTTTTACTACAAGTCAGTGGTTGTTTTTGAGTCTATTTGTTATTTGAATATCAATACTTATTTTTGTTAGCTATGCCTCCGGCGGCCCAGCAGTATTGCAGGACAAAAAATCTTTTTAAAAAATTTTTCGGTCATACTTTCTGTTTGCTGATTTACTACTGTAGTCGGCAGTCAACAGCTAACAGTCAGCAGTCTGTAGTCAACAGTTTCCGAATTTATGATGAATCTATGGGATAGATTTGGCATATTTTTGTTAGTAATTTCAGCGTAGTCTGACAAATGAAAAATTTTTGGCTGACGTCTTTTCGCTTTTGAAATTTGTATTTTTTTAACTAATTTATGAAATAGCTGAATTTTTTGATTAGATTTTTTAGTTTTTCGGAGATGTCTGGATCGATTCAGAGTGAAAGTTTATAGAGTCTATTTATGCTTGAATGATGTTTATTGTTTCTTAAAATTTGTTCAAAGACTTCAAAGTTTAATGTCTTTTTTTGTTTTCTTAAAATCTTTTTGATAAGTTCTTCTACATATCATTTATTTATTATTGATGTGTTGTAAAGACTTTCTAACATGGCTAATTCTATGTTTGCAATTGGAAAGACATTTTTTCAGATGTAAATTTTTTTAGTGAATCTATTGAATATGTTAAATAGGCTTTTTTTATCTGATTCGTATGTCTTTAATATTATTTGTTTTGAAAAGATTATTGTTTCATTTGATTGTTTTTTTTCGTTAACGACTAATATTTCTTCTGGGATATCGTAATTTGTCAAATTTAATTCAAGGGCTTTTAGTCATCATATGTATCGTTTTCATTCCGTAAAATCTTTGCAATGTTTCTTTAGAATTTCTCGATAAAAATTCTCCAATAATTGTTCTTCGCTGTATTCTTTATCTGGATCTTTTACCAAAAAGATACTTTTTTTTAGATTTACAAGATATCATCTGTTTTTTAGTTGATATATGATTTTGTATGCTTTATTTTCTGTATAATCTGTATCCATGATATTTTGAATTATTTCTTTAATTTTTTCTATTCAGATTAATTTGTTTTTATGTTTTAATATATTTTTAACAGTAATGTCGAAATTGTTTTTTCTCATATCGCTTTATTTAAGTATAAAATAACAAAAAAAATATATAATGTTTTTTCTAAAAAAATCAAGACATTTTTTCCATAAAAATTCTAATGTTTTTTCTATTGTTTTTGGTGACTGTAAAAATAATAATACGAGTGTCATGAGAATGATAATGTTTATATTTTAAGTTTTATTCTGTTATGTTTGAAAACGACTTATTAAATAGTGAATTTTCTGCAGGCAGAGTAATAAACTTAGAATGAGTTGAGGCTATCTTTATGCAAACTGATGATTGTTCTTGTGATGTATCTCTTAATATTAACTCTCAAAGATTTTTGGTTAGGTTTACTGATGATTGTTGATCTATATCCGACTTTGAGATACTTTCTTTTAAGGGATTTATGATAAATCTGACAAATAGTCTTATTGTGGCTTTGAGAAAATTGGTGGAAGTTCTTTGGTATAAACTGTAATAATTCTTATTTTGTTAGGTATGGGGTTGGAAAACTACAGTTAGTTATATTGTTTTTTGTTTTTTTTAAAAATGTCTTGAAAAACAAGATTTTTTTGTTACAACAAAACTTGTAGTTTTTATTCCAAATGTTAGAAATCCCCATGCCTAATATGCAAAATATTAAAACTAAGCTTGATTCTGTTTCAAATATGAAACAACTTTTTAATTCTATGGAGTCGTCTGATTTTGAGAAATTAAAAAAGGTAGAAAATCAAGTTGTTAATTTTAAATCTTTTATGGAGGATTTTCTGTGAATATTATGATCTGTTGATTTGAATTCTTTTAGAAATAGAAATATAAATAGTGTTTGAAAGAAATTGATTTTGGTTTTTTCTACTGACAAGGGATTTTGTTGAGATTATAATTATAAACTCTTTAAGAGGGTTTTTAATGAGTATTCTGATGATATTGAAAATATTGATGTTTTCTGTGTCTGAAAAAGATCGTTTGAATTTTTTGCTAAGAAATGATTCAACATTGTAGGTTATCTGAAAATAGCAGATGAATTTTGATCGCAAGATTTGTCAGAAGTATATGATTATTTTGTATCAGGTGTTGCAAATAATACTTATTCAGATATTTCATTGTATTTAAATATATATAAAAATAATTTAAATTCAAAAATTGTGAATTATAATGTTTATCCTATTGATGATACTTCTTTAAGTACCTTTGTGACTAATCTTTGACTTGATTTATCAAAGTTTTCTGCTGTTGAATGATTGTCTCTTTGAGTTGATTCTCAAGAATTTAAAATAGAAATGGAAAAACAGTTGATACAATATATGTTGTATGGTGCTGCATTGCAAAATAAAGTAGCTGAGCTAAAATCTCGTATCTCTGTATTGCAAAATGTAAAAAATAATTCGGAATATGTAGTAAAAGATTTAAAATTATCATTTAATAGATTATGTCAATCTTTATTGACGAGAGAAGTTTCAAGTATTATGGAGCTAAAAACTTCATGTTAAAATAGTAGAGTAGTCCATATCATAATTGTGCAAAAAAACATAACACTCTTGAAATTGTTATGTTTTTTTTTATTATTAACTTCTGAATTATAGGTTTGTTTGAATGTAGTGTAATTGTTTAAAGTTTATTGTTATATGTTTGTAATGAAACAAAGAAATTATTCATTTTTAATTATTAATTCTTAATTCGTTTCATGTGATTATTTTGAGCAAAACAGGAAAATATGATAATACAAGAATATTCAAAAAATCCTGTTTACAATGTAGAGCTTAAAGATTTTACTATCCAATACCACGAGTGAAATTTTATTTGTGGAGATGATGTCACTGTGTTTTTAAAAATTGATTGAAATAAAATTGTTGATTATGGCTATACGGGAAATTTGTCTACAGTATCTTTGGCTTCAGCAGGATTTTTATCTGAATTTTTGTTTGATGTTACACTTGATGATATTTTGACATGGAATTATGAATTTTTGTCTGGCAAATGATTTGATGTATCGACGAAAAGGAAAAGAGCGAGTGTCCTGCCAATTTTAGCACTTAGAAATGCTATACATCAATATTTGTCCGACTGAAAAACTGATGATTTTGATGATTTGATTGATGAGTAGACAAATATAGACAAATTGACTTGCAATGACATTAAATATTAGTATAAGATATTTTACATGTAAAAATTTTTTATGTGAAAGTGGGTATTTAGAGTACTAAAGAGTTTATTATTCAGTGTATTGATTTATGGGATATTTTTGTTTGCTTTACATCAATACACAGACTGGTTTCGGATTGAAGCGACAGAATATGATGTCTTTTTGACATTTGTATTATTGGCAATATTATTTTGGATTGTGAATAATGTGGTAAAAGCTGTTTTAAAATTCTTGTCGTTACCGTTGACATACTTAACATTTTGATCATCAGTGCTGGTTTTAAATGTTATATTAATGTATGTGTTTGAATATTTGGTTAATGGTTCTTGATTGTGAATTACGGTTAAAATTTGAAATTTTATTCAAGTAGTTTTGATGTCTTTGGTAGCTTCTTTCATTGCCTTTTTAATTAAAAAAATAAAGTTATAAAATGAAAAAATGAAATTTACTTTTCTTAATCTTGTTTGTGATCCTGTTTATAATTAGTGTTATCCCTATGTTTAATTCAATGAACTCGACACTAACTGTATATTTTTTTTCTAATAGTATGAAGAAATTTTCAACTGTTTATATGCCTATTTTGTTTTTTTGAATGGTTGAATGAGTATTATTGTTGTTGTATATCCAATCATTATTCAGGGATTTAAAGAGACAAGATGCGACAAAGTTCGATTTAGATAAATAATGATGTTTTAATTATTTAATATAGAATTTTTATTATGGCTAGAACTTATTGAATTACTAGAGAGAATGCAGCAAAATTATTGGGTATCTCTACTAGAACCATTGATAGATATATTAAATCTGGAAAGTTATCTTATAAAAAAGTAGCGAATAAAGTGTTATTAGCAAAGGAGGAAATTGCTAGTTTACAAGAAGATTATGGTGCTTTACATCAAGAAATTAATACAGAGATAGTAAAGCAGACAGAACTTACTACACCAAAAGCAGTTAGTTCCGTTACACCATCTTTGGAAAAAGCAGTTGAAGAAAAGATTGACAAATTTATGCTTATTTTTAATGAAAAAGATAAAATTTTAGAGGAAAAAAATAAGGTAATATTTATGTTGCAACAAAGAGTTTGAGAATTAGAGGCTAAGTTAAAAACTATGGTTGCTTTACCAGATTATACAAAAGAAAAGCAAGAAGCTCTTTTGGAAAAGCAAAAACTTGAGGAAAAAATAGCAGAGCTTAAATGAACTGTAAAGAGAGAAAAGAGCAAAAGTGTATGGTTCTTAGCGATTGCAGTTATCTTTATTCTCATTTTGATATATTTTGCAATTTTTAAGTCTTAGAATTGTTTTGAAATTTTAATTAGTAAAATATCGTCGAAATCGGCGATATTTTTTGTTATTATACTTTTAAAGTTTAATTTATCTCTAGTATTTAACTCAAAATAATTTTCGGATTCGTTTTTGAAGTGAAATTATTGGAGTAATTAATACTTTTTTAAGTAATTTGTATATTGAGCTATTTGATAATATTAGTGGAATAATAATTCATATAGCAAATCATCATAAAATGTCTGTTGGTCGGTGAACTCAGACCATAATTCTTGAAAATCATGTGATTATTGCAAATAACAAAAATAGTATTCATAATCGTGTGTAAGTCTTGTTTTTAGTTTTGATTCATCGTATTAATAATCACATGGCAAATCACATAGACATGGCAGAATGATCTGATGGAAATGAACTATTTGGTAAAAATTTATGTAACATTGTTTCTTCTTCGTGTCAAAATAACATCATTGTGGGCCTAGATTTTGTAAAAAAGAATTGAATACATATATTTATTACTGATGTGATTATTGCAGACCAAAAAACTCGTAGTGCAGATTCTTTGATTTTGTCACTTTTTTTAATTAATCAAATTATGTATAATGTTACTAATAATATTGGAAATAGAAATACGAAAATATCAGCAGTAACTGGAATGATTTTTAGTAAAAAATCATGATATTTCATATATTCATTTAATGTTATGACTAAATTTATTCATCGTACTGGTTCTTGTAATGCAATTGGAAACATTTTAATTGTTAATTATAAAGACTTTTTATATTTACATAATTTTGCTAATTCACAGGTGCTACATTTTGGATTTTTTGCGGTGCAATAGTAACGTCCAAAAAGTATCAGAGTGTGATGTGCAATTTCTTTATACTTATCTGGGACTATTTTTTCAAGTGTTTCAGAAGTTTTTTCCGGAGTCTTTGTGTCAACTAATCAAAGTCTGTTTGCAACTCTATGGACATGAGTGTCGGCAGCAATTACTTTAGATCCAAAAAGAACGTATGAAACTACTTTTGCTGTCTTGATTCAGACTCATGGTAATTTCTGTAATTTGTCTAAATCTGGGCAGAGGAGTTCTGGTTCTTTATCTAGCATTTTTGATAGTTCATATATATGTTTCGCTTTGTTGTTGTAATAATTAACAGATGATATTGATTTTGTTAGTTTATCTAATCACATATTTATTACATCTTGAGGTGTCTTGATTATCTGGAACAAGTTTTCAGTTACTTTGTTCACTTGTTTATCTGTGGTTTGAGCAGACATGACAACAGCCAAAACTAATTGAAAATTATTTCAAAATTTTAATTCAGTATCTGCATTTGGATAGAGTTTGCCTAATGTTTGAAATATGTAATCAATATCTTTTTTTTGCATAAAAACATAATCTTCGAATAAAGATTTTTTTAATTTAGAAAAATTTTTTGTTTATTCAAGGAAAATTTTATTCGATTCAATAAAATTTTAGCATTTCATCAACTTTTTTTCTATCTCATACTTCTTTTATTAGTACAGATTTATAATCTATTCAGTCTCTTTTACAAAATTTTATTAAATCTTTACTTGCTTTTGAAACTTGTTCGAGCTCTTCTTGGTTTAATAAATTTGGATTTTTTTGATATGTATCATAAAATCTTATAATTTCTATTAATCATAGTGTATCTGTGCGGAGCAAATCATCTTTAGACTTTTGTAAAAGTTCATCTGCTTTTTGTAATTCATTGTTCATAATATTTCTTAATTCTGTTTTATAATTTTCTTCACAATTTAAGAAGTATTCAAAAGCATTTTCGTATTCAATATATCTTTTTTCATCTCAATCTGTTCAATCGTATAATTCTCAGTTTGTTAAAGTTGTGTATATTGTGCACCGTATAAAAAGATATTGATTTTCTTTTGAAATTCACCGATTTTGAGACATTTGTTCTGATATAAAATTTTCAGTGAATTTAAATGCGGCTTCGTAATTTAGTGTAATACTATTGGAAATAAAATTTTTTAAATTTTCGTTGTATTGTGTTGGTAAAGTAATTCAAAATTTTTGATTCATTTTGTCTAATAAATTATTCGTTTCATTTAGTTCAATTGTGTTTTTGAGTTGCTGATTGGTTGCTTGTATTGTGGCTTGTATTTTTGTTGGTGTGCCTAAAAGTGAGAGAAATATAAGAGAAGCTATGATATCATTTTTTTTGATTAATTTGTTTTTGCTTTCAATTGTTTTAGTAAATGATTCATTCATGTTTAATATTATTTATGGAATAAATACATATATTTTCCATCTTATCATATTAACAAAAAAAATCAATATAAAAATTTGCATTTTTTTGAAAATTTATGTATAATTATTTTGCAAATTTATTATTTTATACATTACTATGATAGAAAATAATAATTTTGATAGAGTAGATAACTTTCAACAACAGTTTTCACAAGTTGATTATCCGCAAATTGATAGTTTTTTGAAGAATTGATTTTCTGATGATGTTAAAATAATTATTGATAATGTTTTTAATGATGATCCTGATTTAAAAGATTCTTTTGAATCTTTTTTGAGACAATCGTCATTAAAAGAAAAAATGGTCTGTAAACAACATTTAAAGAATGCTAAAGATCAAGAAGAAATAAAAAGTATAATTTTGGAACAAGTCCCTTGAATATTATTTTGAGATACTTTTAATTCTTCTATTAACGATATAACAAGAGTAGTTGATGATAAAATAGAAGAAAAACAATGGAATAGAGAAAAAGAACAAGGTTGATTAGATACAATAAATATTTTAAAGTATTATGAAGAAGCGATTAATCTTCGTAATAGATTGTTAGTGGAACATCCAACTCTTGATAATGATACAAAGCAATGATCTCAAGCATATAATGATGCAAAGGATTTGTTGCAAAATAATGGAACATTGGATAAATTGACAGATCTTGGAATAGATCAAGATGTTTATATTTCTTTGCTTGCGACAATAAATGTTGCCCAAAATAATCCAGAATATCAAGCTTTGCGTGAATCACAAGATTTTTCTTTACTTTATATAGCAATGAAAAATTTAAATAATGCTTGTAACATCCCTGACACTAGTTTTGATAGCTTTTCTGAAAATAATATTAAAAATACTAGAACAGAGTTGTTTCATGAAACAATCTGAAATAAATGATTGATTGAACAAAGGCAGAAAAATATAGAATCTCATAAATCTGATTATGAAAAATTATTTAATGTGGAAAGTGATGATGAGTTGATTCAAAAATATTGAAGATTCTTGGAATGAACTTGAAAAAATCTTATGGAAAAACGGTTGAAAAATCCAACATCATTGTCTCAAGGAGAAAGTGATAATTTGATGAACTTTGTATATTTCAAGCAGCAAGAAGTAGAAAACAAGACAAAAAATATGGTAGAAGAACTTTGTATGACTTCGCAGGTAAAGTGATTTTTGAGTTGTATCCCAAAAGAATATTCATCACAATTCCAGTTTAATAAAGCTAATGAAATCGGTTTCGATCAAGATGGTGTGTTAAAATTAGATTGACATATAAGATGAGTCGATTTTTCACTGAGACAAAATACAAATGATGAAAATGCTCGTTTGCAGACATCGACAATGTTGTTTAGAGATCAAGATCGTAATTTGAATTTTGTGTGAAAGTACAAAAATTCTCCATTCATTTTGCCAACGGCATCTCAAGTTTTTGATACCGCATTATTATCAGCCAAAAGTGATGTATTATCGAACATACAGAATCAAGATGATTATTTTAATATTTTAGAAACTTTTATATTAAAAGATATAGATAAATTATATACCAATACTGATTATGCACATCATTATGTAGAGAGCCAAATAAAAAGTGAAGAAATTATCTATAAAACAATGCAGATATTTGATTTAATTTGATGATGAAATATTGAAAATTTATCAAATGTCGGTAATGAAAAATTGTATAATTTCTTTGATACAATAGAGTTTAATTTAAGTGTGATAACAAATAAAGAGAAAAAACAATTTGAAGAATGTTTGCAGATATTGTGAGCAAAGATTGCAGAATGAGGAAATATAGCTTGAAGTGATCGTTTTGTGAAAGATAAAAATTTGGCTAAATTATTGGGTTCTAAAAGACAGACACAAAGACAGATAGGTTGATTTGTATGATGAAATGATGAGAATTCTTTCTTTGATTTTTTTGAATTTTTCTTTAGTCCTGATGAACGTAGTGAATCATGAAATAAACAAGTACTAAATTTAAATAAATTATCAAAATGTTTAAAAGATGAAGCATATGCAAAAGATTTGTGGGAAGATAGCGAATGGTATAGGTCAAAATTAGATTTTCAATTTGATATAGGTTTTGAATGATAGGATTATTTTTTTTATTTCATCTTGAAGTTTTCTTTAATTTAATTAAAAGTTATTTTTGTCTAAACAAGGTATTAATCCGATCTAATCGGATAGGAAAGTCCTGACATCGAAAAAAGATTAACAACTAATGGTTGTTGGACCGTCCCTTTTGGGAGCAAACGAAAGTGCCACAGAAACGTAAACTAATTCATAGCAATATGGGTGAAAGATGCAACGTGAAGATGCCTTCGGGCTACTTCTACTCAGTTGGACAGATTGTCCATCGAGGGGTAAACCGTGGTCGATGCAAGCTTACTTGGAAACAGGGTAGTGCACAATGCTATCTACAAGGTAGTTCAGATATATGTACCTTAATACATAATCAGGCTTATAGTTTAGGCAAACTAAAATTTGTTTTAATACAGGGCTTTAGCTCATTGGTAGAGCGGGAGTCTCCAAAGCTCCGCGTAGGGGGTTCAATTCCCTCAAGCCCTGTTTTTTTGTTTTGAAAAATAATTTTATAGAATTCATTGAGCTATGAGTTGTGAGCCCCGCAGAGCGAGGTAAATTTGATTCTTACAGGCCCTGTTTTTTTTAATCTCAAAAAATTGAAGTGATTATATCAATTATAAATGGAAGAATAATTACCGTTATAAAAACAAAAATGAAAACTCTCCTTGTTTTGTTTATAATTCTATTTTCAATTTCTTTTTTATTTCACCATCAAATATCTTTACTATTTTCTATGAGTATGTCGAGTAGTGATGATTTTCATGAGTTTTCATTTATTACAGAATTATGGTTTGTAGATTCTTTTGAATTGTCTTCTTGTGTAATAGAGTAATCTCTTCGTATTAGCGATTCTAAACAATATGGACATTGTTTATCTTTTTTATCAACCATATTGTTGCAATATGGACAAATTTTATAGTCTTCGTTCATTTTATTTATCTAATTATTTAAAAATATTTTTTACAATTTCTTCAAATTCTTCCCTAAATTCTTTCATCCTTTCATCGTGTAGCCGGTAATAAAATCAATGATTACAAAAATTGATTGTTGGTTCAAGTCATTTTTTATCTAATGCTAAATAAGTCTCTAAATCTCATTTTTTCATGATAAAAATTCATTTATCGTAAAATGATTTTATTTTTGTTATAATGTATTTGTATCTGTGAGGATAATCTTTTTTGATTATTGAAATTATCCTTGTATAAAATTTTTGTTTATTGATTTGTTCCATGCTGTATTGGTTCTTTGCTAATTTGATATATTCGGACATTTCTTGAGGTGTCACAATATCATTTTCTATTGTGTTGTCTCGATCTCAGATGAAGTATCATTTTATACCGAATTTATTTAGAAATCTTGTCCATTTTCTGTAACTTCATTTACCATTAATATTTAATATTTCATAATCTTCAAATTTTCATTCAAATTCAGGTTGTCTGGAAAGATAATTCATATAGAATTTCCGGAAATATTCGTCGGTTTCTCATTCAACCATAATTATTTTGTTTATGAAAAATATTTTTGAAATATTTTCAAACTTCAGAATATGTATCAAAGAACTTTCTGAGTCACGAATTCATTCAATAGGGTAGTTTATCACTGTTTTCCCATCTATTAGACTAAATTTGTATACATTGTGTATACTTTGTTCATCAATCAGAGAAGGAGAGTGTGTCGCACATATAAATTGCATATTTAATCATTTTCCTATGATTTTTAGCATCTCAAGAAGTCTTTTTAGCATATACGGATGTAGGTGTAGCTCTGGTTCATCTATGATAAATAGACCATTTGATAAATCATAACCGAATAAACAAAATAATATCATAATGATAGATTTTTCTCCAGAACTTAACTTGTCGAAAGAGAAACTGATTCAGTCGTTTCTTTTGAAAATTAAGTATAATCTCTCATCAATTCAAATATTTACATCCATTGTATATCATAATAATGTGTTTATGTGGTTTCAAAGTTCTTTAAAAAATGTTAAATTTTGGATTAAAGATATTTTTTCTTCAATACTAATATCTTCAAAATTTTTTCATGCAGATTCGTATTGGTCTCTAATTTTTTTCAATACTTTGATGACAAATAAGTCGTATCAAATAGATACAGAACTAAATTTATCTTTATTGTGTAGTTCAATATTTTGGCTTCTATTCAAAATAGAGTCAATAACTAATGGATTCACATTTGATTGTGTGTACAAAAATGGCCTTTCGGATTTCAAAAATGCAAAGGTATTTTTTAAAGAATGTAATTTTTTTTGATCAAGTCTCCTATCAAAATCATTGAAAACATTGATACATACTTGGATTAATTCCATATGCTGGATATAAAACAATATATATTTTATAGAATTTGGCATCGATTCTTGGTTCGTCACAGAGATTTCTCAATTGTTTGTATTTATCAAAAATTCCAAAAAAATTTCATTATTTAGTAATAAATGTGGATCTTTATATTCTGTGAATTTTATATCTAGATTTGAATAATTTTTTATTATATTATTTAATGTTTCATAATTTTCAGATACAAAATTTATATTTTCAAAATCATATTGATTTAATTTTAGTGAGATATAGACTTTTGAGAGTTTTCATTGAGATTCGTTATGCTTGTAGAACTTTTTTGGTCTAACTGATTCTTCAGTGACTACATTTTTAAAATTTTTTTTATCGTTATTATCTAAAATTGATTTATCATAGCGATATGATTTAATTAGTCAGACTCTAAATACTTGATTTATTACATCTAAAAATGTACTTTTACCAGATCCATTTGGTCAGATTAAAATATTTAAATTATTCCTTTCTTTTGTATCGAAAACGACTCCTTGTTTATCAGAAAAATGTTTAATGTAAGGGAAGGTAGATATATTTGATATTTTGATTTGTGAAATCTTCATAGATTATAAAAAATTATCATTCTAAATATAGTATGAATTAATTATAATCAAAAATATTAAAATTTGCAAATTTCTATGATAGAAAGATTTGACAATTTGTGAAAAAATAATTCTACAAACTGTATTGTTTTCCTACTATAGGTAGTTTCGTTTCAGAATGACATATAATTCTTAATTATTTCGCACTTCTCATGAGCATCAGCATTACATATCATCTCAATTCTTTCAAAGTAGGATCATCATTACTTATTATCTTCTCTTTTTTTAGTTTAGCAAGATGAGTAGAATAGTAATTATCAGTTCAATCAGCTAATCCAAATAACATTCTTGAAAGCGCTGTTCCAAATTCTGCTCTTGTTACTTCATCGTTTGGCCTAAAGTTTGTAATATTCACTCACATAATTCCTAATTGACAAGCTAATGTAACTCAATCATTATATTGTTTATCTAAATCACTTGAAACATCTCAAAAATCACATTTGTTATTTGTATCTGGTTTCTTTTCTAAAATATTTATAGCATATTGACTGAGCATTTTTGCCATAGCAATCCTATTCAAACTTCAATTCATATTTGCTTGATCAATACTTTTCATTGTTGTGATTCCATTTTTGAATGCGAAAGTATAAGCATCGTTTAATTCTCTGGTGTAGCCATTAGTTAGTACTTCCTGTGGATTTCAAGTAGTAGTTTGTTGGTCATTTACTGTTGGCTCTGTTGTTCAGGTGTCTGTATTTCAAGTATTTGTGGTTCAAGTGTTTGTCGTAGGGCTATCTGTCGTTCATCCTACTCATCAACCTCAACCTCATCATCAACCACCTCAACCTCATCAACCTCAGCCTCATCATCAACCTCATCATCATGTATTACTAGATGAAGAAATATCAGTGTACGCAACAAATGTTGATGCCGCACAACTATATATATAAACATAATATTTTCAATCATTACCTAATACTGGTTCTAGTTTTTCTCATTTATATTGATATTCTTCAGGAACTGTACCATCAGAATTACAAGCTATTCATGGAGTTAATGTTAATCATTCATATCAAAAATCTTTTTCTAATGTATGTCTTACTTTAATCATAAAATCTTTTCAATTTGGTCATGTCCATCAGAATGGAATTCTTACAGCAATAGGTCTTGAGAATGTCGCATTTTTATTTTCTCAATTTTCAGAATAACCTATTTCAACTGCTCATAGTATATTTCAAGACATTCCATCTGTATTAACATCTCAATCGTTAGAACTTATGATTTCCACATTTGTTTCTCATCATCATTCTCAAACCGTTACTTCTGTATCTTCTGTTATATTTACTAACGAAGTATTGTTTGGATCAGATACAGCTGTTTCAAGAGTCTTTACAATCCACCAATCTCAGCTTCATTGTTCATATATTCATGTATTATCTCAAGTATAAAATCAAGTAACTTTTGCCGTCGTATATCATGGATTCAAATGTCATTTTCACATAGGATCATATGTAAACGCTCATCATCTAATGAATCACAAAATTACACTATCAATTGATCATGCAAATGTTCATGAATTTATACTGACATTTACATTCTCGGTAAAGTTTTCAAAATTTTTAGGATTCGCAATAGATAAAGTATACGATTCGGGATATCTAGAACTTGATATTGAGTTTAATCAACGAAAAATTCATCAATTAATTTCTACATTTATTTCTGCATCATTTGAATTAGGCAATATTGCTATAGATGCTCATTCCGTTGTATAATTTCAGTTTTCATCTTCTTTTACTCAAAAAAATGTTTTAGAAACTTCAAAAGTACCATTATTAATTTCAAGATTTCACTTTGTCATTTCTATAATATTATTTACTCATCGAAAGAATCCATCATTTATGACAACGTCTGCTCAAGCTGGGAAAAATAATGTAGCTTTTTCTTTCCATCATGCATAATAGTATCATCAATTCAAATTAACAATTGCATTTCAATTTGTTCATGTACTTGTAATAGAATATCTACTTCATTCTATTCTGAAATCTTTAAACTCATCACTATCATATAGAGCATCAGGCTTAAATCATGCATTAATTGTTAATTTTGCAGGTTCTCACTCAATTCATTCATCCAACAATAACATAATTGCCGTATCAGGTCCGTAATCTCAATAAGATGATGTCGCCTGAATGTTTCAAACTTTTCATCAATTAATTGTTAAGTCTCATCATCTTTTAACTCAAATTATATAACCTCAATCATAGTCATTAGGTCACATATTAAATTCAGGAACAAATGAATATCAATTCATATTAATAGTTATTTTTTTATCTACATCAAATGAATGATAAATATTCCATCAATCTATCAAATCTATAGTATCTCAATTAACAGCTTCTTCAACAGCATCATTAATTGATAAATAGCATTTATTTCATATTTTTGCAACTGCTCAACTATCACATGATACAGATAGCGTACATTCCTCTCAATTATCATTTAATCAGTCTGGGCAACCCCATTTTGCTTTTAAAGTTATATTATCAGATAATAAATTTCAAAATTCAAAAGGATTATTTTGTCATTCAAGATACCATCAAATTAAATTATGATTACTATAGGTTGGATCATCTGGTTGTTCCGTTACATATCACACCTGCACAATCTGATTAGAAATACTATTTCATCAATTTGAATCAAATGTAATAGTAAATGGTCAATCACTTTCACTAAGACAAGCTATTCAATAATTAAAAGATTCATTTAAACATGTCCACTTAGCATATAATTTCACACTCCTTGTAATCTCAGAATTAAAATTAAATTCGATATCGCTTCACTCCTCAAACCATCATACAAAAGTTGAATTCTTTCTTACTGGGTTTTGTGGCTTTATTGCTTTATTTTTCGTATTTGGATCAATAATTTGATCTGGAATATTTGTTCATCAACTTGAAAAAAACTTTACTGTATAAATTGGGTAATATTCATCCTTAAAACAACGAATAGATTCTGCATATTTTGTTCATGCAGGGAAAGGGCGTAAATTAGTTTTTTGAAGTTCGTAAGAAACTCATGCTATTTTAACATTTCAGAAAATTGCAGCAGCTGTAGATGATCGATAGTTTCAAAAATCTATTAATCAAACTCAATTTCTCCATCATCAATTTTCTCAAATTCAGGCAAAAGGTAATTTAAAATATTCATAATAACTTTTATCAAAAATTACTTCAGCATCATTTTTCCATAAACTCATATTTGTTAATCTCTTTAAATCTGGATGTGGATCTTCTCATATAAATTGCTCCTCACACTCATTTGTATTTAGACACCAAAATTTAAAAAGATTACTTCGTTCTCAAGCACTTGGAATATGGTATCATTCAGGACAAGGTCATCTTCTATCTTCTCTATTATTTCAACTATCTCGGTTATTTGTAACAAGATCACCTCATCATCACCATAGATTTTTATTCAAAGGATTTGCCCAAGAATATCATACAAGATATCATCAATTTGAAAATGAACTTTCAACAAAAACAGGACTATCATAATATCATCTGTCAGTATTTGGTCAATACTCCGTGGTATTTGTAACTAAAACATTTGATACTGTTTCATTAAATTCAGTACTTCAATCCTTCCTTGAAAAACCATGATTATTTCACCATTGATAGTAGTATCAATATGATTCCACATTTGGATTGGTAAAATCTCAATTAAAAGCTTCTGTTGCTCATAGATTTCTATCCATGATTGTTATTCATTGTCATGGATTGTTTGGATCTTCGATTGAAATAATATCAAAATCTGAAGTTGCATACGTACTGTTTATTACTGATGTCCATCAGAATAGTCACAATACAAGCAAAGAGTAAAAAGTTCTCTTTTTCATTTATGATATGATGAAAAAATAAAAAAGGCGACTAAATCCGCATAGTCGCCAAACTAACTACTCTATACTGTCAACC
>CALCYP010000003.1 GCA_937906635.1 uncultured bacterium | reverse complement strand
GAGCTCCCCCAAGGGAGCGATTTCCCTCAGTCTCCCTGCTGAAGCCGGGCACGGCACTACTCTCGCCAGCTCCCCGTAGAGGAGCGATTTCCCATCAAATGTCCTGAGACCCCCGGGGTCGTTGAAATCCACCCAGGTAAATCGAAAATGACTATTTATTTGAAAATCATAGTTCAGTTGCTAATTACTTGATTACCCGGGTGGTAAACCCCGGGGTTTAAGTTTTATTATATCACAAAAATCGAAAAAGAGAATGACTTTTTTTGTCACAAATTGAAATTTCATTCGTATACTAAATTGAAGGACAGAAAATTAATTGTCTGGAAAAAATCCCCCTGGCTTCGCCATCCCCCTTTAAAAAGGGGGACAAGAGGGAGAGAAAATCCCCCGGCCTTCGGCCACCCCCTTTCGATAAAGGGGGACAAGAGGGAGACAAAATCCCCCGGCCTTCGGCCACCCCCTTTAAAAAGGGGGACAAGAGGGAGACAAAATCCCCCTGGCTTCGCCATCCCCCTTTAAAAAGGGGGACATATGGATGCGGAAATGACAATATTGTCAAAATTGTGTCGATTTGTGTCGATTTTGTCTTGAAAATTGTTTCCAGATTGTTAATATTCCTTCTGTCGATCTCGCTGTATGGAGATATGGCGGGTAGGTCGGTTATTTATCAGTTTGTCAGATATTGACTATTATATAGGTATTGTGTGATTCGATTTCCTAAACCTACGAGGAATGAAAATGACATGGTATTTCGTGTCATTTCGAGGCTTTTAGCCGAGAAATCCATTATAGATTTCTCACATTCGTTCGAAATGACGATATATAGCTGATATAGTACAAATTGATACATCCTACAAATTAGTTTATTTACACCGTGTAGATCATTAACAGACAATTAACAAGTGGAGACTCGTTTTGTATGTTGACCGATCGATAATCACGATTAACCAAAAAGATTGTGGTACTATTTTATATCTTTTTTATAATGTACACATGAAAACATTAAAAAAATTATTCTCTGTTTCTGCAATCGTTGCATTGTTAGGAACATTAGTTCCAATGTATGCATTTGCTGCTAACTACTCAGAAGAGTTACAAGAAGCATACGCTTACGCATACACAAATGGAATAACAACTATGAATACTATCGACAGTGCTGATATGTACGGTAGTTTGACAAGAGTAGCTATGGCTAAAATGATAGCTAACTATGCTACTACAGTTTTATGATTAGAGCCTGACACATCTGCTAGCTGTACTTTCACAGATGTAACAGCTGCTCTTGATGCTCAATACGACAATTGAGTAACAAAAGCTTGTCAATTAGGTTTGATGGGACAAAACATTACTGCTTTTAGACCAAACGACTTAGTTACAAGAGCTGAATTTGGAACAACTCTTTCAAGAGCTTTGAACCACGATTCAGATGATTTAGAAGCTATGAATGCTGCTAATCCTTATTACAAAGATCACTTGAACTTCTTGAAATCTGAAGGTATCATGAACCAAATTGATAACCCAAGTATGACAGAAGTAAGAGGATATGTAATGCTTATGATGATGAGAGCAGACGAAGGATACACACCAAATGAAAAATGTACTCTTGAAGAGATGGTAGCATGTGCTTTAGCTGATGATACAGACGCTTGTTTAGCTGCTTGTACAGGTGATGAAAATGGTGAAGAGCCAACTGGAAATGGATATGCAAAAGTAACTGGAAAAGCTGCTTCAACACAAGATGTTGCTAAAAATGCAGTAAATAAAAATGTTTGAACAATGACATTAAAAGCTGGAGAATATGATACAACAGTTTCTTCTGTAGTTATCTGACACTCTGGATTAGGAGATGCAACAAATGTTTCTGTTCAATTATTCCAAAATGGAGTTGCTGTAACTTCTCAAAAGACTATATCTAAGTCTTCTCAACAAGTTACATTAAAATTATCTCCAGCAATCGTTATGAAAGCTAATTCTTCTATGACATTTGATGTTGTAGCAAGTTTAAGCGGAGAATCTAACGAAACACACAACTTTTCAGTTGAGGCTGTAAATGTTGCTAATGGAAAAGCTGAAGGAACACCTGTTTCTTTAGGAACATTAAAAACAACATCTTACACAGCTGGAACAGTAACAGGTACGCTTACATCAACAGCATCATTAAAAGCTGGTGATACAGACAAAACAATATACACTGTAAAATTGACTCCTTCTAAAAAAGGAACAATTAATAGCGTAACTATCACAAAACAAGCTTGAAATGAAGATTTTGATGAGTTAGTAAATAATGTTAAAGCATATTACAATGATGAAGTAATTGGAAATGTAAAAGTAACTGATGAAAAAATCGTTATATCTAATCTAAAGATAGAAAGAAATGCTGGACAATCAGCCACAATCGATCTTAGATGAGATTGTATATATGTTTGAGCTTCTGTAGTTACAACATGAGCAATAGAATTAAATGATGTAATTGCTGTTGAAGCAAATACAGACGAAAATATGTGAAACGCAGCTTCAGCTAATGCTGCATTTACAGTTGCTGGTGCAGATTTGAAATTAACAAACAAAACAACAAAAGAACAAACAGTTGTACCTGGATCTTCTGATGTTGAGTTGTTAAATGTTGAAATAACTTCTAAATCAGAATTAGAAGTTGTTGATTATACAGTAACTCTTACACAAGGAACACTTAATACATGAAATTTTGTAGATGGTATAATAACAGTATATGTTGATGGTGAAGATTATGAAATGGATGCCGCAACATTTACTTGAACTAAAAAAGAAAGTTTCACAATAAGTAGCAATAGTCCAGTAAGAATTAGGGCTGTTGCAAACTTTACTGAAGATGCTACACCATACACATACAAAATGTCTGTAGCATTAACTAATGCAAAGACAACAGATGGAAATAATACTATTTCATTATGAAAAACAGTTGCATGACACACAACAAAATTACAAGCTGCTACAGCTACAGTTAAAGCTGCTACAAAATCAGCTCCTGTAACAGAATCTTTGTTTGCAAACCAAGAACAAGAAGTATTAAGATTTGCAATTAAAGCTGCTAGTGACAAGACTACAATAAAGACATTAGAGTTAACAGCTACATGAGAAGCAAATACATGAACACTATTGACAGATTTATTGAATGGTAAGTTAAGATTGGTTAATGTTGAAAATAATGAAGAAATAGATGCAACATTTGAAGATATTACATCTACTTGAGTTATAGCTGTAAAAGATATGAATCTTGAAATAGTTAAAGATGAAACAATTAACGTTAAGTTAATGGCTAATATATGAGATATTGAAGCTGTTATGTGAAAAACTTTATGATTTAGTATTACAGATTGAACATTCAAAACATCAACAACATCATCTACATGAGTTACATTGTCCCCAGCTGCAGGTGTTGCATGAAAAGTATATAAATTCAGAGCAACAGCTCCAAAAATTTCATTAGCAAAAGCTTCTGATAATATGTTCGAGGTAACAATTGAGAATTTGAATGATACATGAATAGCATATAGTGGATTAACATACAGAGTTAGAACAGATGTTGCTAATGTTGATTTTTCATGATCTGTATGTCTAGTTGATGATGTAAACATTATTAGTTGTGACGACACAGCTGCATTAGGAACATGATCTTTTGGATCTTGGACTGTAAGTACTGCTACTTGAGATTTAGCAGAAAACGATGAAGTAACATACTACATTTTAATTGATGGAACATCTATTGAACCATCTGTATTGAGAGCTGAAGTTTCAGAACTACGATATGATGGGGCAAAAGAAAGATATAGTGTATCTAGATTATTAAATGAATAATTAGATATTAAAATATCAGAAAAAAGACTCACGAAAGTGGGTCTTTTTTTGTTCGATTCTATTCTCCACCCG
>CALCYP010000002.1 GCA_937906635.1 uncultured bacterium | reverse complement strand
AATTTTTTAAAAATCCCCTGGCCGATTTATCGGCCAGCCCCTTTCAATAAAGGGGTACAATATTTGCTATCAGCTAAACTATTTCTCTCCTGATATTTCTATCAAATCAAACTAATATTTCATAAACCGATTTTCCAGATGCTTTTGCTAATTCCATAATTGTGTTTTGTCATTCTATTCAAATTATCTCTATTTGATCAAATAGTTCTCATTTATCTACTTTTGCACAGCATAGATTCATGCAAATATTTCACACTTGCCATACATCTTGCTTATTGTACTTAAATACTATCTTATTGCTTGCAGATTTCTCCAATCATTCAAAATATCAAAAAGGTATCGTCGCAATCGTTGTATCAGAATCTGTTTTCCGAGTCTTGTCATAGCTAACTCAATCTCATTCAGATATGGTACGCAATGAAACAATTCTAGAAGCTATACTTAAAGCTGGTTTTAATCTTTTTGTTAGCTCGTAAGCTTCGTCATCGTGAGATAAATTGTTGTATCAATACAAATATAATCCAGGTCTATAAGCATTAAAAAATTTATCTTTCATTTTTAAAATTCCCGCACTGCTTCATATGTGCTTCCATTTTGGAGTATATCAATAATCTACTATAGTGTGATACATTTTTTTAAATTTTTCAATTTGTTCGTCCATGTGATTTTTGCTTTTGTCTGCATCATAGAAATGAGACAAAACTCATTCAATTTCAATTTTTGGATAATCTCTCAAAAATTCTAATACATTTATCAAATCTTGTTCAGTCAATCATTCTCTGTGCATACCAGTATCCAAAAAAAGATGAATTTTAATATGCTTATTAAGCTTTGTGAGGTATGTGATTGTATTGATATTGTAAACACAGAAAGTCGTCCTAGCAAAATTGAATTTTTTGTAATTTTTTTTTAAAGTCTCTCACAAGAGTAGTATATTTTTATTTGAATATTTTTTCACAATCTGATACTCTGGAAAACTATCTACAATCAAGTATGGAGCATCTGTTTTATTCAAAATTTTTGTCACAAGTTCTAATCAATGTCCATATGCGTTAGACTTCAAGACAGGGAAAATCGCTGATCATGGCTGTAAACTCCATAAATAATTGTAATTATGCAGAATGTTTTTTGAGTGAATAAAAATTTTGTTCATAGGTTCTACCCTAGGTCTGAATATGTTTTTTATCCAATTTCACATAATTTATACTTATATATATAAATATAATTTTCTTATACAAAATTTCATCATAGTTGCAAGAGATGAAAAATAGTAAAAATTTTTATAATTTTTTTCCAAAAAATGCACTTTTTTCAAAAAGGTCTGAAACACCAGTTCTGACCGCGATAAAAAAGTGCCAAAAAATTTGACAAGTTTTTTTTTTGTGTATAATTAAATTGTCATTAAGACAACTTTTATAATTTAATTTAAATAAAATGACACAATTAGAAAACAAATCAGAGGTTGATAACAACCAACTTGACACAAATTTAAATGGAATTCCAGTCCAAGCTGTTAATTTACAGGAAACTTCAAATGCACTAGATTCAGCATTTGAATCTGCATTAGATCGTGATATTCAAGGTAGAGCTGCAAAAGCTGCGATTAACACAGCAGATAGATATATCAGCAGAATAGATAAAATTCTTGAAGAACAAGTAAAATTTAATATTTCGACAGAAACCACCACACTCCTAAGAACTAATATTACAAAATTAAGGAGTGAAATGAATACGCGATTTACGGCTTTAGTTGGTAGAAATATATTAAATAGCTATTCTTGAGCATTAATGTATGAATGAATTTTGTCACCGGCAAGTAGAACAGAGTTTGATTATATGAATAAGGCTGTTACAAAATTTAAGACCTTTGAACGTGATTGGAATTTAAAGACCACATTGAGTACATTAGAACAAAAAATACAAGACGAATATAGAAAGGTAGCTGAAGCAGAATGAAGAGAGGAAGCTGAAGCAGAATGAAGAAAGAAGGAAAAAAGAAAACCTGAGCAGAGAAGACCAAGAAATAATCAGAACAAGCAAGCACCTACTATTACCGCACCTACTATTACCGCACCTGAAACTTCTGAACCCGACTGAGGATGAGTGCAAGGAGGACACGTGAATATAGGTCAAGTTGAAGCACCTACTACTACCGCACCTGAAACTTCTGAATCCGTAGAAGAATCAACACAAGGGAAAACCGTGAATATAGAGCAAGTTGAAACACCTACCACTCCAACAACACCTGAAACATCTGAATCTAAAGAAGAATCAACACAAGATTTGATAAATCAATTAAGAGATTTATTACAAAGTGAACTTAATTATAGTTGACAAATAAAAGTAGGAAATGATTATTACATAAATAATAAAATGTCATTTAAACAAGAGTGACCATATTTATTAACTATTCATGTAGAAGGTAAGGAAAGTAATGGAAACAAGATAAACTATGATTTAAAATACGACACGAATACAAGTAAATTGTATAGAGACAATAAAAAATGAGCAGATACACTAGTAGATAGTAAAGATCATATAAGTGTATTAAATAGTATAAAAGCAAGGGCAGAGGCTATTATGGCTAAAATTGATGAAGATGATAGGAAAAGGGCAGTAGAAGCCACTTGATGATCTCAAAAATGGTAAAATATTGTGATGGAAAGGGAATTTTTTAAATAATTCCCTTTTCCAAAAAAGTCCTCAAAAATTTGACAAATGAATCTATTTTGATTATAATTGTCTTAGCTCATAGCTAATAGTCTTTAGCTGATAGAATATGAAAAATAAAAAATTCAATTGCTATTAGCTATTAGCTATCGGCTATCAGCTATCAGCTAATGTTTATTTGTTAACAAAAACAAAAAATGGCAACAGTAGACCAAAAAATGAAAGAATTCTTATCAAAATCATATGATGATAGATTAAAAATTTCAATGAATATTATCACAAATTTAAAAGATCGTGGTAATACTCAAGCACAAGAAATATATGAAAAGATTTCTATAATGGAAAAAGTCCCAGAAAATGTAGTAAATGCTATTTACAAAGATTTTTGTGATAGTGTAGAGCGTATCCAGCAAGATAAAATACAATGAGAATTGCACAATTTTAATAAGGCGAAAGATTATATGCAGAGACTGAGAGAAAAAGAAGAACAAGAAAGACAAAATGAGAATTGTGAGGATTTGTTAAATTGACTTGATGATTTATAGTTTAACAAAAATAAAAAATGTGATGAGAAGAAAACGTGCTTGGTGCATGAAATATGGTAAATGAAGTATTTGACACTTTGTCTGAAGAAGAAAAAAAAGAACTATTTTTAAATACTATAGAGACTATTGAGCAGGACGAAGATTTTCAGAATCTGAAAAAATATCGAGATAATATGGATGAAGATAAAAAATTAAAATATTATTACGAAGGAAATATTTCTGGTGTAAATTGATCTGCAAAATGGTATACCACATGACCATTGACACCAAAATTTTCGAAAAATTCTTTAAAAATAAGAATAGATGTAAAAGATAATATTTATACAATGGCATCTCCATTGATGAGATTATGAGTAAGCTTTTGATTATTAGATGCTCCAAAATCATTACCAGAAAAAGAATTATTGAAAAATATAAAAAAAGATGCTCGTAGATTGAGGAAAAATTTATGAATATTTGAAAAAGTATGTGCAGTAGTGCCACAATTAAAAGCCACATATCCTTTTATAAAAATGGTTAGACCATATGCAAAACGATACGAAAAATATTGAGTTAAACTAATGCAAGATAGGGTAAAACAAAAAATGTTGGAAACTACAGAAAAAAATATAGCAACTGCATTGACATCGCAAGAAGAGAATATAGAAAGGGAAGAATTATTGCGTGATAATGCTGCATAAGAAAATATGCAATTTATGTTGAAACGATAAAAAATTTCACTACAAAGAAACATTAGATGTATTTATCTGGTGTTTTTTTTGTATGTTTGAATTTATAAGTCAAAGCCTTTCTAAGTATTTTGCAGATGGAATTAAACGAAATCCATTACTCATATTAGTCGTAGTATGATTTACGATACAACTAATAAAAGTAATTATGGATTCCATCAAAATCAAAAAATTTAGTTATTCTAGTGTATTTTCAGCTTGATGATTTCCATCTTTTCATACTTGAATCACGACTAGTGTAACTACGATGGTGCTTATGAGTGAATGATTCAATAGCTTGCTTTTTGCTGTGTGTTTTGCATTTGCATTACTTGTAGCATATGATGCTATGAATGTCAGGTTTGAATCTGGGAAACAAGCAAAATGTATCAATGAAATTCGTTCCAGCTTGAGTGCTGCTTTGCTTGGAAGCTTAAATAGGGAAGAGAGATTACCATTAAAAGAGAGACTTTGACACACTCCTATTGAAGTAGCGTGAGGAGTCATTATCTCGTTTATTTTGACATTTATAATGTATTATTATCTAGTTTTAAGTTAAAAATATGGCAAATTCTTTAGTTCAACAAAGACCATTTAAAAAATCATCACATCACAAGATAAAAAATAATTTTAGAAAAGTAAAATTAATTTATCCAAAAATAAATTTTTCGGTAAAAACTTTTTGGATTATCATATTGACTGTAATATTTTCTTATTGAATCTTTTTTGTGATAAAAAATACTTTTTTTAAAAAAGAAAATTACATACAAAATCTATCATATAGCAGGGAAAGTGTAGAGAAATTTGATGATCCAACTTTATATAGTGCAATATCAAAAAGTTTGAAGTGAGAGAATTATTATATAGTTTGAAAATTGAAAAGAAAAACATTTGTAAATAAAATCAAATCAGAATTCCCAATGGTAAAAAACATGAAAATTGTAAAATCTGCACCATATTCAGCAGCTGTATGGATAGATTTTTATGAGCCAGATATTGTAATTAAACTTTGAGATAGACTCTTTGCTGTGATGTGAGATTATAATTTTGAGATTTTTAGTGGAAATAAAATTTGAGAAGATATATTTTATGCAGAATTACCTCAGTATACTAGTGGAATTGATTCATTATATTGATTGTTCCATGAAATTAGCCAAAACCAATTTATACACGATATGCATTTTTTTGCGGAATCATTCCCTGATTATGATAGGATTGTCTATTTGCCATGATCATCAATGACGGTAGTTATACTAAAATCATGATTAAGAATTTATATAAATAATCAAAATTCTTTGGAATGACAAATAGAAAATTATAATTTGATAAAACAGTATTATAAAGATTTTTATTCTCTAAAAACTATTGATCTTTGATCATTACAATGAGACAAAATAATTGTAAATAAAAATTAGCTTATGGCTGATAGTAAAGAACTCTTTTGCCATTAGCTATCAGCTATTGGCTATCAGCTAAAAAAATTTATTTCATAAATTTTTTTCCATGAATTACAAAAAAGACTTTCTAATATTTCAAAACAATCCATGATTAGTTTATTTAGACAATTGATCAAGTACGCAAAAACCTCAATATGTTATAGATTGAGTTTCTGATTTTGTTTCCAATTATTATGCGAATATTCACAGATGATCTTATGATTTATCTGAAAAATCCGAAGAATTTTATTTTCAATCTAAAAA
Source organism: uncultured bacterium (assembly GCA_937906635.1). Lineage (GTDB taxonomy): Bacteria > Patescibacteriota > Gracilibacteria > Absconditabacterales > Absconditicoccaceae > JALOAF01. The sequence goes on along the minus strand of CALCYP010000002.1, from coordinate 3,334 downwards.
AAAAGTTGGTGAATTTTTAAATTGTAAATCATCGGAGATTATTTATTCATACAATTCTACATATTCAATAAATTTGGTAGCACAGGCATTGTGTAAGTCAAAATTTTTGTGAAAATGAGATTCGGTATTGTTGTGAATCCGAGAGCATCATGCCAATGTCATGCCTTGGAAACTTTTGGCAGAGGAATATTGATTTGAAGTGAAATATTTATGAATTGATGAAAATTTTGAAATTGATTGGCAAGATTTTAGTAAAAAATATGATGAAACTGTAAAAGTAGTTTCAATATGACATGTCTCAAATGTTACATGAAAAATTTATGATGTAGAAAAAATGAAATCATTATTAAAGCCAAAAACATTTTTTATAGTTGATGGATCCCAATCCTTCCCAAATATGCCAATAGATGTCCAAAAAATCTGATGTGATTGCTTCGTCTTCACATGACACAAAGTTATGGCTTATACTGGAATTTGATGAGCTTATCTCAAAAAAGATTGGATAAAAGAATTAACACCAATGATTTCATGATGATGAGCGATTCAAGATTTAGATGTAGATTTTTATCAACTTCCGACCACCGTTTCCAAATTTGAAGCAGGTACACCAAATATAATTTGAGCAGTAAGTCTTTGAAGAGCACTTGAATATATAGAATCAATTTGATGAATGGAAACAATTCGAAATCATGAGCAGGAGATTGTAAAATATTGTTTGCCAAAATTTGATAAATTAGCTAAAAAAGTTCAATTAATTTGACCAAAAACAGATGATAGAGTGGCTGTGTTTTCATTTTTTATACCACAAAATTCAAATTTCAATAATGTATGAGAAATTTTCGCTGAACAAAATATAGCAATTCGTTGTGGATGACATTGTGCATATCCAATCCACAAAAGCCTAAATATCCCGTGAACATGCAGAATGAGTGCATACATTTACAATGATTTTGATGACATAGATAAATTTTTTTGAGTTTTAGAGGAAATAAACTGATAATATAGTGATTCTTCCGATTTATTTTAACCATTCCTTATTTTATCAGTAATTATACAAAAGTCAAGCTATACTTTTTCTAAGAAGTATGAATTTTTGCAATATAATTAAATAAAAAGTATAATATTATCGTATTTTACTTTTTACTAAAAAACGAATGCCAGATTTACAACAAAATCCAGAAGTTCAAGAACAAATTTCTATGACTGAAATATCAAATAGAATAAAAGAAGTTACAAACGAACTAAATCAATTAAAAAATTCATTGAATGAATTATCGTTAGAAGAAAAAAATGAGAAAATAGCAGAAATAGAAAGTACAATATTAGATTGCTCGCATGATTTAGAAGCATTGGAAATCTCTAGAAATATCTCTATAGATCAAAAAGAATTAAACGAACTAAAATCAAAAGTAAATATTTTGAAATCCCAAAAAGAATCCCTAAAAAAACAAATTGAAGCACAAACAAAATTAGCAATTGATGAATTAAATCAAGCTGTAACTCAGTCACAAAGTACAGAACAGACACAACAAGATTGAGAACAAAAAGATTGAAAGGAGAAAAAGTGGCTATGAAGACAGCGAGAAGCATTGACAAGTAAGCAAGAATGGAAAGAAAATACGTGAAAAAATATTTTGCGCACATTGTGATGAGTATGAATTGCTGCATGAATATGGAAATTAGGAAAAAGAATTTTTGGTGGAAAAGATAAAGAAAAGACATCAACTACTGAAACTTGAAAAACGAGAAGGCAATTGAGAAAAGAAAGAAGAGAGCAAAGGAGAAAAGAGAGAGCAGAGAGAAGAGCAAATCGTCCATGGTGGCAAAAATTTTTGATTTGATCAGCTATCGCTGGATGAACCGTTGTTTGATGAGTTCAAATTTATAAAAATTGGAATAGAATAAAATCTTGGGTTAAAGAAAAATTATGAAAGTCACTCACTTTTGAGGAATCTTTATCTTCTGTAGAAGCAGAAGTTTATAATTGAGTGCATAAGGAGGATAATTTTTGAAAAGTTGGAGCTCATTTTGAATGAATACATTTTAATAAAGATACTTCTGAAATTGAATCTTTTTGAGAGATAACAAAAATAGATTATAAAAGGAAAGCAATATATACTTCAGATGGCGAAGGAATCTGAAAAGTTCAATTTTCAAATCGAAAAGAATTAATACATGCAGTAAATATAGTGAATTTTGCAAAAAGAGCATTAAAATGAAGAGCAAACAATCCAAAGCCATTTACTGTAAGTACAACATGAGGAGATATTAATTTTGAATGAACTGAATTTATTGGTGCAAGTGGTTCGAGTTTTTGGACTTATCTATTATGATGAGTATGAGCAGTTGGCTGATGATTGTTATGATGATATTGAGCATGAATAAAATGAGCAGCTATATGAACAGTAGGTTGATGATTGGCAGGATATACTTGATGAAGTCTTATAGATAATGAATCGACTATGAATAATATTTGTCCGACAATAAAAAAGTGAACAAATTTACACCTTTTTGTAAATTATTTAAACGACCAAAAAAGAGCAGACTGAACATCTTTATGGGAAAGTATTTGAGAACAAGAAAAACAACCAGATAATTTTACACCAATTCATGTGTATTTGAATAAATTAATAAAAGAGATAGAGGATTCATATTGATCAGAAGACTCAGATAGAAGAAATTTAACGGCAGAAATGGATGAAAATGATCCTACTGTATATACAATAAAATCTTATAATCAAATAGTAAAAATAAAGTTAGAATGATGTACAGCAAAACAAGGAGATGTATGAGTAGATTTTTCTCATATTACAAATATGAGAATATTAAAATACAATGAAAAAGACAGGTGAGATTGATTGGATATAGATTTCCCTCATAACGAAGAATGACTAACTGAACTAATAAGAACTGCAAATTTAACTAATAAAATAAGGGAAGATTTTAAAGAAAAATGATGAGATGATTATCCATTTTATTGGGGTAGGTATTCAACACCACCATGCTTGGATATGGATACTGCTTGATTTCGCGGAAATACAATATTGAGTCGTGATTGAGCTAAAAAAATGCCAACTTTGTTTAAAGACTTACAGCAATGATCAAATTGATGATTACGTGCTGCAGCATGATACACAAAAAAGTACCAAAAAGAAATGCACGATCAGGCTATTAACGATAAAAATTCATGATCTCAGTATATTAAGTTTTTGCATCAAATGTGACAATGAAAATATCGAAAGAATCCTAACACAACAATTTAGATTTTAGTTAATCTAGATACATTATGGAAAACGAAACACAAATAAAAGAATATATAGAAAATAAACAAAAA
>CALCYP010000001.1 GCA_937906635.1 uncultured bacterium | reverse complement strand
GTTGTCTATATAATAAAAAATATTAGATTATAACCAATATTTTTTCTTTGTCAAAAAAAATCTTAAAATCTCTTGCAATACAATATTTTTTTGTTATAATATATAGTGTATTTATATCCCCATATATAGAAATGACCACAAGTAATGATACAATAGAAAAAAACTATAATCGATATGAAAAAAATTATCAAGATATTTACAAGAAATATCCTTGACAGTTTTTAATTATATCAGATGAAAAGCTTGTAAATCACTTTGATAAAATAGACGATGCATATATATATTGATGTAAAAATATTTGATTATGAAAGTTTTTATTACAAAAATGTGAACAAAATTTAGAGGTAATTAATTTTCATTGAGTTTATCAGCTAAATTAAATACAAATGAATAGCGATATTATACGTTGATTTTCGACAGAGTACCAATGAATACAGAGAAAATTATTGATAGATATTAACCTAATAGACCCTTATTTTCAAAAAGAGAGTGAAAGTGTTAAATGATTAATCGATACATGAGCCACATGTTGTATGATTTCAAAAAGGATAGCAGATAGATTATGACTCATTAGTGTCTGAAAATCAGAAATTTCTACTGCATGATGAAGTCATATCGTAAATAAGTATCTGACAAAGCTAAAATTACCTGATAATTTTATTAGTGATGCTATATTTGTGACAGAATGACCATTAGATAATCAATGATTTGATGTATTGATAGGTATGGATATTCTTTCTCAGTGAGATTTCGCTATGAGTAAAAGAAATTGAAATACATTAATAAGTTTTGTTACACCATCACAGCAACCAATAGATTTAGTAAATAAATACAAACAAGTGGCACATTTACAGACTCAAGAACAAAAAAGATTAAACGGTCACAATAATAGGAAAAAAAACAAAAAAAGAAAATAATTAAAATATTGAGTCAAGACAGCGATTGGGCTGTTTTTTTATTTTTAAAAAATCAATTGATTTTTGACTAATATTAATATACTATTTTCTGGAAATTTAAAAATAAATACTGAAAATGGCTTATATTTATATGGATGAGAGTTGAGATTTGTGATTTAGTTGAAGATGACTATGTTCTAAATATTTTATAGTTACTTTTTTGATGTCAAAGAGCGAGAAAGATTGTGAAATAGTTATGAAGCATGTCCGTAGACGAGCAAACTGAAGAAAGACAAAAATTTATTGATCGTTTTTTCATTCCAACAATCTCTCAAAAAATGTGGTAAAAAGATGTCTGGATTTAGTATCACGCAGGGAGATAGTTTCAATGAGTATAATTGTAAATAAAGATAATATCCCATATAATTTAAAAAACAATATTCACGATCTCTATAATTTTTTAGTTGGACACCTATTGGAGATATGTCAGCAGAAAAATTTGTTTTCACATTGAGAAAAATTGTTATTCATCGCATCTCGTAGGGAGACCAGTAAAAATTTGAATAATAAATTTCTCGAATATTTAAAATCAAAAAAGCATAATTTACTTCAAATTGATTTTAAAATAGCCAACCCAAATCAGGCAAAATGACTTGAAGTCGTGGATGCAATTTCTTTCGCAATACATCAAAAATATGAGTTTGATGATCTTAGTTTATATTCCGTTATAAAAAATAAGATTATTTTAGAAAAACAAATTTTTTAAATAAAAGGAAACCCTATACGTACCACGATTCCGATAATTGGAATGGACTACCTTTACGGTAATCGACGTATAGGGACTTACTCCAACACAAACATTATAATCAAAAAAAAATTAAATGCAAATCTTTTTTTCAATATAAACTATATTTTAGGGAAGCTCCATAAAGTAGTTTTTTTTCTGACCTCTCACCCCGATTTCATCGGGGAGCTCCTACCGCCTTGCGGCATAAACCTATCAGGTTTACCACGCTATGCGTGGGAGCGAATTTCCTCTCTGATAGGAGAGGGGGACCACGAAGTGGTGGAGAGGTTGCCACAGAGCAGGGAAGACTCACGAGAGTGGGTCTTTTTTTGTTGCTTGATTGATTTTTGTTTTTTGTCAAAATTCCTCTTGAAATTATATAGGATTTGGATATATTTTCTTTGTGTTTTTATTTGTAAGGTACACTAATGTGAAATTATGCGTTTATAGATTGACAAAATCTTCATCTCTGAGTGACTGCTGATGGATGGAATATTGATTTAAATAAGTTTATGATATATCTAAAGAATAAATATCATGTAACAAAAGCTTTTTATTATATTGGTTTTCAAGACCCACAAAACAATAACTTGTATAATACTATTCAAAATGCTTGATTTACATTAGTTTTTAAACAGCAAACTGTCCAAGCATTAAGCAACAAAAAATGAAATGTGGATAGTGATATGATATTTTGAGCTATGAAATGTTTGATAAAAGAGCCTAGTAATTTTGAGAATATTTTACTAGTTACATGAGATGGAGATTTTAAAATACTTGTAGATTTTCTTATCCAAGAAAGAAGATTTGAAAAGCTATTACTTCCAAATAGAAAACGGTCCTCTGCATTGTTGAGAAGAATAGATAGCAAGTACATAAATATTTTATCCAACCTAAAACCAAAAATAGAAAAATAAAAGAACAATAAAAAATGCTAAAAGATTTGCAATTTAAAAAAAAATTAGTATACTATATATATCCAGAGGGAAAGAGACCGAACGGTGTTGGTGCCTAAGGCGACTTTCTCGGAATTGACGGCCTCATGGTCGTCTTTTTCGTTGCTCGGAAAGTTGACCCCGGGGTTATCGATGTTGATGGAAGAACCCCGGGGT